>JAUQYZ010000073.1 GCA_030587475.1 Candidatus Sigynarchaeum calidifontis
AGCGGTTCGGGAAGCGGAGCAGGCATGCGTGGCGGTATTTCGTGGCACGGCGCGAGTGGCAGCGCTGCTGGCGGCGTGTGCGGCACCTGCACGAGGAGATGGCCCGCCAGGTGGCGACTCGCATCGTGGCCGCGTGCGTGCACCACGGGGTCGAGTTGCTGCGGTTCGAGGACCTGTCGTGGTCGTCGCACGCGTCCAAGCGGGAATCGGGATCGTGGCTGGCGTCGTGGCAGGTGCACTGGTTTTTCTCGCAAGTCCAGGAACGCGCGACGCGGCTCGCCCGCCTCGCGGGCATCGCGGTGGAACTCGTCGATGCCAGGGGCACGTCGAAGCGATGCAACGCGTGCGGTGCCACGGGTAACCGGGACGGGAAGACGTTCACGTGCACGAACGAGAATTGTAAAAAGAAGGTGGACAGCGACTTGAATGGAGGACGCAACGTGCGAACCACACCAACATCCCCGCGGCTACACGCCAAAGGGGAGGGCGCCCGTTATCGCCCGCTTGCTTGTCAAACATCGACAAGCCTTAGTTTGGACAAACTTGGCCTTGATGTCCAAGTTTGACCAGGCTTGAAATAACGGTCATCGACCCAAACATGCTTAAAAATGACTAGGGCATGATTATTCCCCGCCCCCTTTGCTTCATTGAATCAAGAAACACAACTAGGACGAGGATGAGTTGGATAAATTCACGTGCTTGTTTCGACGCGTTTCTTGATCTCTTCTTCCGGCACTTCCTTGTTAATGTTCTGGGTCACGAATCCCTCGTCCTTCTTGGCCTGGAGCAAGATCGAGCCGATGAGTTTTCCGTCGCGCACGACGAATTTCTTGTAGACTCCCTTCAACTCGTCTTTTGAGATAAACACGCGGCAGTTCTGGTCGTCGTCGTCCAGGATCGCCGAGCCCGCGGACATGACGTCGAAGTCCATGATCTTGAGCTTGTTGGAGGGGATCGTCGGCACGTACGGGTCGCAAGGTTCACCTGCGATCTTTTTCGCCGCGACGGCGGCTTGTTCCAGCGCGGCGGGTATTATGCCCCACCCTTTACCGCCGAATTCCACGACATCACCAGCCGCGAAAACGTTCTCGTCGCTCGTTTGCATGAACTCGTTCACGACGATGGCCTTGTTCACTTTCAACCCGGCCTTCACCGCGAGATCGAGCCGCGGTTTGATGCCCGCGGATACAAGTACAAAATCGGCCTCGAGTACCTTTTCGCCGGCGAGCTTGACGCCGGTGACATGATCGGTTCCCAGGATCGCCTCCACCGTGGCACCCAAGACCGTATCGATGCCGAGGTGACGTATCTGGTCGTTCAGCATTCCCGCGCTCGTGGTGCATAACTGCTTGGGAAGTAGCCTGGGAAATACCTCCACGACGGTCGTGTCCAAACCTGCCGTTTTCACGTTTCGTGCGGCTTCGAGGCCGAGTAACCCGCCCCCGATGCACACGGCCTTCTTTTTTCCCTTGATATACTCCTTGATGGCAAGGGCATCGTCGATCGTCCGGAGGGTGAACACGCCCTTGACGGTGGCATTCTTGAAAGGTGGAACACTGCACGAGGCGCCCGTGGCGATGCACAACTTGTCATAAGGGACGATCTCCCCTGCATCGGTTTTTACCTTCCGTTCCTTCGGGTCCACGTCAATCACGCGTGTGTTTGGATGGAAATTTATCGATTTTGAACTGTACCACTTTACATCACGCATGATGATGCTCTCAGGTGTCTTGAGCCCAGAGATGATTTCAGGCAGCCAGACCCGCGAGTAATAGCCGTGCTTCTCGTCGCTGAACAAATCTATCTTTACCGAGCTGCTGTATTTGCGGACGTCCTCGGCGACCTTCATGCCAGCAACGCCGTTGCCGATGATCACGATTCTCATTGTCCAATCACCAAGCACTTGTTTATTCTATCGAATTTCCGCATAAGGTGTTGCACTGCGCACTTTAAGATTTTCGTGGAGCGTGCATAGGTAATTATGATTGAAAATATGATTGAAAACCGAGTGTTTTTTAACGGGATAGAGAGATCTGAAAACAGCATCGTGCTGGTTCGGGCATTAATCATTGCTCGATTGAACGATACTTGAAAAAGGATGATGATCATGGATGAAAAAACGCTTGAGGACTTGAAAAGCGCGTTTGCCGGGGAATCACAAGCAAACCGGAGATATCTTGCATTTTCAATAAAGGCCGCAGACGAGGGATTTAAAGGGATCGCCTTGCTGTTCAAGGCAATAGCCGAAGCCGAGACCGTGCACGCCATGAACCACCTGAAATTGTTCGGTGTCGGTACGACCGTGGAAAATCTTAAGGCTGCCATTAAAGGAGAGAATTACGAAGTGACGACCATGTATCCCGCTTTCAAGGCCGATGCGGAGCATGCAAAGGAAAAGGCAGCGATCCAGAGCATCAATGGTGCCCTAGAAGCAGAAAAACTTCATGAGAAGCTATATATCGAGGCTCTACAGAAAGCCATGGGCAACAAGGACTTGGATGTGAAAAAGGTCTCTGTTTGTGGCGTATGTGGCTACACGGTTATCGGAGATGCGCCGGATAGTTGCCCGGTCTGCAAGGCAAAGAAAGCCCTGTTTAAAATCATCGATAAACTGTAACTCGTGCTTCAAGCATTGCCGCTTCGGTTCTCCGCCTTTCTCTCGCGTCCTCGGCATTGCCGCTTTACTAATTCGGTGGCGTCCCTTCCTTAAATATGCCCAGTGCAAGACGATATCGAGGCACATGGCAGTCCCCGATGAGCAGCCCGTCCCAAGAAATCCAAAGATCCTCATGGATTACCGTGAACCTGCCGAGATCAAGGCTTGGCTCGAACAAGAGGGCGTCGCGGTCGATCAAGGAAGGTTAGAAGTCGGCGATTATTCTATTTCCGGGGATGTCATCGTCGAGCGAAAATCGGGCAATGACTTGACTTCATCCATCATGGACAACCGTCTCTTCGAACAAGTGAACCGTCTTTACGAGAGCGCGTCGAATCCCATCCTGATCCTCGAGAACTTCAACAGCATCTTTGACAACACGGATATGAATCCTGCATCCATCTTCGGGGCACTCGTCTATCTTGCGTGGCGGTTCAGCCTGCCTGTCATTCCCGCACGGGACTGGCGCGACACGGCGCTTATCCTCAAGAGACTGGCCATCCGGGTGCAGATCAAGGATGAAGACCCGATCCTCGCGCGTGGCGTTCCCAAGCTCATGACGATAGACGAGCGGAAAGCCTTCCTGCTCGAAGGGTTGATCGGGGTCGGGCCCAAAACTGCCATGAAGTTGATCGCCGAGTTCAAAAGCCCGATGCGCGTGTTCAAGGCGATCCAGGACTCGACCGTCTTGTACACGAAGACTGGGAATCCCAAGGGCATCGAAGGTCCACTGGCTGATATCAAGGGCATCGGGCCGAAATTCTTGCTGGAGAACAAGAAACTCTTCGAATAGGCTTATCTCACTTTCACGTGAATAGGGCAGGTAAAGACTCGACGATATGCGGGTATTCTTGTCGCATCTTTTCGAGCCACAAGTCCTTCTCCATCATTTCTTTGTACGCGATCTTGTCGTGCTTTTTCATCTGTTTGAAGATGCGATCGAGCGTGAGGCTGCACGTCTTCGTCGACGGTACATATAACCACGCTTTCGTCGGCAGTTGAGCATCGCCGGGCTGGCTCCCGGCGCTCTGGATGACGAACGCCGGGACCTCCACCCGGTCGTAGAGTTCCGGATAGCCCTCGTAGGTGTCAGTCGCCGTGAGGATGGTGCCATCGGGATCGCGGATGAGCAACCCCCGGCACGTGGCATCCGCTTTGGTTATCACGAAGGGATACCAGAGGCCATAATCATCACCGGGGTGGAAGATCCGCTTGAAACCCTTGATTTCCGCGACGATCTTGTTCTCCCGGTAATGTTTCGGGATCAGCGTTCCATATCCGAATATGAATGAGTCCATGTGTCCCGCCCAAGCTAAATGCCGAGTGCTGCCTATTCCCTAGACACGCTCAGCCATAAAAAAGCATCGCATCGGCTTTGGCAAGAGGGTGCAAAAAGGCACGAAGAAAGGCATCCATCGGCCGCGATCCTAACGAGTGTGCATCCGGAGGCGGTACGCATCGACGGCCAAGCCCAGCAAGGCGGGGATGATCGCCAGTGCTTCCAGCGTGCCGATGATGCCCTTGAAAGATTGCAGCGCCGATTCGGCGTCGATGGCAGGGATGACGTTCATGTATGGCCGGAAGTAGTTGATGTACAGCACGATCGAAAGCGCGAACACGACGCTGGCACAGAGCGCGACGACCATTACCTTCCTCCGATAGGCAAGCGCGAGCACGACGGCGATCCCCTGGAAAATCATGCTGTACCCCGTGGTGTTCGAGATCTCCTCCAGCCAAGTATGGTACGACGAATAATTCGTGACAATGCCAACCGTGCCGTTGTTCAACGAGACGCTTGCGGACACGAGTAATATCACGCCCACGAGGGCGACGACAATGCCAAGAGCCGGAAACATCTTCCTGGACGGGGCCTTCTCGGCAAGTTTTTTCGCCTTCTCTCGTGTCTCTTCTTCTTCCTCCTCCGAAGGTGCTGTGGAAGGCGGTTCCTTCTCGCCCTCTTTCGCCCGGGCGGGCAATTCATCGAATTCCGACAATACGGGATTTAGCTTGGACGCCGCACGATCCTTTATAAATCGTCCAAGTTTCACCCGGCATTGTCCGAATTCCTTCAATTTCTCGAGCATCTTCTTGACCTCCTCGCGCGTCTCGAATTGGGGCATTTCCTCGATCAATTCCTTCGTATTCTTGCCTTCCTTGTATAACTTCTTGAATTTCTTGATGACAGCGTTTGAATAGTAGATGTACTCGCCCTTGACGAGGATCGGGATGCCGGACGCATCCGGATTCCTGGAAACGTCGTGTAGGAAAGCATGGGCCTCCTCGATGTAGACCCCCGCGAGTCGGGCGAGATCCCGCTCGTTTATTTTTTCAATACCCAATAAATTCCTCGATATCGATGCCTTCTTCCTTTTTTTCATAAAAAAGATGAAAATAACGATGATAAAAAAAAGCACGACTGCTATAATGCCCCATTGATAAGCAGTGACCAAAAGGACGATGGTGATAATCCAGTAAAGCACCCACCAGTTCTGGCTCAAGGACTTGAGGAACCGCGCTCCAAAACTCATGGATAGATCGAATGTCCTCCCGTATATGAATTATTCATGTCCACGAATTAATGAAGACGGGATGGCTCGGTTCTCATCCGACCTCCTTGATGCGCTGGATGCGTCGCCTTCTGGTGATGAGGAACCACGAGAGAATCAACACGACGGCAGCCGGCGTGCCGATGGCGAGCACCCCTAGCATGACCTCTTCGACAAGCCGCGACGTTATAGAGACCGTATAAAACTGGTTTTGTGCGGGGGTCGCGATGACGTAGTTTCCAGAGGCATCAAAGGCGACGACGTAGAACCGGATCGTTTCGCCCGGCGGCAGAGCTCCTGGATACTTGAACTTGAACGACGTGCTGTTCCCCTTCACGTGCGTCCTGGACATGGCGTGAATGGCTGCCGTGCTTCCCGTTTCATCGACGACGATGATGAATGCATAGCGAAGGCCAGAACCCGCGTCGATCCCCGATGCGTTGATTATCAAGGATCCCCGATAATCGACGGTCTCCGAGGGGACATCGACTTGCAAGGATGCAGGGGCCTGCGTGTCCTCTATCAAGAGGATGCTGCCCCTCGACGCGTTCATGTTGTGCCCGGACAGCGTGACGTTCATATATTTCCCGATCAACGCCGGGTCGTGCGGGATCCGAACCGAGGCAATGCCTTGCGCGTTGGCACGGGCCACGATGTAATAGCCAGACCCGTTCACGAGCACCCTGGCGTTCGGGACGGGCATGCCCGAATCGTCGACGATCTCAAACACGAGCATATCGCCGATGCTAGCGTTCTGGCCGAATATATCGCTGGCGAATTCCCTTAGCGCGTTCGTGTATATTGATATTTCCGGATCGCCGAGGAGATTATAGGTCAGCAAGTTCTTGCGGAACTTTTCCTCTTGACCCAGGTAGTTCGGGTTCTTCGCGAGTTCGGGATCATGGTTCAATTGCACGTTCCAGTATTTATTAATGAACTGCTCGATGTAACTCTCCTGGGATAAGTACAGGGCCCGGCCGGGTTGGTACTCGTTTTTAACCATGAATTCTCGCCAGAAAAACCTGTTCTGTCCCTCGTTCAACGCCTCGAAGAGCGGGTCGACCGTGAAGTAGAAAGTCGTGCGGAGTGCGCTCACGACCGCGATGGCCCCGCCGTTGTCATTGAGAACCAGCGCCTCGGAAAGGGAGTTGGAAATGCCCGTGCGTTCCAAAAAATCGAACGCCCCGGACGAGCAGGAAAAGATGTAGGCAAGTGGTAACTTCCCGCCATTGGTGAGAAGGCTCGCGCCTGCAGCGTTGATAAGCCCTGATGGCGGCACGCCGTCTCCCGTGAACAATGTCGGCTGGCCGTGTCCCGCCAGATTAATAATTGAAGCCCCGGCATTCCACGCGTTCCGCAAACTCGCCTCTGAAAGGTCCGTGTATGGCGATGGAGGTATGTATCCCGCCGTGTGATCATACAACCGGTCCGGGCTCATGGATCCAAAATAGCTGTCGATCATGAATTCGCTAAGTTTAGCTTCATCGACAGGGGGACTGGTCCCCGATCCATACTGAGACACGGCGCCCGCGAAGACGCCCTTGTTCAGCCACGAGCCAGCGGGCGGGTTGGTCTCGTAGTCGATGATCTTCTGCACCATGGTGTGTACTTGCGCCACGTTGTTGGCAGGTATCCGGCCCACGTAGACCTCCGCTGTCCAATCGGCCTCGTCGGCCGAGGTTCCCACGACGCCCATCTCGCCAAACTTGCCATCGTTATCCGCATCCCACGTGCCTTCTAGACCCGCATAATAGTGGTCCGTCGGCTTTAATTCGGTCGAGTACTGCCCCGAGAAGCTGGCGAATTCGGTGGTATCCGGGTTGTAAACGTACCGGATCGGGATAATGTTGACGTCGCCGCCCAGGATCACGAACTCGGTGCCGTTGAAGCTGTAATAATGCTTGATGGCGTTGCGGATCCACGCGGCATGATCCGGCCCCGACGAGTTGAACCGCGCGTCGGCGTAGATCGATTGGATGGTGATGACGATCGTGTAGACCCCCCGGCTCGTCTTGAGATCCGCGAGCCGCTGGAATTCCGCGACGAAGGTCTGGTTCGTGATGATGAGACATTCGACGTCCGGATCCCTCCAGGCCGTGTCGTTCGGGAAGAGCATGGCTGCCGTGATGGGGTGCGACCCCGTGTTCACGCGATTGTAATCCGCCACGTATATGGATGGCGTGATCGCGGCAGCGGTCGCCGTCGAGCATGCGTTAAACGCTATACAACATAATAATAAGAATATCCCGGCGTTACCAAGTCTCCTTGTGCGATGCACGTCGATGACCTCGTGGTTTATAGGAGATAAGGATGACCAACGGTATATATTTTTAATGCGCAAAAATCAAAAGACGAACGCCCGAGACTCCGAGTGAATTTTCCTCGCGGGTCGTGCCCTTGTTCTGATCAATCGTGCTTGGTCAGAATCGATTGGATGAGCTTGTCGTCCCCGTTCTTGATCGATTCGGCGAGGAAATCCCGAGCCTTGATCTCTCCTTTCGACACCTTCTCGAAGGCAGCCTTGTATTTTTCCTTGGCTTCGGCTGTAAAAGCGGCCAGGAATTCCTCCATGCCATCTTTTTTCAGCTGCTTTATTCGCTTGGAGACGAGATCCAGGGACTGGCTGTCGTCCAGCAAGCTTTGGAGGGTCACCGTTCTCAAGCGCAGGGGTTTGTCCAGCTTCGCCAGGTTCGCGTCCAGGTAGAAGAGCTGGTTGCAGAACTTGCACGTGCCATAGCCATCCGGTACCAGTTTCTCCTTGTCGAGCGGAGCATTGCATTCAACATTCGGGCATTCGAAGACCTCGATGAGTTCCTGGAACATGTTAAGGAGGTTGTGGAAGATAAGCGAGTCTTGGATGTAAAACTCGAGCTTGACGTTTGACTCGCGTTCGTTTACATCGCCAGAAATGATGATCTGGATGAGTGTCGAGAACTTTTTAATGCGTGGCCACCTGCTCTCGCCGTACAAGCGAAGCACGCCGAAAAAATGGTTGGCGATCTCGTTATAATCCCTTTGCACGACCGTAAACGGCAGCTTCTTCAAGAGACCAACGATTTTCTTCCACGCCAGGTACACGTTGAAGGGAAGCACGAGCTCGTGGATTTTTTTTTCCATTTTTTGTCGTATTTTTTCGAACTTGTCGACGTTGATGGTCTTCGGCTCGAAAAACTTGAAGGCAGCACTCGTGTTCGGGTGTTCCAAGTCGATGATCATCGTGGACTCGCTCACGGGGTCGAAGAAGCTGATGTCTGATTCGATAGCCTTGATCGGCACGATGTCCCGCTTGGCGACGAAGTTGAACTCGCATATGAACGTGCCGTTTGGCTTTAGCACTTGCATCTTTTGCACGTTGTCGTGCATGAGTTCCAGGTACTCGCCCGCGTATTTCTTGATCCGGCAAAACAGTTCCGTGACCTGGACACGCGCGTTGTTCGTGATCTCGATCGAATAGATCAACTCGCGTTTTTTTCGCCATAGAATCGACTGCTTGTACACGATGTCCGATTTGGAGACCTTGTAATGTTCTTTCTGGCCGGTTTCCGTCTCCAGCTGCTGGAGGCTCGGCTGGGTCGTTTCTGTGAAGGTTTGCAGGTACGTGCGCAAGCGTGCTATCTGCTCCGTGACGAAAGCATGCTCGTAGCGATCCGTGGTGCCGTTCATCATGTAGAGCGCATCTTCGTAGAGCTTGATGGCGTTCTCGAGGCCCTTCTGCGTGTGTGAATCTACCTCTTCCTTCGCCTTCGCCATGATCGTGTTGTACTTCTGGCGCTTTGCCTCCTCCTCGGCCTCGAACAGCGTCATGTACACGTTCATCGCCTCCGAGGCAATATCATGCAGCGCGACGGTCTTGTTCGTGACCTTGACCAGGTACAGGTTAGCGTCCTGGACGGCGTCCTCCAGCAAGATGAGGGTGCCGTCGACGTCGTACTGGCGCGTGATGATGGTGCGGGCGAGCTGGATCCGGGCGTCGATGCGTGCTGTTGGCTTCGTGATGTTGATGAGCTCATCGAGGCATGCAGAAATCACGTCTTGCGCCTTGGGGACGTTGTTCAGCTCGTAGAAAGCCTGGCCGATGGAAGTCGAGACGAAAATTCTATCATCCAAGGCATCAATCCGTTTGGAAACATCTATGCAATGGTCAAGAAGCTCGATATTTTTTGCGGAAACTGCATGCTCAATCATAGCAAGTAGGATCGACTTGAGCACGTCGTTTTTTATGTCTGGGAGGCCGTAGTTGAACGTGAATCCTATGGCCTTCTCGAGGTACTCGACGCGGGCCGGCCGGGCGAGTCTGAAAAAGCTCACGACGCCCCCTAGCGCTTGCGCGACCCATTCTTGCAGGTTCTTGCGGAACTGGCTCGAATGGAGCAGCTCATTAAGTAGGGCCTCGATCCCGGTGAAGAATGTATTTGGATCTACGAATATCCCTTCGAGTTGAAGGCGCATGAGGCGAAACGCGACGTAATGCGATGGACCGAGCCTTGTCTTTTCCATCGCGTCCAACACGGCGAGGAGTTGCTTGATGCGATCCGGCTCGAGATCTATCTTGTCCTTGTAGGCCTTGGTGAGGAGGCCGAAGATACTGTCGATCTTGATGCGCATCTTTTCCATGGCGAGGATCTTCTCGATGATCCACACCGCATTTTGTTTCAGCCAATCCGCTTTTTCGTTGGCGAAGATTTGCTTGAGAATATCCCCGAATACGAGGTCCGTGTCATCCACGTGCTCGTATTTCTTCACGAGGTCGATGGCTTTTGTTAAATATTGCGTTTTATCTTGCTGCGCCGATTCCGCGATCGAGATGAACATGTTAACGACCGTCCGCAAGATCTCGCCCTTCAACGAGCGCTCGATGCCATTATCGAGGTGATTGAGCGCGGTGGCGAGAATCTCGTTTGCTCGTTTTTCGTCGTTCTTTATCATGAAGTGCTTGTACACGAGCATGTAGCTGTCGATCTTGACGACGAGCGGGCTCGTCGAGATCTCGATAGATTTCAAGACCCGCTTGAGCAATTCCTCGTAATTCTCCATTTCCTTGAGTCCATGCAATATCGCCGTGATCTCCAGCATGATCTCGACCCGCATCTTTAATTCCTTGATCCGGCGCGCCTCTTCTTCTATTTTCCAGACCAGGTTGAGTGCCTGGATCTTCATGCCCATGCTCCGGAACGTGACGTCGGCGACGCGGGCTTGTTCCCTGAGGCCGTTGAATTCGAAGACGAGCTTGCTGACCTTGTTCGAGTGTTCCAGCGCACGGCGCAAGATTTCTGGATTCCGGGTCTTCTCGGCGATTTCCGTGTAGATACGCGTGATGTTACACAAGACATCCGTTCTCGAGCTGAGATCCTCGATCTTCATGCCCATGTTCGAGATGTTCTCGAGAAGGCCGAAGATGCGGTCTTGATCGGAAACGGACGCCATGGCGGGAACCCCGGGAATGCGGTCTTTTCTGTATTATGTATGAAATTTCTTCGTAATTTATTAGTAATTTATTAGTATTTACATTTATCTAGGTAAACGATCTTTATTCCTATGACGTTAAACATCAGTCTCGTGCCAATATTGACTTGCCTGTTGTAGCTGACTTTATATGCCCAAATATTTTCGGAGTGTTGTTTTTTGTCGCCCATATTATCCGATCAACCATCGTACTCGATTCCTGGTACAATTCATACTTGTGAATAATCTGGGTGGTTAAATCACGGCGTATCACGAGGGTATCACGTCCCTATTCGTTTACTACGGAGATTGCAATACACGATAGAAAGCGACGAAAGATCTATCGAATCGATACATTCAATTCAACGGATTTCAACATGTATATCTCCGGACCGAGACATATAACAAACGATCTTGCGGGAATTCAAGGGCGGGGCGTTCAACGTACTCGTGGCGACGAAGGCGGCCGAGGAGGGACTGGACGTGGCCGATCGCGACCTGGTCGTGTTCTACGAAGCGACGGCGAGCGTGATACAGTTCGTGCAGCGGCAAGGGCGGGCGGGGCGGCGGCGGGACGGGGAAGTGGCGATCTTGCTGGCGAACAGCACGGCCGACGCCGTGCATGCGGCGGTGCTGGACGCGAAGCTGGCGCGGCTGCCGGGGATCTACTACAACGTGCGGCGGCTCAAGCTGGGTGCATGCAAGCAGAATCTTGGCCTTGCCATTCGCGTGAGGCCTGGAGCGCTGTTCCACAAGGAACTCGTGCGCGAGCTGGCGGTGAGGGGGTTCGACGCGGTGCTGGATGGATCGATCGCCAGCGACGTGGCGCTGCCGGGCGGGATCGGCGTGCGCATCATCACGACGGCCGACGCGGAATGCTGGGATGCCGAAATCACGGCAGAAGAGTTACCAGGCGTTGAAAGGCCTGTAATAGCGATCTGGCTCCAAGAAGAGGAGATTAACAACCTAATTGATGAGATAAAGCATAGACATGCCGGTCAAGACATCTCGGTGTTATCATTCGCTGATGCAGTGACTCTTTCAATAGAGATTGCTGAAGTACTGAATAAAAAGTATAATTGAATGAGCGGGGCAGAAGACGTGTGATAGGAAAAAGAATTGCTAAGGATGATTATTTGGCAATCCGAATATAGCAAAGCTTTGCTGTGCAGGTCTTCGGTTATGATTCCTCAGGGTACACACGTTCACTTCGCCCCCGATAGTACCGGGCAACCTTCCTTCGGAATCCGGAGAGAACATTAACAGCTGATAATCCCTGTCTTTATAGACCGCCATCAACTCGCAGACGCGGTCAATATCTTCGGATTTAAGGGAATGATCTATATTATTGATAACTAAAAAAGGGAAGCTATGGAATTCCTTCATCCCCTTGTCGTTGTTATCAATGGCAAGGGATAACAAACTCAGATAGTAGATTAAAGTAATATAATTATGCTGCACACCCGATTGAATGCTGATCTCTTGAAAACCCTTTGCTGGTCGAATGTCGAATATTGTATTACGTAGAAACGGCCGGACAAAATCGGCTTGTTTCTGACCGAATTGCTTGTCAAGGCTATTCCTTACTCTATCATTCGTTAATATATATTCCGAGAGAAAGGTCTTGAATGTCCGAATCTCTTGTTCTTGCCTAGAGACTTCATCTACATGAGATTGCGCTTCTTGAATACTTCTGGTAATCTCATCTCGTTGTAATCGAGTTGATTCAACTTGTTTCAAGGCTGTCTGAATAAAATCATACTGAAACTTGTATGCTTTGAGGGCTTCAAGTCTCGGCTCTAGATCCGCCTTCTCTTTTTGCCTTGTAGCATCTTTTAAAATATCCTCTCTCTTGGAGAACGCATCGTCTAATCGCGTCTTCGTTTCCGCTAATTCATCACCCCTCTCTTTCAATTTCGATTCAGTTTTTTCGATAATGGTTTTCGCTGTATTTATCTCGCGATTAAGACTCACGATCTTTGCATCATAATCGATATTTTCTTTATTATCTAGAAATGGAATCGGTTTCCCGCAGATCGGACAGATTTTTGTCTCTCCTATTCGCTTGATTGCGCCTTCAGGTAATTCTCCTAAGCAGAAACATTTCCTCTTTTCTAACCTCAAGTTGACGAGTGATTGTGCTTCAGCGGATTGGAGGAGCTGCTGACGCTCATCGTATAAGCGCGCCCTCTCCCCGTTCTTCATTCGCACGATTCGATTCAAACTCTCCATTTCGTCTCCAATCTCCCGAATCTTGATAGCAAAAACATCAATGGAATGTTGTATCTCTTCGACATCCAAGAGAGATAGTATCTTCTTGGAAATAATCTCTATTTCGGCATCTAAGTCTGCTTTATTTGGATAATCTATCCCCATCTCCTTGAATTTACGAGAAATCTGGAGTATACTATCAAAACCCCTCAATCTTTCATCTAAAGCATTCTTATCTCTAGTGCGGTCACGAATTTTCTGTGTTTCATCCTTTGCATCACTTCCGATTTTGTGTAAATGGTCGTCCACGAATTCCTCTAACAATTTTAACTGAATGTTGAAATAAGAATCAAAATAGAGCCGCTTGCCATTTTCATCCTTAGCGATTGGATTATAATCCCGAAAATCAAGGAAAAAGGTCTTTCTTAAAAAACTAAACCTCGTGTTAGCCGTCGGAGGCCTTATAAGGTTAGGTTTATCAGCATACTGCAATAATGATGCTAGAGCCCGCTGGTAATCTGTTTGTCTACTGCATACTT
Organism: Candidatus Sigynarchaeum calidifontis; assembly: GCA_030587475.1. Lineage (GTDB taxonomy): Archaea > Asgardarchaeota > Lokiarchaeia > Sigyniarchaeales > Sigyniarchaeaceae > Sigyniarchaeum > Sigyniarchaeum tengchongense. The sequence goes on from JAUQYZ010000073.1 coordinate 13,395, forward strand.
CGTCATCGATTTGATATGAACCTCTGTTAAAGTTGTACTGTAATTTATGCCGATTTCGGTCGATCTTCAAGTAGATTTTTATCTCAGGTTCAAGCGGACGCTTGATAAATTGTGAGTATTCTTCTATTAAATGTCTCGCATCGCTCATAACATCATCCAAAAAGACGAGCCTGACAAGTAATAAGACTAACCTCAAGATCTCCGCATCGCCATTACACAGATTCATTCGTGGTGTCAATTTAATTGTCTGAAAAGCTTCCCGATTAAAAATCTTGAATTCAATTGCCTCGATGGTGAGTGATTGTAACTTATATCTGAACAACTGAGGCAGATACTCAGCAAATGCCTTCGAGGTCAATATATCCTCAAGGATATCTTTATGTTCTGCATTTTCGATTGTCTCTTTCAGCGATTCTGGTATCTGGCTCATATGACATCACCTTTTCGATATTTCGTCCGAAAATCTTTTTCGACGTGATCTTTGATAAATTTCTGTAATCTGTTTCCAGACCACCCTCCAAATCTCCTTTCCAGCTCCTCGATATTCGTTATAATGATTCGCAGAGAAGGGATAGTCTCGACTTTTTCATCGACATAGTCAATTCCATCTAATGTGATTTCCGCAAGTATGTCTCCCCTTCTCTTCCTTTTTATTTCAACTTGGCCTATGGCTTCCAAACTCGGTAAGAGCTGTTCGAGTTCCAGATAATGAGGTCCCTGAAAATCTGCTATAGGAATGCTTGGTAAACAAAAAGGTAACGGAGGAATGGAAATTATTTTACTCGCTCCCGATTCGTACATTTCGTCGAAGACCTTGATCGCGAGTTCCATCTTCTCAGGATTAGAGATGAGGTGATATGTTTTATTGAGAATAACTTCGTGAACAGGTTTCTTGTAAACCTTCAAGATCGCTAATACTGCAAAGATCTGAGCGTTGGAAAGCGAGAGTTGGGCTCTATTGGCCACTAAAAGATCAATTAATTCTTCCATTAATAACTCTGATTCACGATCAGAAACGATAGACTGTTTTTGGGCTTTTCTAATTATAGATTTAAAGAGGAGGAGAATATTGGTATCTAATAAGGAATATTTCCATTCCCTCAGATAATTCTTCATTGGAATAACCATCGATTTGTATTCGACGTTCTTGTACATTGTATTCCTTATTTCGATCAAAAAAAGCCGGGCTAACTCGATCTTCTCATTCATATCCGAAAATAAGTGTTGTCCTATCAGAGAGGTCAAAAGATTCATTATTTTCATGTCTCATCACATCGGGATACTTTTTTTTTTCGATTCAGAATCGCATGGAGAATACAAGTTCTTGGCTTGCTAGATTCTTCTTCTTGATTATTTCCTCTGTCAAATGAATGCCCTGCGAGATCGAAAGTTCTACCCAAGTTGAGGCATCGGATAAGGTCGTGGAGAAGAATATCCCCCATATCAATACAGAGATCGTGTTCTTTTTCGCAGTTTTTACTGCATTCAAAGAATATTTCCAATCGTGTTACCAGTCTATCTGATTTTCCGAGAGAGATGTCTTTATATTCGATCCCCTCCCCTTCTGGAATAATCAGAATGGTCTTGACGACGTAGTTTATAGCTGCAAGAAAGTCCTCGAAATCCGTGTTCTCGATCTTTTTACATTCATCACAAATTTGAGATACTTGGTCTAACAATTGAAATAATAACGTATGTGAAAATACGGTTTTTTTATCTCTCGGCTCCTCCTTTAACGAATCCCCTTCCCCCCTAATAGCGCTGCACAACACCTTCGCGGCTACCATCTTATCTACGTTCGAGCTCAATTGGCTCGTATCAATGTTGACGTTTTTATTCTTTTTCAGCCAAGTTCCTATATTCGATTGTGTAGAATTCTCATTTGCAGCTACTGCATCGAGAATGTCTCCAAAATATTTTCTTTGCTTTTGTAACTCGATCTTGCATTCTACTTTTTCGTTCGAGGCGTGATCGGCATAATTTACTAATATAGGTATGCTTTCCCGTAATTTCTTAATTATGTCGGGCGGATCCAACTTTTCAGCTTTACTCGTCATTTCTCGTGACATAATCGCATTTCGGGTTAAATGTATTCCTTGAAAAAAACGAGCCTCGATTTTCAATGATCCTTTCCGCTATTTGTATTCAATGAATTCTACCCGCTCAAAAGTTCTATGAATAATATTGACCAATTCGTTATGATAACAGATGATAAAGACGTACACATATGATCAATTAATCTCCTTTATGGAGATTGGAATCCCGTTCTTAAAGATGATTACTATGGCGGAAAATATTGATCTACTAATCGAGATCGCGCTCTACTTGATCTCGCTCGGGTACAAGGTCTTCGTGAACAGGCGGAACGCCTGGGGCATCCCGGTGTTCCACGTGACCGGCTCGGCCGGGAGCAAGCCTGACGTGATCGCCATCAACAAGAAATACGAGCGGATGGCGTACACGAGTAGCTTGCTGGACGGCATCCCAACAACGCTCCCCACGGTCTTCGCGATAGAGCTGAAGGCGGGGGATCACCTCCACGAGATTACCAGCGGCGTGTCGCAGCTCAACAAGTACTGGTCGCGGTGGGTCTCGGGGCAAGTGCAGTACTACACAGACGGCGGCGTGATCAAGCACATCAACTGGTTCTTGCTCGCCACCAAGCACAGCTTCGCGGGGTACCTCTACAAGGAAGAAATCCGCAACAAGCCCATCTCCTGGGAATTCTTCACGGCCACGTTCCAGCAGCAGGATTTCGTCTCGTCGAAGGTCATCGAGTCGTTTATCTTCGCCGGGAAGCAAGAGCGACTCGACGACGTGCGGGCGATGGCCGCCAGGCGCGGGTTCGTTCCCGGCGCGGTGCCCGAGGTCGGGGTGCTCAAGCGCGGGATCTCGATGGACGGGCGGCTGACCGACGACATGGTGGTCATACTGCCGCACAACGTCGTGCGGCTCGGACCTCGCTTGCCGAGCGAAGTGGCTTCATAAATCATCTTTTTTTATCCATTTCCCCTTCGTATCACCTGCATCATACACCCTTTGAAGATTAGTGCTAGCATCGTTTACACGGTCATCTCGGAACTGTCCAAGTCACGTCTCTTTTGTGGTGAGCCATTCGTGGTGCCACCTCTGAAAAAAATTGGCAGGGGTTTGCCTGTTTTCTCGCCGTAGCGGCTCCCCCGCCATTCAGAAACAATTATTTCACGAATCGGTTAATCGTAGAGCAGAAGCAAGCCGCGAGCCTGGAATTCACAGAGTGGACTCTCGTAAGATGTTATTCCCAGATAATAAGGCAAGTTACTTCTATATGGAGCATACTTCATGGTCGCGCGAGCAATTACGGGAAGGGTTTGCATAGGTTATTGACTGGCTATCGCCAGAAGACTCTTCAATTCACTGCACTTCAGCGTGCACTTGTGGACACAGAAAGAATCACTCAGAATGCTCGCACGATGAGCACTACCACACTAGAAGCGTTTTTAAGTGATACCCTTAAGCGGGTTCCTTCGGATCCGGTTATAACTCGGCTTTTAAATATTCCGTCACCGAATCTCGTGTCGTTTGTGCATCCATCGACATTAACATACGGGTCGGGTGCAGATTTGAAGATGGTAGTTATGGATAATCGAGAAGGCGATCAGGAGACGCTGAAGGAAAATACAAAGGGTGTTATATGTATCATCCCAATTGAGAATAAGGCTGTTGAATCTATGGAAAGAGAAGCGTGGGAATTAAGAAAGGAGTTATTGGGTGAGGCAATAAACGCCATAGTGAGATGGGATGATGGCTATGCATCTTCCGAGAGTGCTAAGAGCAAACGGCTCCTTCCTTCGAGTATCGATACGAACCAACTACCGATGATGATATTCTGCAATTACAAGACCGGGGAACCAGATTATTCTGGTGATAACATCCCGATGTCATTAAGTTTTTTGAGGCAATATATGGAAGAGTTGGCATGTACCAATCCCCATGTTGATTTAAGCAAGATCAGAATCACACCAGGGTTGGCGAAATACATAAATGACGTAATGAATCCTAACAATAATTTCGTGACTAATTACCACGATGTTAAGCCTGATTATCTAAAGGGTATAGCCAGTCGTGAATCGTTATCTTTTGCTGAAGCGCGATATTATCATGGTGGCGGTGTCAAGGGGGCGCGGTACAATCTACAAACGTCTACTTGGGAGTTTGCCATCGAATACCAGATAAGGCTTCAAGATTCACCAACTATATGGAATTCAGGTGTAATTTACGTGCCTATCGTTAATTGGGTGAGCCCGACGAGATATACAACCGCAAATACGCTGGTCAAAGCGTTCGTTATTGTTGCGTGTATGTCCGACATTTACCACGAATATCTTCTTGCTGGCAGATCCCCATCAAGGATCCAAATTGAGAAATGGAAATCGGCAATCCGGGTCTGGAACTTGCCAACGAGCTGGCGTCAAGACATCCGGTACGAGCTGGGGCGAAATATAAATATCTGGGCCGAGATCCTATCCTTGTATTACCAATATTCTAAATGAGGATGGATTCAATGAAAAGAATCCCGAAGAAAACGCGGATCGAACGCATCGTGATCGAAAAGACTAGCACAATTCCTAATCTACATTCTGATCTCACATTTAGCACGATGAAAGAAGCAAATGAGTTCGTAACAAGGATTCGGGATTCCCTACCTCAGTTCGGAATGAATTGTATGGCAGTTGATTTTACTATCTTTTTCGAGAACAAGGAGGAGCATCTCTACTCGCTTGGATTTAATGTTAACAAGGAAAAAATCGATCTTTCAAAGCGCATCATCGAGGATCTGCTAAATACTCGAAACGATGCGTGTGTAGACGAGGAGCTTCAAGCGAGCATCGACGATTTCTTGGCGAAACATTCTTTCGCGTGAAAGTGAAGGATACACCCACGAATCATCCCGCGAATCCTTCCGCATCATCTCTCATCCAATCCATCCATCACGTTGATGAATTCCTCTTGAAAAAATAGAGGCGACAGGGGGAATTGAACCCCCGACCATTTGATCTCTTGGCGCGTTTTTCGCCTACAAGTCAAACGCTCCACCGGGCTAAGCTATGTCGCCAAATGCTCTTGGTGAACAGTCAACGCCGATTTTTGAGTTTTGCTTCTAAAAATACCGTGCACTTTAATACAAAATATGAAAAACAGAACCCTTGTTCATGCATGTAGCCCTCGCGCCGCGTGCATCGAGGCGCATTTCGGGGTATGCTCATGGCAAAGAAGGCTCTCACGGGTGGCAAGAAAGCAGCAGTAGGTTCCGGCAGCGGCCCGTCGCTGTTCAGCTTCGGGCCGAGCCAGACTAACAAGGAGACCAAGGCGCAAGAGAACGATGTGGCAAGAACGAAGCCGGTGGCCAAGCCGCGATCGAGTACAGGAACCGCTGTGCTTGATAAGGGGCTAGCGTCAACGAACCATGCAAAACCCGCCACGCCTCGGCAATCTCCAGCGGCGGCCAAGCCGGCACCGGTACAAACGGCCAAGCCGGCCCCGGTGCAAGCGACCATGCCGGCCCCGGTGCAAGCGACCAAACCGGCCCCGGTGCAAGCGATCAAGCCGGCCCCCGTGCCAAAGCCCGCTGCGGCAATTGTGGCCAACGATTCGACGGCAGCAAGCCCTGCCCCTATAAATGTCGTGGCACCCGATACGAAGCCCCCCGCCCCGTCCCCGCAAAAACTAGCAGCACAACCAGCGCCCGGCGCCCCCAGGGTGCCCGTGACCTACGACGAGATCCTCCGGCGGTTTTCGTTCGTCACGCTGGAGAAGCCGAACAAGGAGCCGGCCAACGTGCCCGTGCCCCTGGCCCCCTCAACTTTCCAGAATTATTTGCTGCTCAACGTCGAGTATGACCGCGACTCGAACAAGGCGTTGATGCGGTTCTACGACCCCGCGGCCAAGCGCATCTATTTCCTGGCAGATCCGACCGGCCACGAGCCGTACTGCCTCTCCCGGCGCCCGAAGGCGGAGCTCGACGCGAACCCGCAGCTCACGGGCATCGATGGCTTCAGGCGGGTCGAGGTCGTGAAAAAGCGCGACCTCCTCCGGAACCAGGACCTCGACTTTTCCAAGATCGTCGGTACTACCCCCCTTACCATCGCCAGCGGGAATCCAAGCATCAAGGATGTCTATCCCGACGTTCTCGAAGCCAACATCCGGTACCACCTCAACTACATCGCCGACCGGCACCTCGTGCCTGGCTTGTACTACTCGTTCAAGAACGGGGTGCTCTCGCTCGACCAGATCCCCCTGGCCGACGACGTGCGGAAGGAGATCGACGAGCTCATGAAGGGGGAGAGGCCGGAATACAAGCAATTCTTCACGGAGTACTTCGAATACTTCGTCCCCGAGGTCCCCGACATCCCGCGCGCTGCCATCGACCTGGAGATCTACCAGCCAACGACCGACAAGTACCCCGACCCGGGCGAGGCCCGCGACCCGATCATCGCGGCGTCGATCGTCGCCTCGGACGGGCGCAACGAGGTCCTGGTGTGGAAGGGGCACAAGCTCTTCGACATCGGCAGGTTACACGGCGATTTCCCCTCCAGCCTCAAGGTGCGCGTGTTCGATAGCGAGGCCGAACTCATCCGGGAGCTGTTCCGGTTGATCTGGCGTTATCCCATACTCATCACGTTCAATGGTGACGAGTTCGACCTCCGCTACTTGCATAACAGGTCAAGAAACAAGAGGATCGCGATACCGGATGATGAGAACCCGATAAAGATGGAGCGCGGCATCGGCGTGTCGAAGAACTCGGCATTCCTGAAGTACGGCCTGCATCTCGATCTCTACCAGTTCTTCAGGAACCGGTCCATCCAGGGCTACGCGCTGGGCGGCGCCTACACGGAACACTCCCTCGACGCGGTGTCGCAAGGCCTCCTCGGCGAGAAAAAGTTCGAGTTCGAGGGCGGCATCTCCGAGCTGTCGTTCCTCGACCTCGTGTACTACAACTGGCGGGACAGCATGCTCACGCTGGAGCTCACGCGCTTCAAGTCGAACCTCACATTGAACCTGGTCATCACGCTGATGCGCATCTGCCGGCTGCCCATGAACGAGATCGTGCGGACGTGGGTGTCCGCGTGGGTGAAACAGCTGCTCGTGTGGGAGCACCGCAAGCGTGGCTACGTGGTGCCAAACCAGTCGGATATCCAGGCAAGGGACGTCAGGCGGGACAAGCTCGTGGCATCGCAACTCATTTCCGACGATCAAGACGCCGAGGGCGAGGCGGAAGCGGACGAGGACGACGAGCTGGGAGGCAAGCGGTTCGAGGGCGCTTTCGTGCTCGACCCGAAGCCGGGCGTGTACTTCGACGTGATCGTCATGGACTTCTCGAGCCTGTACCCGAGCATCATCAAGGAGTGGAACCTCTCCTACGAGACCATGAACTGCACGTGCAAGTCGTGCACGAAGCGCCCGGTGCCGGGCATGCCGCATGTCGTGTGCGGCGACCGGATCGGCATCATGTCGCTGGTCACGGGGGTCATCCGTGACTTGCGGGTCATGTATTTCAAGCCAAAGGCGAAGAAAAACCCGTTCTACAACGTGCTGCAGGCGGCACTCAAGGTGCTGATCAACGCGAGCTACGGCGTCTACGGGGCGGAGACCTTCGCGCTGTATTGCCTCCCCGTCGCCGAGTCGACCACCGCGATCGGCCGGTACTCGATCAAGAACACGATCGAGAAGGCGACGTCGACAGGCGCGACCGTCTTGTATGGCGACAGCGATTCGGTCTTCCTGATCAACCCGGGGCCGGACAAGGTCAAGATCCTCAGCGCCTGGGCCGACAAGGAGCTGCACCTGGAACTCGACGTGGACAAGGCGTACAAGTTCCTTGCCCTGTCGTCCCGGAAGAAGAACTACCTCGGCGTGTTCAAGAACGGGGAGATAGACATCAAGGGGCTCGTCGGGAAGAAGAGCAACACGCCCGCGTTCATCCGCGACGCCTTCTTCCAGTTCACGGAAATCATCAAGAACATCGCCGGCGAGGAGGACTACAAGGCGAAGAAGGAGAGCATCAAGGCGTTCATCCGGCAATGCTGGTCGCGCATCAAGAAGAATCAATTTCCCCTGGAATCCTATGCCATCAAGGTGCAGCTCCAGAGCAAGATCGTCAAGCAGATCAGCGACCCGAACCCGCCCACGCTCAAGATCCAGCACCTCATGGCTGCCAGGGAACTCTACCAGCTCAAGAAGGTGAAGTTCGAGGCCGGCGCGTCCTTCGCCTTCGTGAAGGTGCGGTCCGGCGCCAAGGCGCTGGAGCTCGCCCACCTCGACGAGGTCGACCGGGAAAAGTACATGGACTTGTTCAAGAGCACGTTCGAGCAGGTGCTCGATGCCCTGGGCATCTCGTTCGCGGAGATCATCGGGATCAAGAAACTGGATAGCTTTTTCTGATGGCTTTGCAAAAAAAGCGTATGGGAAGGAGGATCCTTCATTCGCTTGGCTGTTCTTTTTGCTTCTTTCGCTTCAGCAACCGGACGAGCCACGGGGCGGTGGTTGAAACAGGCTTCTCGTATTTCACCGCGGTCTGGTTCTCCTTCATGATCATGAGCTCCTCTATCTCCCTCGAGGTACCCGTCCAGTCGATCTTGTACTTGTTGTGGTACCTGGATCGCCTGGCCCCGAACATGATGGACTTGAACATGAGCATGGCCACGGGCTTCGTCGGGCCGCTGAGATCGACTGCCTTGCGGAACGTGAGCATTTGAAAATCATCCCATCCACCTAGATAGCCCGTGAGTGGCAAGAACACGAAGAGCGGGAACACGAGCAAGCCGATGAGGACAAATAGCGCCGCCGGGCCGATGACCGCGTACTCGTCGAGGAATCCGAACAGCTGCTTCAAGGGCTGGAACGCGAACGCGTAATACATGAAGCCCGCGACGAGCACGGGAACGGAAGAGACGAGCGGGATGACGAACGTCTGCATCCAGTTGATACGGACCTTCATGACCCGCTTGTTGATGAAAACCCAGCACGCGATCATCTTGATGATGCGTGGCCAGAAGTGCTCGAAGGCAAGGATATACACGATGCCTCCGATGCCAAACGTGATGTTCAAGTTGAACACGTAAAGGTACAGCCACACGAAGAAGACCTGGTTCACCTCCTCGACAACGCGGTTGATCGTGTAGAAGTTGATGTGCAGCGTCCCGATGAGGACCGTGTCCGGGATGCTAATCCACGGCATGAACAGCTTGTGGATGAGCGAGGGAAAGAGGAACGGGACCGCCAGGAGATAGTTTTCCAGCCCGGGCAGCTTGATCACCTCGGTCATGAGCATGGGCATCACGGAGATCAAGGTAAGAGTGAGGAAGCACATGAGAAACCCGTTCCACTTGAACGTGGTCTCGACATAAAACCTGGCGAGCTCCTTCTTCCCGTTCATGTAGCTCTCGGCGATGGCGGCCGTCAGGTTGAACGATCCCGTGTCGACGATGCCGCTCACGCCGCTCGCCAGCCCGGCCAGCACGATCCACGTCGAGTACTGCGGCAGCCTCTCGATGTACATGAGCAGCATCCACGTGCTCGTGGCCGTGTTGATCAGCGGCACGATGGACACTTGCAAGCCGAACCAGAGGCATTCCTTGACGACGTCGCGCGAGAAATCAACTCGCATGCAGTCCCTGGCCGTGACGCCGAATGGCTTCATTGCCCTGTTGAAATAATGCACCGACAGCCACATGGCGAAGAAATCATCGACGTAAGCGCCGATCGCGGCGCCGAATACCATCCCCATGAGCTCGCCGACCGCGGGGTTCTGCGCCCCGAGATAGCGGCCCATGATGATGAAGATGATGTTGGTCAAGTTCTGGAACACCTGGCCGCTCACGAGGCCGAGGATCTGGGTCTTGTTGTAGAGTTGCAGCCCTTCCAACACGGACTTGAACATGCCGAGCATTGCAGGCCACTGTTTCTGGAGAATGATCAGAAAGACCCACGTCAAGTAGGCGAACTGGTTGAAGCGGAACACGTTGAGGATGACGACCGAGATGATGAGAATCTGGACGATGCCCGTGAACATTTGATACCATATATAGAACTGTATATAGGAAATCATCCGCCGGGGATCCTTCACGCGCCATTCCGCGATGAACCGGACGATCCCGAACGCCGTGCCGACGTCAAAGAGTTGATACACGATGGCGAACACGCCACCGGCGATCCCGTTGTACCCTTGAATTTGCGGGTAAGGCCATAAATACTGGTACACGAAGCTCACGAGCACGATGCCAATGATCGCAGTCGCGATGGTGATCATGTACCCGTAAAGGAAATTGCCCAGGGGCCGCTGAAACCCGATGTCTTCCCAGTGATTGAACTTCACCGATTCGAAGCGCTCGTCGCCGGTGTATCCCGTGATTTCATGCAGCCGCGGGGTGGTCCCGCCTATCCGTTCATTTTCGATCGGTTTCGTGTCCGTGGACATGAGCCATGACCTTGTGCAGATTGGATCTAACATCGCCGGGCCGCCATAAAAAGATGCAACGCGCAGCCAGCGGCACGGTCAAGCGGCCGTCGCCGGGCGTTCATTCATCGTAATCAAAGACTGAAGAGCCTGTATAACTAGTTCTTTATGCCTTCTAAAGCCTTTCTGTTTCAGCCTATTCAACGTTTGATGTCACGACTGAAGTGATACATGCCCGTGCAATGCCGTCTCAGCCCGTTTTAACGTAAATGTCTCGATTTTGGGTGAAGTTTATATCCGTGTGATACCCATATTTGTCTAAAACCCGTGAATTAAAGGTGGACGAATCATGGCTATCATGACAGAAAACAATTATTTTGAGAAGCAAGGGCTTCAGCTCGTGGCGGATAAAGTTTTCAAGGTGTGCGACGAAAACGGAACTCGTGTCGAGACGAAGATCTTTTTTTCCGTGCCTTTTGACGACATTCTCGCGCCGTTTGTCGAGAAATTG
>JAUQYZ010000104.1 GCA_030587475.1 Candidatus Sigynarchaeum calidifontis
CTCCGCAGCCCGCGCCGGCGCTCACGGCTCACCTCCGCTCGTGTCGCCGGACGTGCGGGTGCCGGGATCGATGCACCTGGTGAACGGCCCGTCCATGCGGGACGTGACGATCTCGTGCCTTATAAACTACTGAAGACCCTGGGATTTCTGAACGCATGGCCTCGCGTCGCAACGGCCTCGCCGGGCACCGCGATGGAGGCCCGCGCTCGATGTCCAAGATTGTCCATGTTTTTGTTAACTGTTGATCAACCCTCATCTAATGGCGGTTCACCCGTGATGAATTACAGCATCCATCGTTCTGGAAGCCTGGGCGGCCCGTATGTCATCATTGCTTCAACGACAGGCTTGAACTACGACGACACGAGCGTTCAAAACGGCGTGAGATATTATTACGTCATAAAGGCAGTAAGCTCGGTTGGTGAAAGCGCGAGCTCCAACGAGGCAAGTGCAACTCCCCAAGGCGCGAAAGACAGCATCGATGGCACGACCTTACTACTGATAGTGGTCGCTCTCGTGGCTGGTGGGATTATTTTGGCCACGATAGCAATTGCGTCTAAAAAGCGAAAAACCAAGATACGATCTAGCAAGATAAGCGGTGAGTCACCAAGTGCCATCTCTTGGGACATTTCCCAAGGCCCTAAACCCACAAGCAATGAGGCAGCGGCAGTGCCACCGCCGGTACCAACGGGTGAATCACCGGCCGCATTTGAAAAGGAGGCTAGATATTATTGCCAGTCATGCGATCAATACTACGACATCAAGGATCCGGGCTTCATCACATTGCATGACTGTCCTATCTGCAGAAACTTGCTATCATACGTCATCGACTGTCCCAATTGCCATGTCCCGATAACACTATCGAAGGAGGTTTACGCAAAATTCAAGGGCAAGATGGCAGAATGCCCGTCCTGCAAAGGACAAGTCGTTATCGAATGACGCAAGGGCGGGAAGGAACGGCCATCGATCGTGATGAACATTCGCGCACTTAAACATGGAGGCACGGGCGCCGAGAACGAGCGCTCGCTGTTTGAAGCCATCTGCCACGAGGCTTCGTGAACAACTTCTTTCTCCTTTTCGTTATCGTAAGCGAACGTTGAATAACCCACGATGGGTTCTAGGCAACTATGGAACGCGAATCGCCTTCTCGTCCATTGGCCATCATCTTGCGTCTCTTCAGGTTTGGCTTCTTGTGCGAATTGACTTACTTGTCATGCACCTTTGGTGGTGCTGCTGTTTATTCGTTCATGAACATCCAATTATTCGGTTTTCTGGCCGTCATCTCGACTGCCGTGCTCGCTCTCGTCATTCTCGCGTTTTGGTATTTTAGCATGAAATCTCCCGCAAATCTACTCGCTCCCGTGGTCTACCTGGCGCTGGGGTACCTTGTTGTCCGGGACGTGTATGACACGTACCTCGAGGACTTCCAAGCGTTCCCGGCATTCTGGCCAATTGGCATCGTGGTGACCGCGATAGGGCTCTGCGCTCTAGCAATCGCCGTGTTCATCCCGGCATTCTGGATCGTCCGGATCCGGGACCTGATCCGCTCCATGAGAAAGGAAGAACGTCCTCGCATGAAACTCTGGAAAAACACGCATGTCGCGGTGATGATCATCGGGGTGCTCGGAGGCTGCATCGGATACACATACTTGAATCCCGTTTCACCCTTTCAACTCGTCACGGTTCAACCCAAGCCGTACCAGGCGCGATTGGCGTTTTGGGCCATCATGAATCCTGCCGTGTATAGCACGTCGCAGATGGAATCGTTGAACAACCACAGCGCCTTGCTCATCCCGTTCGACACGCCAGTGTGGTACGATTCGAGCGAGATTTCCTGCCAGAATTTCGTGAACTGGTGCAAGTTCTGGAAGATCAATTACCCGAACGTGCAGATAATGCCAGTGGTGAATGGTATACCTGGTGGATTCGTGTGGGATGGTTCTGCCGCGGGAAGCATTGCCCTGGCGTGGCGTATTCTCAATGTGACGATTGCCGAGAACTTGACAAACGTGATCGGGCTCAACACGGATCAAGAAGCCCCACAAGAGATGCCGCTCGATCAAACGTTGCGGGACCAGCAGCGCAATGCAGAAGCGACTCGGTTGTGGAACGACTTTTTTCGCGAGGTCGAGTTGACGTATCCCGCCCGGTTTGAATTCCAAACCACGTTCGACACGTCGAGCGCGCTCGACGTGCTCGATGGCGATTTTGACCTGGACGTGTATAACCGGAACAACGTCTTGTCCGTGCCGGGCTGGGACGAGTACGCCCCGATGATTTACACGGCGGGGCGTTATAACTACAAGCCCGGCGTCATCCCGGCCGACAAGGCTCACTACGAGCTTTACCACAAGATGAGCATCTTGCACGAGGCCTTGGTAAAAGTCGGAACCCCGGAAAAGATTGGCGTCTATCTCGGCATCACCAACATGAGTTTCATGAGCGCGAACAATAGCATCTCGATGCGGGGACGACCAGCTGGAACCGGCTATGATGGGCTCGTCACGCAAGCATTGATCGCGAAGCATTTCGAGTGCCGCCGGCTGACCATCTTCCTCTTGAACACCGTGCCAGCCAGCACCAAGCCGAATTCCCCCTTGATGGGCGGCGTGTTTGATAGCTACGGGAACGATTTCCTTGACCGCTTCAACCTGTCGATCAATGGCCCCGGCGCTGATGCCCCCTTCGATATCAGCATCGTGGCCAATTTTGACATGCTGGACCGGCTCACGCAGGATTGGATGTCCAATTGGTGGATGGTGTATGCCGGGCTCGGTGCATGGATCGGGCTGCTCATCGCGGGATTGCGAACACGTGCACGGGATGGCGGGCGATGTCATCGACCAGTTGCTCAAGGTGCTGCCCAAGCTCAGCCGTGAGAATGATACGATGAAGGGGAATTGTAAAGGCGACGTGATCAACGTCGCCGAAAACTCGTCACGATCACCCGCGGTCGTTGCCATCGACCAGGGTGATTCCAGCAGGGACCATGCCTTTTCGGGCGGGGAGCGGGATGCCTTGCGGCTGTTGAAGGACGTGGTTTTTTCGAATGGCTTGATGCGATCCCATCCCGCTGAATTTCTCGAAACCCTTTCGACCGTCGTATTTTTCATCGTGAACGAAAGCGATTACTCCCACGACTCGCTAGTTCGGAAGGTGAAAAAAATCAAGCCCCACTTGAGCAACCGCATCTTGTCGGCCGCGGTGAACGTGGCCAAGGAATTGCTGCTCTCGGTCAATCCCCCGACTGCGGCCATGGTGGAGGAAGTAAAGGCCTGGGAACGCATGGGGGATGGATTGAACAAGGACATCACGGATCCGCCATCGAAACGATTGCGTGCCGCTCGATACAAGAACTCGTTCAGTTCCAAGGGAGACGCTTCGGGATCCCGCCAAGCAAGAACGCCGATATCGTGGCGAAGAACTCCGTGGTGGGGAACGCGATAATGATAGGACACCTTACCTTATATTATTGGAACTCGTGTATATACATAACGCACAGAATTGATGATAATATAATGGCAAGTCTAACGCTATCAATCCCGCCCGAGTTAAAGAAACGGATGGAGCATTTCAGCGAGATAAACTGGTCCGAGGTGGCGAGGAAGTCCATCATGCAAAAGATCGAGGACCTGGAATTCTTGGAGGAATTCAAGTCGAACAGCAC
>JAUQYZ010000014.1 GCA_030587475.1 Candidatus Sigynarchaeum calidifontis
CTTTCTCGGCGGGCAGCGGTCAGTCACGTGCTTGGATAGGCGGATACGTGCCGTGATGCGGATGCGGAACGATCCCGAGTTGAAACCGCATTCAAGGATAAAACACCGTTATCGTGCCAATTTATACTTGAGGCGGACGGCTGGCGCGGATTTCAAGGCAGATCTCTCGAATTACAGCATCGAATTGCAAGCAAAGGCTTAAAACAATGTAAAAACAAGAGGAGGTGAATCATCATTCGTCGTTAAAACAAGCCCCCCCGTGGCATTTTACTATTAACGGTTTTCCTCCAAGAACCTCGATAATCGGATGATTTCCGACATTGTCGACAATCGGAGGATTTCCACTGAAAATCGGGATTAACATGGCTGAAAAAGAACCAGTCAAGTCGGAAACGGTCGTGAAGGACCTCCCCATGCCCGTCGCCGAGCCGGCGCCGTTGGGCCTGCTCGGGCTGGCGGTTGCGGCGATAGTGCTGGGCCTGACCGACCTCGGTCTTTTCAACGGATCCAAGTCCTTGATGATTCCATGGACGATATTCCTCGGTGCGACCGCCCAGATAATCGCGGGCATCATGGACTTCAAGCGCAAGAACATCTTCGGGGCCACGGCCTTCACCGGCTATGCCCTTCTCTGGTACACGGTTTCCCTGACGCTGATCATCGTCATTTTCTGGGGCGGAGTGGGTTTCGACATGAAACATTACGGCTACGGGATGATCGGCTTTCTCGTGTTCAGCATTTACATGACCATTGCATCGCTCATGACGAACAAGGCCCTCGTCGCCATCATGCTCGGGATCGACGTCGCTCTTGCTACGCTCATCCCGAATGTCCTATTAGGTAATGCCGTCTTCCCACCTTGGCCTTGTGGCATAACCTTGATCTACACGTCTGCCGCTTCATTCTACGGGGCCGCGGGCGTGCTGCTCAACACGATGGCAGGAAAAACCATCCTACCCCTGGGGAAAGCAATTTGGGTTCCCAGCAAGCCCCGGGCAAAATGAACGTGGCTTTTTCCATTATCCTCAACTTTCTCTTTCGATCATCGTATTGTCGTCCAGAATGAAATCCTGAGTAGAGGTAAAGAGAAAAATTAAGGCAAGAATAATCTATTCGTGAGCCATTCATTTTAGCTTGACGACATCCTTTATTGCTTGCCGGATCTCGTCGACGCTCGTGCCATCCTCGATGGTCGAGAGGTCGCCGATGTCCTTCCCCTCGAAGAGAGCCTTGACAACGCGCCGGATGATCTTGCCCGAGCGTGTCTTCGGCAACTTCACGACGAACTCGATCTCGTGAACGCTGGCAATCGCGCCGACGTTATTGCGCACGGTCTGGTTGATGTCTTTCTTCAACTCTTCCGATGGCTTTTGCCCCTCCTTGAGGACGACCATCGCCACGGGCACCTGGCCCTTCTCCTTGTCCTCGATGCCGATCGTGCACACCTCCGCGACGGCCGGGTGCGACAGGATGGCCTCCTCTATCTCCCGCGTGCCGAGGCGGTGGCCGGCCACCTTGATGACCTCGTCAGCCCGCCCGAGCACGAAGAAATAGCCGTCCTTGTCCTTGATCGCGTAGTCGCCGGTCGCGTACAAGAACTCGGGGAATTGCTTGAAGTAGGCGCTCTCGTAGCGTTCATCGTCGTTGTAGACCGTCATCAGGCAGCCCGGCGGTATCGGTGGCTTCGCGACGAGGACGCCCTTCTCCCCGGTCGGCATCTCCTTCCCTGAGGGATCGACCACCTTGAGGTTCCAGCCCCACGAGGGGAACGTCGGCGAGCCGGGCTTGATCTTGACCTGCTCGACGCCCCACGGGTTCGTGAGGATCGCCCACCCGCTCTCGGTCTGCCAGTAATGGTCGATGATCGGGATGCCCTTCGTCACCCTCGTGGCCCATTCCCACGTGGGCGCGTCCAGCGGCTCACCCGCGAGGAAGATCACCTTGAGCGATGACAGGTCCCGCTCCGTGATGAATTTCTCGTCGAATTTCTTGAGCACGCGGAACGCCGTGGGCGACGTGAACATCCGGTCTACCTTGTACTTCTCGATGATGCGGAACCAGATGCCCGGGTCGGGGTGTATCGGCGTCCCCTCGTAGATCAAGGACGTCAGGCCGTAGAACAGCGGCGCGTAGATGATGTACGAGTGACCGACGACCCAGCCCACGTCGCTCGCGGCCCAGTACACCTCGCCGGGCTTGCAGCCGTAGATCGTCTCCATCGAGTTGTACAAGGCGACGATGTGGCCGCCAGTATCGCGCAGCGCGCCTTTTGGCTTGCCCGTCGTGCCAGACGTGTATAATATGTAAGAAGGGTCGCTACTCGCCATCTTCTCGCAAGGAACCTTGTCGTTACCCTTCTGTTCGACGATATCTTTCCAGAACACGTCGCGGCCGGCGACCATGTTCGGCTTAATGAGACCACGGTCCAACACCACGACCAACGGCACCTTGTGCGCCGTCCGACTTAATGCTTCATCGATTATTGGCTTGAGTGGAACCGGCTTTCCTGCACGATGACCTGCATCAGCGCAAATCACTATTTTTGGCTGTGCATCGTCAATACGAACCGCTAGCGATTCCGTGCTGAAACCGGCGAAGACGATACTGTGGATGGCGCCGATCCTGACGCACGCGAGGGCAGCGATGCACGCCTCCGGCACCATCGGCAAGTAAATGAGCACGCGATCCCCTTTCTTCACGCCTGATTTTTTCAACACGCTGGCAAACTGCACGACTTCATCGAGCAATTGCCCGTAGGTAATCTTCCGCTCCTGGTTGAGTTCCGAGCTTACCCAGATATAGGCTAACTGATCCTTCTTTCCCGATTCGACCCACCGGTCGACTGCGTTGTAACATGTATTCGTGATCCCGCCAACGAACCATTTATAGAAAGGTGGCCTCGATGCATCGAGTATCTTCTCGGGCTTATTATACCAGAAAACCTTCTCCGCGATTGGTTTCCAAAATCTCTCGGGATCCTCGATACTCATCTTGTGTAGTTCTTGGTATTTACCCATGAAAAAGCACCAATTGCAGTCGTTTTAATTCTTTTTCTCGCCTTTATTCCACGGTCATAAGCTGTTTTGCATAATATGACTCGGTTGATCCTTTTTGTCTCCCGTCCTTAAAATTGTACATTGCGAGCGAGCGTCATGGTTTTTGATGGAGCGATGCATTCAAGGATCTTGAAAAAAATGCCGATCGCAAATGGCGATTACGTGCTCGTCGCACGCGGCCCCAAGCAGCAATGGCTTGTCAAGGTGGAGCGAGGGAAGCAGTTCCACACCAATTGGGGCGTTATCAGCCACGACGGGATCATCGGGAAGGAGTTCGGCGACGTGTACACGAGCACGACATCGAGCGTCCAATTCTTGCTGGTGAAGCCGCTCCCGCACGAGCTGGCAACGAGGTTCGCTCGCAAGACCCAGATCGTATATCCGAAGGACATCGGATTCGTGCTGGTGAATGCCGGTATCATTCCCGGGTCCCGGGTGCTCGAGGCCGGCACGGGATCGGGTGCCATGACCATGATGCTCGCCGCGATAGCTGGCGGGCGCTTGCCCGGGAAGGTCGTGTCGTACGAGGTCGTGGAGCGGCATCACGAGGCCGCTAAGCGGAACATCGAGAGCGCGGGGCTCTCCGGGGTCACCGACCTGCGCCTGGGGAGCATCCTCGAGCCAGCGATCCAGCAGCAACTCGTCGACGAGGCACGATTTGACGCGTGCTTCTTCGACATGCCATCGCCATGGGGCGCGGTCGGCATCGCGGGAAGGGTACTCAAGCCGTGCGGCGTGTTCTGCTCGTTCTCGCCGGTCATCGAGCAGGTCAGGAAGGTGCACGCCGCGCTGTCGGCGGGAAACTGGTTCGGCATCGAAGCGTTGGACGTGCAGCTGCGCACGTGGCAGGTGAAGGAGAATGCCACGCGTCCGGTGTCGCACGGGCGCCATTCCGGATACCTGGTTTTTGCCAGAAAGACAAACGTCATGCCGCCGATGGAGTGGAACCGGAAGACCCGCAAGGACCTGGCGAAGGAACTCAAGAACGCCGGCGAGATGGACGAGGATGTCGACGTGGGCGATTTTTTCGACGAATGAGCAAGGCACGTGTTGGGAACTGGCCGACTGGAGGTGCATGACGGCAACATGCCATCAAAGTACAGACTAAGGGTCGTTTTTAAACCCCTTGTGCAAGGGCTCGCGAAAGCACTGGCGCAGCGCGGTTGCACGCCGAACCAGGCAACTGGCATTATGTTGGGATCATCTATTGCATCGATCGCCTTTTTTCTAGTCGTGCCAATGTGTTGGCCGGGCATGATCGCGTATGCCTTGCTCGTCTTCTTCACTGGCGTGATGGACGGTGTCGACGGGGCCATCGCACGCACGATGGGACGGAAGACCCGGTGGGGTGCCGTGCTTGACTCGACCATGGATCGTTATTCCGACGCCGTGATCTTCTTCACGCCGGCAGCGCGCGAGCTGCTACGGGGTGATGTCGTCTCATCGAGCTGGCTGGGCTTGCCCGTCGTCGGATTCATCCCCTTGTGGGCCTGGGTAATGGCACTCGTGATCGGCTCGTACATTACCAGTTATGTCCGTGCTCGCACGACGCTGGCTGATCCGTCCTTGGATGTCGATATCGGGATGTTCGGCCGGTCGGAACGGCTGTTCATCATCGTCGTCGCGTCGGCCTGCAACGTGCTCCCTTTCGCGATAGTCAATCTTGCCATATTGACTAATATTACGGCGATCTACCGCGTCTCGGAGGCGAGGAGAAGGCTTCCGGCGGGGAAGGAATAAGCGCTCGTTTACTTCTTCTCGGTGGATCTCGCCGTTTCACCTTGGAAAAATTTAAACTCCCCTTGAATCTTCGATTTTTCCTTATTTTTCTTCACTATTTTCTCGAACGAGATATTTATAGATGAATCGGTTTGCATCGCCGCATTGACGAAGTTGATGAAGCCGATCTGCTTGGAAGGTGGCACGTTGAGTTTGAACTCTATTGGTTTCCCTTGTTTCGGGCTCTTGGTGGATAATACGAGGCGTATCTTCAATAGCACGAGCCATCTCCGCGACGACGCTGCGCGAATATAGTAAATACGCTAGACATGTAGACCCCCGTTGTTAAAAACTTCTCCAGGGCGCGCGCCGTGGTGCCATTCCATCACGATGGCGGGGTGAAAAATTGCAATGTCAAAACTGGGGCAAGACGGTGCAGTATCGGGATATGGAGGATAATGTCTGGCAAACGGCATTATCGATAGATTCGGGACACGTAACTGAGCTGGTTGTTGTTGGACCGTGGGGCCATCAGCTGGGGGATCTACTAGTTCAACTTCCGGAATTGCGCGTGCTGGCTATTATGTTAACTAACGTTGGTAGTGCCCAATTCGACTGGCTGCGGCATATGCCTCGATTGGATACCTTGATCGTGGATTACAGCGAGCTAGGAACGAGCTTCGAGAATAATCTTTTTCCAGAGCGTTTTAAAAAAGCTCTACACACGTTTGTGCGGCCTGCGGGCGTTCCCCGAGATCGTGACCCGCCTGCTGAACCTGGCCGTGCATTTAATCGCCAAGAGGCGCGATTATGGCGATGATGGAGGCCGCATCGTGGAGTACCGAGCCGATCCGGCGGTGATCTGATCGAAGCTCATCGTGGTCGCGTGGACCTCCGAGTCTCGAAGAGGGATAAAGGCAATAGGAGGGGAAAGAAAGTTATAAAAAGCCATTCGGCAACCAATATGCATACGAACTCCTCCCGAGGTTTTCCCTTAACATCGCAGAATAATATGGTGAACTTATGGAGGTTGTTTAACATAATGATGATCAAACAAAACATACCTAAGGCGTATATGATATGAGGCTGTTCGCGTACTCTTTTAAGAACGGGAAGTGGATCGAGACGCCCCGCCTTTCCGTGCGCGATGTTGCGCTGCTTGTTGACACTGAGGGACGGACGATATATATCTGGCATGGGCCCAAATCGAAGATCAAGGATCAGAACGAAGCGAAGAAATTGCTTCTCTCTTTGCGAGACAGATACTCGTCCTTCCAATTCCAGAAAGTCGGCCGCACGCCCGAGCCCGCCTTGCAAGCGGAGATCAAGCGGCTGCTCGGGAGCCCGCTCGGTCAGGGCAAGACCCGTATATTCGCCATCGCTGGCATGGTCGCGGGATTGGTGGGTGTCGGCTTCGGTATTTTCGTGTTATTGACACTGTTCGATAATTCCCAGTACAGCACCACGTTAACTCAAGCCACCATCACCGACTCATGGCTACAGTCGTTATCATGGCCTACCGGCTTGGGCATGATCGCTTTCGGGGTTGCGGCGCTGTTCTCCGCGCTGTCGAAGCGCTTGTACATGCTCGTCGCCCTGCTGATCGGCCTCGGCATGGGGATCCTCGCGATCTTGTACATCAACACGCCAAACACGGGATCGGGGTGGGGCCGTCCCACGGGATATATTTGGCCCCTCACGCTGTTCCAGACGTTCCAGGTCTTGATAACTGTTTTCGAGCTCGTGGCGTTCGCGCCGTTCTTGGTAGGATTCATCGCGGAGATCATCAAGATCGCCCAGGAGTAAGAAATCATCCTTTTCTTTTTCGTTTTTCTCTTGCTTTCGTTCCCTTTCACGGCACGTTTGGTTTCCCGGCTGCGCCCTCTTTATTCGACAGATTGCTGCGCAACACGCGGCATGAAGGGCTTGGATCGCATCGATCCTCCCTATCCTCCCGATATCTTGTCAAGAATAGTCTTAATTATTCTCCCGTCATTATTTTCTCTAAGAACGTGAATCCGAATCTGTGGCGTAGATTTGCCTAATCGGATCAATCTCCAAATCTGTGGTCGATAGAACTAAAAAGGTAGAAAAAATGCCCAGCTTGCCTCTAGTCATTTGGACAGAAAGGGTTAAAAACGAGTTGGAGGTGCTGCGCAAAATGCGCATCCTCGAAGAGCAGACCCTGGCCGCGACAGAGGAGATCGTGCGATTCGTCATCAACGTGCGGGCAAAAGGGCTCGTGAAGGACGCTAATAATTCGCTCATCCCGCAGATGAACCATCGCATCCAGATCGAGATCAACCGGCAATTTCCCTATCCTGGCGGAATTAAATTTCTCTGGCTTTCTCCTATCTTCCATCCTAACATCGATCCCTACGAGACCGGATATATATGCCTCAACGTGCTCAAGAAATGGTCGCAATTGTCTGATCTCAGCACGACAGTCAAGGCCTTGGAGATGCTCATCACCCATCCTAACCCGGAGGATCCCCTCAATTATAAAACGTGTCTCGAAGCTGCCAAGTACTTCGCCGAAAATCCGCCGAAAGAAGAAGAACAAGACGATGACATTCTCGTCATCGATTGAGCCTCCAGATCGGTCTCCATTTTCTCCGCTTTTTCAGCGTCGTTCATACGCCTGGACGAGAGTCGCATCCAATCATCAAGAACGAGGACAAAGTTGGACAACATCACATGACGCCTTGATAGGTTATGGCGGCGTTTTCCATCACGATCTCGATGCCCCGTGATCCCCCGTTTTTCGTGTAGCGGGAAAGCATTTCGGTCCCTTTCTCTGGCGACAAATCATTACTAAAAGATCACATGAAGCACAATTTTCACGTTTTTTCATTTGCGTCCCTTCTCTTTTAGCCTAGAAATGGCCCTCGATCGAGAGGCGTATCTTTTAATAAACTTACACGAGTAGCTATCCTTACTTAAAGTGAAAACACGAGCAGCAATCTCGCCCGTATAGATTTTTCGCTCTCCGGCGTAGTCTTGGTACACCTTTCAATAACATTGTATCAGTTCGGCTAAGCAGCGCTAAAAACACGTTACATCGTACTCCTCTAAATTCTATTCCCTCAGCTTAAATTATCGAGTATTTTCTATTCCTGGCCGATACCATCGAGGTTCGGGCCTTGTTGCCAGCAATATTTCACGACGGCACGTGCATCGGACATGAAAACGCCATCACGCGTTTCCCAGCCGCCGAATGCCTCGACCGCGGCACGAGGCATCTTGTTAGGCCACAAGATGAGCTCGCCGAGCCTGCCCAAGCGCCCGAGGCCCTCGATCCTCGTAATTTTGTTATCTCCGAGGTATAGGTATGCCAAGTTCTCGAGCCGCTCGAGCCCCTCGATTCGTGCGATCCAGTTAGAGCTTATGTCCAAGGTCTCAAGGTTGGCGAGATGGTCGAGCCCTTCGATGCGCCGGATCTTGTTGTGCTCCAGGAACAATTTCTTCAAGTTTGCGAGTTCATCGAGCCCCTCGATGCGTTTTATCTGGTTGGAGCCAAGATGTAACTCGACCAAAGAGGCGAGGTGGTTGAGCCCCTCAATACGAGTTAATTCACAAAATGTAAGACTCAAAAATTCAAGATCTATAAGACTATCAAGATCACTAATCCGAATGATGGGATTATTTTTGATGTATAATGACTCGTTTTAACGACGAATGATGATACACCTCATCTTGTTTTTGCCTCGTTTTAAGCATTTGCTTGAATCTTTATGCTGTAATTCGAGAGATCTGCTTTGAAATCGGCGCCGGCCATTCTTTTCAAGTATACTCTTGCACGATAACGATGTCTCATCTTTAAACGTGGCTTCAATTCAGCGTCGTTCCGCATCCGCATCACGGCACGAATCCGCCCATCTAGGCGCTTGACTGACCGCTGCCCGCCGAGGAACACGACCGTCCGGATCACGTTGTTCGTTGATTCCGAGTGATTGTTTTGGATGTGCTTCCCCGCGAACAGCTCGAACGCATCCCGCATTCCCTTGATGACCGGCTGGATCGGCACCCCGGAAAACACGAGTTGTTGCTTTCCGGGTCTCACATTGACGTATCCCTTCCGGCCGCTCTTGAACACGTCAAATA
>JAUQYZ010000149.1 GCA_030587475.1 Candidatus Sigynarchaeum calidifontis
AAAACGTCGCTCGTCGAGTATTACACGCATCGCTCTTTCAAGGAATTCTATCTGCCCACCATCGGCGCGAATTTCAGCATCAAGGAAGTCGACCTCGACGCCAACACCCGCGCCAAGGCGTACATCTGGGATGTCGCCGGGCAATCGAAGTTCTCCCAGATCCGGAAGATGTTCTACGAGAAAGCGGTCGGGGCGCTTTATGTATACGACGTGACGAACCGGAAGACGTTCGATGGCGTCGACGCGTGGCGGAGCGACTTGGTCGAGACGCTCGGCGAGGGTTTCCCGTCTGCACTCATCGCCAACAAGATCGACCTCGCCGACCAGCGAACGATCACGGAGGAGGAAGGGTTCGAGAAGGCCTCGGACATGGGCATAGCCTATTACGAGACGTCGGCCAAGGTTGGCCAAGGCGTCGACGACGCGTTTCAAAATCTCTTGTTGCTGCTGCTCGACCGTTTCAAGAGATCTTGACGATGCCAATACTCTCCACGAGATCCATACCCATTATGTTTATTCCCCATAACGTCATGTTACTTAATAGACATAACCGGTGTGAAAAAGCACATGCCAATGCTTCTTTCCCTTCTCCGTTTTGACCCTGTCCAGGGGATGATGACGTACGCCGAGTACGGGATGGCATCGATCCCCCATTTGACCCAGGACCAGGTCAACAGCATCTTCATGTCTCACGCGTCTGGTAAAAAGCCCGTCGAGAAACTCGCCATCCAGCTCGAGGGCCTGTCCATCGCCTCCAAGTTCATGGAAAAGAAGACCGACAAGACGAGCGAGCGACTCGTCCTGGCACTCGTCCTCAACAAGGGCGAGAAGGCGGAGACCTTTTTCCCCGAGCTGGATGCCCTCGAGGCCTCGGTGTGGGAATGTCTCCCGAAGCCCCAACTCAAGATGAACGTGCTCATCCAGGAGTCGTTCATCAAGCTCGCGCAGCAAGTCGTGGGCAAGTTGGACCCGGAAATCATCCGCAAGCGGGTCATCAAGCGCGCGCAAGACCTGCTCGACAGCAACCAGATCGACCAGGCCCAGCGCTTGCTGGGTGCATCGCGTTCCTTGCCAGACCAGCTCGTGAATGCGGCCAACGAGGCCCTCCGCCTCCGAAACGAAAAGCGTTACGATGAATCCACTAGGCTATACAACGATGCCAAGAACTGCGCCTTGACATTGCAAGAGCCCGAGCTTGCCGACGAGTTCGGCCGGAACGCGGCACGCTCGGCAGAGATACCTGTCCTCGAGAAGAGCCGCGAGAAATTGCTGAAGGCCGCGCGCGAGCACATGAAGAAAGAGGAGTTTCTCGCCGCGGCGAGCAAGTACAAAGAGGCGGCCGAGCTGTCGGATAAACTCGGCGACGTGATCGGCAAGGAAATAAACGGCAAGAAGTCGTCGATCTTGTTCCAGTACAACGAACTCGAAAGCCTCGGTTAAATGCCTTTTTTTTTCCAAAGTGCCAATTTCTTCACGGTCATCGAATCGCGGATGTTCAACGCCATTGCCAGCACCAGCACTGCCCCGGCAACGGCACTTGCGATGCCAATCCCCCACGATGCCTGGATGGTGAGGTCCTCGGCGTGCGTGATGGCGAACGACACCACGAGGTTCCCGCCCTCGGCGGACCATGCATCGGGCAGCGGCTTGATGGCCAGGATGTAGTCCCCCTCAACGCCCGGCGCGAAGAGAAGCTTCCCGCCGTGGCTCCGGGCAAGCAATCGCGGGACGCCGTTGATGTCGCGCGACGCTGGGTAAATGTAGGCCTCCGCACGGCCATCAAGCATCCCATTACCTTCACCACCCGCCGTGATGGTGAACCGGTGGGTGACGCCGGTCGCCAGGTGCACGCGGGTGAAAAATGACCGGGTCGAGGACTTGTTCATGCAGAGCGAGCCCGCGAGCGGCGTGGCCAAGGACCATGACCGTTCCATCGCCGAGACCACCCCGGCCGGGTTCACGATACCCCAGCCCTCCTGGTTGTCCGGGTTGCCGCTCGTGTACTGGCTTTCCAGCGCGGTGAGGCAGAGCAAGTGCTTCAGCTGGTAATGGTCGAGGGAAGGATACCGCCCGACCAACAGCGCCGCGATGCCGGCAACGATGGGCGTGGAGAAGGACGTTCCCTGGAGTACATTGTACTGGTCGGTCGAGTCGTACTGTGCTCCTTGGATATCGACACCGGGTGCTATGATGTCGGGCTTGATGCGGTTGTCGGCGGTCGGCCCGGGCAGGCTGAAGTATGCCACGCTGAACCTGTGCTCGTCGAGGGAGCCGACCGTGAGCACCTTTTCGGACGCGCCGGGCGCCGCCACGCGCGCAGGTTTTCCCCCGGAAACCTTGTTACCTGCCGCGACCACGGTCACGATGCCGCCATCCACGAGGTCCTCGACGATCTGGCTCAGCTCGTCGTTCCCGTCCGACGCGTTGTCGTCACCCCACGACAGCGACGCGACCTTGATGTTCAGCCCCGGGGCGATGGCAAGCACGCGGTCTACCGCGGCACGGGCGTCGGCATTTTCCGCGGTGATGGAGCCCCCGTCCATGTAGAACATCTTGATCGCCGCGATGTCCGCGCCAGGCGCGATGCCCTTGTAGGTTGCTGAATTCCCGGCTGCAATCGACGCGCACATGGTGCCGTGCCCTGCTTCGGTCCCGTTCAGGTCGACAGGCATCGAGTAATTCTCGCGCGTGACATCGGTCCAGTTGATCGACTTCCCGGCGAATGCCTCGTGGCTCGCCGTGATGCCCGTGTCGATGATCGCGATGCTCTGGCCCGATCCATTGGTGCCGGTCGCCCAGAAGGTCTCGTTGATCCCGAGCAGGTATTCCGGGGCAGGTGCACCGATCCATAGCCTGGCCGGTTTCGGCACTTGCAGGGGGACGGTGCCGCCCGGGCGAGGCACGGCGCAGTTTACCAGCACGACGAGCCCGATGCAGCAGCACGCGACGAGGCGGAGAATGCGCGGGTTCATGACACCTGCAACTCACTTGATCAAGCCAGCATCCTCGAACATCTTGCGATGGTCGAACGCGAGGTCCATGGCCTTCAATGACTTCACGTCATACCACGCAGCACTTGCCGCGTCGTCGCTTCCCTTTATGATGCCGCCTACGGGCTTGCATAAATAGGTGACGGAGACCGTCCGCCCGCGCGGGTCGCGAAGTGGATCCGAATAGACGCCGACGATCCGCACGATCGCCACGTCCAGCGAGGTCTCTTCCTTGGCCTCGCGAACGCAGCATCGTTCCATCGTCTCGTCCGGGTCGAGAAATCCGCCGGGCAGCGCGAATTTACCTTGATGTGGCGGGTTCTTGCGCGTGATGAGCACGACCTTCCGGGGCCTTCGCGGGTTGTCCACGATCATGGCATCAGCAGCGATGCGATACGTGCTTGGGGGAGATCCCTGGGGCAGATCCGGAGACATAAGAGGATGTAGGTGCCATTGAGAAATAAGGTTAGAGTATCGGACGTGCGATACGCGCACTCAAGATCGAGATGGTCGTCTGGCCCGCGGGAAGATCGCGGAGCACGACTCGTCCGGAGCTGTCGACGTGTTTCCCCGCGAGCGCGTCCTTCCCGTCGATCGCGATGCCCTTGATCTCGTCCACCCCGATGACCGGCGAGATGAAGGTTCCTTTTTTTTCCAGTGCCGGGGGTATTTCGACCGTATATTGCAAGGCCATCCCGCTTCGCTCCGCTTTTACCGTGATGTTTCCCTTGATCGAGGGGAAGGTACCCTTGGCCCATTCGAGAGCGTGTAATTCCGGCTGGATCGTGAAACTCTCGAACCCAGGCTTGGTTGGCTTGATGCCGAGCACGTGCGTGAGCAAATCATAGGCTGGCGTGGCGGACCACGCGTGCGTGCGCGACCCGTGCTGCTCCCATGATTCCCAGATCGTGCCCGCATAGTCGGGATGGCGCAGCATGCGGCCCCAGCCCTCGTCGAACATCTTGAACATGAGGTCGAACCGGCCGACCTTGGCCAGCGCGCCGTTCACGAAATGCATAAAAAACGGCTGGGGGAGGAGTATCTCCCCGGGCTGGAGCCCGGCACCCTTGCCTTTCCGCGGCCAAGGGATGGCGTACTTGTCCTTGGCCGGCCCGTCGAAGGCGATCGCGAGCATGCGCTGCCACCGTTCTTGCGGGGCGATGTTGAAGTCGATGAGCAACGCGTTGGTTTGCTGGCTGATCACGCCGTCCAGCTTCCCTCCGTTGAGGCCATCGTGGTAGCATCCCTTGCCCTCGTCCCAGAGGTGCTTGTTGATCCCGGCCTTGACCCGCTCCGCGACCTTCGAGAGATCGGAAGCCTTCTCAGCCCAGCCGAGCATCCGCGAGAACTTGGCAACGATCTGGAGCGCCCGGAAATATTGCGCGTTGATGATCGCGTTGATCTCGGCGTCCGCATCGAGCCGCTCGTTCCAGTCGATGAACTTCCAGAAGGGCACGTCCTTGACGCAGCCCGTGCCTGGATCCAGGTACTTGTCCCACCACTCGATCGCCTTGAGCAAGCTCGAGTACAAGTCGCGGATCGGCCCGTCGTCGCCCGAGTACAGGTAGTGTGCATCGATGACGAAGATCCAGTAGAGCTGGTAGTTCGGGATGATATGCTGTTCGGCATAGGCATCGCCGCAGAAGAAACTGAACGTCATACCCGTGGGCAGCTGGTCGAACGCGCCGTCGTAGATGAACTTCTTGCCCATCTGGTAATCGCCAAATATAGCGTAGTTGACCAGGTTCTCCACGTACACGTCGCCCGGGTAACTGCGCTGCTCCCGCCATGGGCAATCCTCGTACCCGTCGTGCGTGCACAAGACGAGCGTGTATGCGCAAGCCTTCCACAGCTCGGTCAGCATCTTGTCCGAGCACTCGAACGACCCCTTCCCCGTTTCCTCGTACGGGTAGCTCGTGAAGACCGCGTTCAGCCGGAGGATCCTTATCCGGTTCTTGATGTTCCGGATCTTGACCATTACGGCCTTGAACCCGTCCCACAAGGTTTGCTCGAACTCTTGCATTCCGTCGCGCAAGGTCACGCTCATCCCCCGCTTCCCCGCGAGGGAGTCGCCGTTATATACCTGGTTCCCGGCCACTTGCTCCGATGGGATCATGTCCACAATCACGCCCTTTTCCCCTTCCACCACGAGGTGCATGTAGCCGGTAACGTTCTTGCCGAAGTCCAGCAGCAGGAACACCGCACGGCCCTCGCCGGGCGACGTGACCTCGCAATACTTGCCGGGAGCAGGGGCAGTGATCGCGTCCATCCCCGTGATCCTGGCCTTTCCCAGCGGCTCGTTGATCTCGATGTTATTCTTGATGCAGAAGTCGGGGATCTCGTCGACGTCCTCTTCGCCCGCGAGATCCGCGCCGGCGTCAGCAACTTCCCCGTAAGCCTTGATCGAAACCGGGTTGACCTCGACCTCCAGCAAGAAGGGGATGTTCCGCTGCATCACGAACTCGAACGGGTTGGCCAGCTCGAGCGGCGTGGTCCACGTGCTGTCATCGAAACCCGCGCCCGTCCATCCATCGGGAAACAAGTTCAAGTCGACGATGTCCACGCGCCCGAGGGTACCGTTCTTCTTGGGCGCGTCTTGCTTGTAGGCATCCAGCTTGATCGTCCTTGTCGTGCTATCGGAACCGATGACCACGTGCGCTCCCCCGGCCAATTCTGCATCCAGCTCGAACACCAGCCCGCCCTTTCCCGCGCTTGCCAGGTTCCCGCCTTTTACCGAGTCCAGGCACTGGTACCACGCGAGATCCTCGCCAAAATAGACCGCCTTCACGGCGATGATGTTCTCCCCGGGCTTCAAGACGCCCGTGACGTCGTGCTCGTCGAAGTACCACGCGCAGTTCTCGCATCGGGCAATCCCCCGACCTTGATAGGTCCCGTTCACGTACAGCTTGTACCGGCTATCGACCGAGATCTGCAACGTGGCTTTCGTTGGTGCCCCTTCCAACGTGAACTTCTTCCGGAACAACGCGTGGATGTTGCGTTCGCTCGGCAAGATGCCCTGGAACTCGCCAGCACGATCCATGCTTTGCTTGTGCCGGGGCGTGAAGTACTGGGGCCAGATCCATCTCGCATTCCACTGTTTTTTTATCTTCCAAGGTATCGTGACCACTTTGCATCGACCGCGTATTCAGCATTCGCAATTAATCTGGTGCATAGCTATACATTCGGCGCGTGAATTATACATTCAACTGCACATCTTTGAGTTGCATGCAATGAGCCGAGCGAGCAAGCGAGCCCTGCTCCGAACCACGCCTATACTAGGCGTTTTGTCCACAGGGGTGTTATTTCTCGTCTGCATGATATGCATCAACGAGTGTAGAGAGTTCTTTCCCGCGTTCGCGGAATGCTTCGATTCTGGTCGTTCTGTATTCGTCCCGGATCTCCCTCGCATCGATCTCTTGTGGTTCTTGCCGCCAGACAAGCAACCCGTCGCCATCACGTGGGGGAACATCATCGACGTCATCGTCTTCATCAACATCGCGTTGACCCTCAACAAGATTCCCTATGATTGTTACCGGCGTGTGAAAGAGGGCCAGATGGTAATTCCGATTGTCGACTTGCACCTGGACAAGCGCGATGTAAAGGACAGGCCAGGTGACAAGATCAACGAGAAAAGCTGCAAGCCTTGTATGGATGTGTATTCTATACTGGGATCCCCCGCGAGAAAAAACGCCGGCCACGCCGACCTGGCCCCGCGGAACCGGTGCAGCGGGCTGGAAGCCATTCCCTCGACTAATCGAAGGATCTCTCGAGCCGGATCCAGACGCGCTCGCGTGGCCGTGCTGACCTTTATGGCATTTGTTTCTTCCC
The DNA here is from genome assembly GCA_030587475.1 of Candidatus Sigynarchaeum calidifontis. Classification (GTDB taxonomy): domain Archaea; phylum Asgardarchaeota; class Lokiarchaeia; order Sigyniarchaeales; family Sigyniarchaeaceae; genus Sigyniarchaeum; species Sigyniarchaeum tengchongense. The sequence goes on from JAUQYZ010000149.1 coordinate 6,819, forward strand.
GCATTTTCTCGTCTTTTGTTGTAAATGAAATGCATCATCGTTCTGGCTCGTGTTTTTCCCGGAAATCATCGTTACATTTTTTTTTAAAGAAGTTGGAGCGTTTCAAATATGAGCGACTTTAAAACCAAGATGAATGCTTCTTTAAAGAAGCAATTCGAGACCTTTGACATCTACAAGAAGATATGCGGCAAATGTGGCATTTCCACAAGCAAAGACATCGAACGCGCCGTCGAGTCCGCGGACTGGGCGGCCCTCCCGGCCATCTCGGATCGTTTGTTCAAGCGGTCGGCCGGGTTTTTCGCCAAGCTGAAATACAACGTGCCCGGCTTGTGGCACGTGTCGAGCAGCACGAGCGGTGACCCGTCTTATGTTTGGCGCACGGAACAAGATGAGAAAATCATTCTCGAGGCGTATTTGAGCTGTTATCGCAAGCCCAAGCAGATGATGGACCTAGCGCTTGGCTTCGCGCCCGGCATCGGCATGCTCGAGGGAATGTCGAGGCGGTTCGACCTGGGCGATGGAACCAAGGTGAAGATGCAGACGATCCTGCCGACCATAGCGGCCGAGAGCTCGACCAAGAAAAACATCGAGATGATCAAGGTTGCCGCGGGCCCACCGGGCCCGCGTCCCGCGCTGGAGATCAACACCAAAGAGCTCATCGCTGGCCTTTCCAAGGCTGCTGCCGAAAACCTCGCCATTCTCTTCGGCGCGTCGGTCATCTTCATCGATCAAGTCCTCAGGAGCGGCGCGCCGCTTCCGAACGCGAAGGATGTGTACATCATCACGGGCGGCGGTGGCTGGGACGGTTCCAAGGGCGCGATGCAAGCCAAGCCGATCGACAGGGCCGCGTTCGTGGAGAATGCTTGCAAGATCCTGGGAATTCCCAAGCAAGAAGCGGACAAGAGAATATGGGACAATTATGGCGTCACGGAAAAGGCATTCTCGTGCATCGGCCACTGGGACAGCGGCCGGAAGGATTATATCTACTCGACCGATAACCTCCAGCCGGAATCGAAAGTCATCGCCCTCGACCTCCAGACGGGCGAGCTCGTGAAGAGTGGAAGGGGGATTATCCGGATCATCTCGCCGCACGGGAACGAGGGAGCGGCTACCGCGGTCATGCAAGAGTCCGACGAGATCAACGTGGTTTCCACGAACCAGGACGGCTCGGTCAAGGAATTTATGAACATCAAGCGGATCCCCATGAAAAACATCGACGGCGTGGAAACCGCGGACAAGATAGGTTGTGCGGGTCACCTGGGGAACGTCGAGATCAAGTGAACGAGTGAACACGGTGCGGTTCGAGAACCCGATCAAGGTCGCCCGTCGCGAGTCATTCGATGGGCTCGAGGTACCCCAGCTGAACGAGGAGGAAGTGGGTACGGTCTGCGATACCCTCATGGCGCGGGCAGAGGAATATTTTTCGAGAGAGAAAGGCGCATTCGCGAAGGTCGTCGCGCTCAACAAGCGATGGCTCGACCCGGAGTTCCCGTTTCGCAAGCAAGCCCTCGAGATCATTCCCCGCGTTTCAGGCTTCTCGAAGGAGATGATCGAGACCTTCGGGTTCTACCCGTTCGCGTGGACATTCCCGCACCCGCCGCCGAAGAAGGCGATGCCGAAGCTCAAGCCGTACTACGACGGGTACATGAAATCGATCGGGACAGAGCGCGTCCGGAAGCTGCATCCCAGGCTGCTCACGCGCGTCATGTTCGGGAACGTGGTCGGCTTCGACGCGATCGTGATGCTCCACGGCATCGTGGCCGGTTGTCCCCAGATCGTCAAGGTCGCGTCCGGGCAGCCGATCTTCCCGTTCATCTATGCAAACTCGATGGAAGCCATGGATCCCGAGCTTCGTGCCACGATTTTCCTCACCTACTGGAAGGGCGGGAACACGCGCATCGAGGACAAGGTGTTCTCTCGTTCCGACGTGATCGACGTGTGGGGCGCGAACGAGACTATTGCCGACGTCAAGCGGCGTGTCATCCCTATGAAGCACGATCCCGTTATCATCGAAAACCCGCATCGCATCGGGATGGCCTTCATCTCGAAAAAATATCGCACGAAGCGGGTAGCCGACCTGGTCGCCCTCGACATCGCGTGCTGGAGCGGCATGGCGTGTTTCTGCGTCAAGAACGTGTTCGTCGAGGGGACGCCGGCCCAAGCGAAATTGTTCGGGAAAAAGGTCGCAGCTGCAATCGAGAAATATACCCGCGCTTTTGGCACCATGCTCTCTCCCCAGAGCGGGGTCGAGATGCTGCGCATGAAGGAGGGCTACGAGAAGCTGGAATTCGAGGGGAAGGACGTCACCACGCTCACCCCCGCGCGCGGCATCCGGTGGCTTGTGGCCGTCGACGGGCGGCCGCTGGATGGCTTGAAGGCCACCACGCCGCTCGCGCCCATGTGCGTTGTCCAGCCGGTGGAGAACATCGACGATGCCATCGCGAACGTGGCGAGTCAACCTGAAATCAGGCCATTTCTCGAGGAGGCCTCTGTTGCCATGCCACAACCCGATTTACTTCCCCTTGCTGAGAAGATGTTCGACGCGGGCTTCATGAACGTGAAAACTGCCGGGTCGGTCGCATTTTCAAAAGAATGGGAGCCACACGGCGGGATGTTCTATTTGTACACCGCTACACGACATGATAACCTTCGCTGGGTGTGCGTCGACACGAACGACATCGACAAGGATCTGGAGAAAAATGCTGCACGGATATCTCCATTAGCATAAAAATGTTGAAAACAGGGGCATGTGCTATGGATCCATCTCTCGAATTCCAGAGACAATCCTGCTTCGCGACGAACCAGAAGACGAATCAGAAGGCCATGATCAAGGTCTGGAAAGCCATCCCCATTCTCTGCGCGTTATCCTTCTCTCTGCTCTTGTTCATGGATAATCCTCATAGGAGAAGATGGAGACAAAGAGAAGCGGGGACGTATCGTTCTATGGATATGGATCATGTCCGTGGTTTCGACGATCATCGCCCCGTTGCTCAAGAAGTTCATCATACCTTCTGGTGCGCCCGTCTCGGCTTGGCGGATACTGCCGATGTTACTCCTCTTCGCAATCCCAATAGCATTCCTCGGGTTGATTATCAAGGAAAGCACGGCATACACTATACGGGTGAAACAGAGGGAATCTACAGCGAGGAAATTAAGCATGCTATCTAAAGTATGGTATGGCGAGCAACATTTTCGCCAGTAAAGGACTTCCGACTCTTCCATTTATTTCCTTTATTCCTCCTTCTTGGTGCCAGAATGTCATTCCCGCTGGTATGCATGTTTTTCTCGGTAGAGGTCGGCGAGCTCCTCCTGGCAATAATCGACGTACATCCACAGGAGGTTGGAACGTCTATTCCTTATGAACACCGTTTTTGAAATTCCCGCAAGATCGTGTTTTGCATTGCCGCGAACCAGAACCAGACCTCCCGGATGAAGAAATGCACGATGCCAAGGTTCGGTGTCCATGCGCCCTGGACCTCCGACATGTGATCGTGGCAGATCATGACGAACGACTTCCCGGTCTCGGGATCCTTCTCCCATTGCTTCGTCACGGGGTCTTGCCTAGTTGGAAACCTGTTCTTCACGTAGATCTTGGCGCCGGCGAGCTCGATGAGGCTGTCCTCGATGAACGCCTTCGGCATGACCCGCGGGTACTCCCCCGACAGGACGATGATCAAGTCGAATTTGCAGTCTAGCCTGGAGGGAATGGCGATGTACCCGCGCCAGATGACACCCTTGTATTTCACGTCTGGCTTGATGTAGAACCAGGGCCTGGCATTCTCGCTGCGGAGGAACTCGATGTACTTGCCGAGCGCGTGTATCTCGAGCTTGATGCGGTCGTTCCACTCGGGATGTTTCGGACCGACCGATTCCCACTTGGCCTGGAACGGCGGAACACGTAACTCGGCGAGCCCAACTTGCCAGGCCTTTCCCTCGTCCTTCCCGCTCACTTGCGCGCACCGACGTCTCCTTGGTCGATGATCTCGAAGGACGTGCCGAACTCGCTCTTGACCCTCCCGACGGGCTTGTTCAAGTCGGACGCCGTGAGCACGTTGCCGGCGGGCGTCGCGATCGAGAGGGTCTCGATCTCCCAGCTCAACTTCTTGCACAACTCGGAAACGACATCCAGGAAGGAAAGCGAGTCATTAGCAGGGAACGGGATCGTCTTCTTTTCCGGCCCTATGCGAGTCGTGAAGTATAAGGTCGAGTTCGAACTTTGGCTCATGATAGACACCGCTAGTCGGATCTACACATAGGTCTTCGATATACTTAATACTCTCCAACTTAATCAATGTTGCACTGGCAGCACGCGGATCGCCATGCCGACACGATCTGGGAAGGTAGAACGATGCAAGGACGTTATGACCGATTGAACGCTATCAACGCGTTTGGATACAACATCAAATGGGATACCTTGTTCCACAAGTCGGCGACCATAGCCGGGGTTGGAGGTCTAGGTATGATCTCGGCGGAGATGCTCGCGCGGTGTGGCGTGGGCACGCTCTACTTGTTTGATATGGACGTCGTGGACACGGTCAACTTGAACCGCCTTGGTTTCCAGCCTGAAGACATCGGCCGGCCGAAAGTCGAAGTCATCGCGGAGCGCATCAAGCGGATCAACAACGACGTGCATCCCTTGCCACACCATGGCGATATCATGATGCTCGACAACGAGGACGTGTTCGAGTCGCGGGTGAAGAAGAGCAACGTCGTGCTCATGGGCATGGACAATTTACCAGCCCGCATGTTCGTGAACCAGAAGTGCGTGAACAACGGCGTCGTGCTGATCGACGGGGGCGCGTCCCGCTCGGCGCTGTCTGGCCACGTGCAACCAGTGATCCCCGGCAGGACCGCTTGCGTCGCCTGCCGGAGTTCCATCGCCGCTAAAACGCCCCGGGAGAAGGGCCAGCGGTGCACGGCGTCGCTGCCCACGACCATGGCCATCATCGCGTCTATCCAGGCGCAAGAGGCGCTTAAATATTTGCTCGGTTTCGGTACGCTGGTCTCATATATCACTTGCAATGCGCTCACGGGGGAATTCACTGCGCACCGGACGAACCCGGACCCCGCTTGCCCGGCTTGCAAGCATGTACAGCACACTGCGAAATATTAACAATACAGACAAGGGTGAACACCATGCCACGCGTCCACGTCGACCACTGGATCGATGAGTTCATCAAGGCGCATGCACGCACCTCGTCGAAGGAGATCTACGGGTGGCTGGTCGGTCACGAGACGCAAGCAGGCGATTTGCTCGTCGTGTCGGTAATCGCGTGCGAGCGATACACCACGCAGCACGAGGTCGGCGCGCGGCCAGACATCCGGGAGATCCAGGAACTCGCATCATCCTTGCCGCAGGGTATCGGGTTCGTGGGCATCTATCACTCGCATCCCGGCGAGGTCTTTCACTCGTCAACCGACGACGAGACGGCCATCAGCATGGCCCGGCTCTACCCGCGGTTGTTGAGCGCGGTGACGAATGGCAGCATGACCAAGTGGTACCGTCACGAGGGCGGCAAGAAACTCGCCGAGTTCGAGCCATCGATGAGTCTCAATACCGGCGGGCGCATCCAGCTCATACGTGCAGAGGCAATGATCGAATACTCGGTGGTGGTGGATGCAACAAAACCGATCCTCCCCCAGGTATCGTCAATGTTGATGGACGGGTTCCGTGCCACTTGGTCGGGTGCCACGGTCGAGTTTTATCGTGTCATGGGCAGTGGTGACGAGGCCGCGACCATCATCCCTACAGACATAACGTCCAGCAGCACGAGGCAAGACCTCAAGCTCGAAAAAAGCGTCGCGGTGAAAGACCTTCCGACGAAAAACTTGAAGTTCGCAGACGAGAGGATGATCGTCGCACGGGTCCGATTACGAGTCCAGCAAGCCGGCAGCAATCACGGCCCGGGCGACAAGCACGTCGCCGGCAAGCTGGTCCTTGATGGCATCCTCGGCAACGTGGCCGGCACCATCGACGCTGCCATCTTTGCCCGGCAGCTGGAAGCGGAGCTGATCGACGACCTCATGGCAAAGGCCGGCCGTGCCCTCGTGGGCGGAACGACGGGGGAACCCGCCATCGTGCCTCCGCGGACGTACTACCTCCCGTACCTCGCCATCCCGCTCAAGCTCCGCGTCCAGGTAGCCGCCGGCGGATCCAGCGACGCTGCAGCGCGCGAACGGGGGATGGTGGACGCCATGATCAAGCGGGCCGCGAGCATGCTATCATCGGGGAGGATTGCGCTCGGGCGGATAATGGTCTCTACATTGCGGGATATCGCGTCCGTCCTTGCCGAGCAAGAGCTCGTGCGGCGATGCGACACGCTGTTGGCCCTGGCAGGTGAAATGGAGAAGAAATAGCGCTCTTGATGCCTGGTCTTGCCTATCGTGTCCGTGATGCACGTGTTTTCAAGAGATATATAAAAGAAGAAAGTGAACCGGGAACCATCACGCGCCGGTGTTGCCTTGTCAGCGCATGTCAAGCTGGCGGAGCGCGTTCCTTTCCATCACTTGTTTCAAGTGCTTGCTGTACACGTCCTTCATATCGTGGGTCGTGACGTAGCGGATGGCGAAGGTGATGGCAATGAATCCGACGACCGCGGTGGCACCAACATAGGATCCCCACGTGATCCACACGATGGTCGGCGTGAAAAACGCTGATCCAAGGGGCATCAAGGCGAGAGGTGATAGCATCAAGAAGTACAGCACGGCGCAGAACGCGATGCCCCGCTTTTGGAAACCGGTGGTTTGCGTGAAGAATCTCTTGAAATCGGTCAATAATTCCGTGAGATAGAAGCGCGGGGGTTTCATCTCGGCCGGTACAACCTCCTCGCCACTTCCAGTCGATGCAGCCACCTTGCCCGCGGTGAAGCCGGTGATGATGTCGTGGATCTCCCGCTCCACCATCAGCTCCATCGTCTGCAAGTAGGGTATCTGCGCCGGGACGGGGTACTTGCCGTGCAGCTTGAGGAACCGCTTGGACAGGCGCACGCCGAGCATGGTGCCCTTGTAGAGGAGATAGATGAGCCACTTGGAAGGCCCGCTCAAGTGATACGCCCGCCTGAAGACCAGGAGGCCGTAATCGTCCCATCCACCCCAGAATGCCAGCAGTGGCAGGTACACGAGGAACAAGAACACGAGCAGCGCCATCAGCAGCGTGATCGCCGCGGCGACGATCCCGCCCACCAAGACGGGATCCGGAATCCCCATCGAAGCGAAAAGCGCCGTGAAGCCCGGGATCAAGATGGGGCGGTAGATGCCATAAAGCCACAGATAACCGATGGGCAAGATGCCGGTGAGGGTCGTGATGATGGGTGCAATGATGGATTGCCACTTGGGAAACGAGACGTGGAACACGTAGAACTCGATGAATATCCACTTGATGAAGAAAAAGGCAAGCCAGTTCGCGAAGCCGGCGAACGTGTAGATCATGACGATGCCATGGATGCCGAACTTGAACTGCCACTGAAGGAACACGTAGGTGAAGACGTGCCACGTGAAGCCCGTGAACTGCCCCACGATCTCAATCACGGCCTTGGTAGTGGGGTGATCGGTGTTGACGATGATCGCGTCGAAATACCCCTGCAGCGGGCTGAAGATGGAATTGATGATGCTAGGCACGATGAAGAACGTCACCAGCTGGTAGTTCTCGGTGCCGGGAAGCGTTAAAATGAAGGCCATGATCTCGGGCAGGAGCACGATGAGCAGGCCCAGCACGCCCCACATGAGCGTGAAGTACCACTTGTACGCGTTGGCGAGGTAGTACTGCGCGAGCTCGATCTTGCCGTTCATGTACGCCTCGGACATGCCAGGGCCGATCGATAGCTTGGAGCCGATCGTGATGAGCGTGCCGACCATGCCTATGACCCCAGAAACCGTTCCCCAGTAGGCGAGCTGCGGCAGGTAGGCGAGCTGGACGAACAGACCGAGCAAACCCCATACCGTCCCGAGCATTCCCGGCGCGGAGAGCTGGAAGCCCCACCACATGCACGTCTTGGCTATTTTCCGGTCGATGTACCGCCAGTTAAAGCAGTCGCGTGCCTTGATGCCGTACGGCTTCATGACCTTGTTGAAAAAATACATCGCGATGGCCATGTTTATGAACTCGTCTACTTCCTTGCCGATGGCAGCGCCTATGGCCAAGCCCATCAAGTCGCCGATGATCGGGTTGGTCGAACCGATCCAGCGGAAGAGCACGATGAAGATGAGACGCGTCATGAAATCAAACACGTTCGAGCGAAGGAAATCGACGATGTTATCGTAATGGAAGGCCTGGAGGCCGCGAAGGATCGACTTGAAGTAACCGGTCATCCCCGGATATTGCACCAGCATCAACGTGAGGAACAAGTATGAGAGGTAGGCAAAGTTGTTGTTCACGACGATAAAGCATGCAACGTAGGCGATAATCGTGATCTGGATGAGACCAGTTATCATTTGCCACCAAACGTAGAATGAAATGAAGCCCAGCATCTTCCGGGGATTTTTTACGCGATATTCCCCGATAAAGCGTTCGATACTGAAGGCCGTGGCGAAATCGAATATGAAAAACAGGCTCCCGAACAGTCCCGACGCTATCCCGTAGTACCCGTTCCCCTCGGGATATGGGATGAATATAAGGAACATGAGGGGCGTGAGAAAGAGGCCAAGTATCAATTCGATGAGCGACAAGCCATAATCATAAAAGATTCCGCCTAATACTCGATGGAACCCGATAGAATCCCAACCCTTGCTCGTCCTCACGCGTTCCTTGATCTCCTCCATGTTGATGTCTGGATATTGCTCCTTGTACTTGTTCCAATCGACATCCGCGCCCGGGAAGATGGCTTCGGCTTCCATCAAGTATTGCTCCTGCGTCCTGGACGGGATCGAGTCCATTCGGTTCCGATGTGCCTCTTTGAGCCGTTCTAGCATGATGATCCGACCTTAACAATCATGATATAAACGCTACCACGCGCGTGGGATTTTTAAAAATGGACAAGCGATGCCACTCCAGGCCCCGTCACCGCGCCAGATTCGCTGCCGCTTTCTGATAAAAACGCATCATCAATCGAACTATGGCAACTTCATCGATCGCCACCGTCGCTGGTAGCTTGCCGATTTTCATCGGTGCCCTCAAGAGAAGAATCGAACGGATGAAAGCCCTCGATGCCAAGATAAGGACCTAATCATCCATCTTTACGATTTAGAAGGAATACCAACATCAAGTTGTTTAAAAGGGCTTTAACAAAGGCGTAGAAATTGTTTGCTGGATGGTTATATTCTAAAGGAGTTTGAATGTCTATTCTTGGATCTGAAAAAAAATCAACACATTTTTATTCATAGTGAATTGGTGTCAAGTCATGGCACAATCCACGATCGCCACGATCGCGGGAATACTTTCCTCGGCGATTGGCTGTTTAATACTCATTGTCTGCTTGTTATTCGTCGTTCGATATAAACGACGCAAAGCAAGATCGATTCTATATCTCGCGCTCTCTACGTTTTCGTGGCTCGGGGCTACCTGGTCTGCGACCGTTATCTATCTGCTTGCCGGTTGGAATCTGCAAGTTGCCATTATCTCCCAGAAGCTCGTGTATTCTTTCGTGTTCACGGGAACGATATGCACGCTCTTTTTTGCCCGCGATATTTTCTATGAAAAGGCTAGGAAAACGTTTTTTCAAGCCTACATGATCATCGGTGTAGTGATCATCACTATCATGCTCGTCCTCGATTCAGTCGATATCCAGGGCTTCCCGGACGAGCCAAGTTACCCTTTATTGACCATTGCGATCGAATATAGCCTTATCTTGGTTGTTTTCATCATCCCCGTAGTTCTTGGTATCCTTATCGTCGCACTCAGGTTGCGGGCAAGAACGTCTGACAACATGTCGCGTGCCGGATTAGAGCTCATCGCGGGTGGCCAGTTCAGCATCTTGCTCACGTTCGTCGTGGACACGCTCGCGACCTTCTTCATCGGCGACATCATCCTCTACCAGGTGTTCTTGTACGCGACGTGGATGCCCCCACTCGTTGGAGCCTTCTTGTATTATCTCGGCTGGATCATGCCCGACTGGCTCAAGAAGAGGATCGAGAATCGAAAGGGCCCTGGAGCGCCCAAAGATAAAAAAATGGAAGCCCAGAATTTTTCATGAATCTAGCCGCCCCTCCGCTATTGGTCACTCTGGTCTCGATCGATGATCGAGCGGGTGCCTTCCAAACGATTTTCGGACTCGCTTGCCGCCATTCTCCGAGCTGGATGTTTTCTACATGAATCATGCTGGGTATTGTCGAAACAACTATACGATCGGGGCTTGCCTGGTAGATCGCCAGACAAGGAGGCTGGAAATAATACCGAGGATGGCTGACAAGCCGACGACAGAAAGAAAGATGATCAAGTAGATGTCATCGCCGGTCGTGTTGATGTAAAACTCCACGACCCCATTGGCAAACGCCACGAAGACGAGAAGAAAAATCGTGAAGTTGCTCGCGGCCCTCCGGGCTTTCCACCGTGGAAGCGGCCAGAGCAACTCCCAGATGCCGCCGATGCATATGCCGATGACCACCCCCGCGCCGAGCCATGCTGCCGGTTGCGCGAAGATCGTGAAGGACCTTCTTTCGTCGGCAAATGCAAGTCCCCAGAGAAGGGCGGTGAGGCCCAATCCCGTGAAATATCGACACGTATGGCTATTAAAACCGATCGAGCCGAGGAGCCACGATGCAACCAGCCAGATGGCAACGCCGAAGAGCAAATATGGTATCGAGTCGACCATGAACTCGACATCACTCGCCCGGTCGTTTTTTTGGATTAATTGCGTGAACGCGAGCAAGAACACGAGCAAATAACCCGCGAGGAGGCCAACCCGCCCGGGCACGCCCTTGCTCCGCACCCTCGATGGCTCGAGTGCCTTTAGCCTCTCGGCAGCATTGGCATCGCAACCGGGTGCCAAGCCCCGCCTGAAGAGGGGAAACGTCACGATCGAGAGGAGCTGGAACGCGCACGCGAGCAGCAAGTAATACTTCGCGTTCGCGCCGCCGAAGAGCATGGCGACGAGAGCGATTGCCGCGAGCAACCCCCCCGCGATGAAAAGGTCGGACCGGGCGCTTGGCTGCAGTGGGGTCGTTCTCACGAAGCCCTTCATACTGGCCGGGGGATCCAAGGCAACCGTCCTCGCCGTGACGATCTTTCGCAGCAAGATGACGTTCATTACCAGTGATAAACATTGCAACGCGAGGAACAGCAGCGTCATCGTCGCGCCCGTGGGGATCCCGTATGGATCCCATGCCGCATCGACTGTGGAGATGTCCCACCGGATGTCGATCTCCGGCATGTTGAACAGGTAAACGAGCCCTTGCAGTGCGGCGGGCAAGTTGATCGCCACGGTACCGATGAAAAGCTGGTTTTCTGTCCAGTTGCGGGCATTGCCCACGAGGAGGGCAAGAAGCGTGGGCATGAGCAAAGTAACTATCAAAACGTACAAGAAATCTTGGTCCTGGGCAAGATCGGCACCGAGCCGGAGGAACACCGTGAGGGCAACGAGCGTGTTGATGAAGTTGGCCGCGAGGATGCCAACGGGGAGCGCTGTCGGCAGCACGAGCCGTTTCACGATGGATGCACCGGTCATGGCAATGCTCCTCCCCGCTTTTTCCGACGCATCAGCGCGTCGTGCACCACGACGACCACCGCCGCGAATGTCAAGGCAGGAATGACAAACCATTGCAGCGCGATTCCTGGCATCGCTTCGCCGAGGAGGCCCTCCAACCGCTCGGTGATCACCAGGGCCTGACGATAATTGCCCAGCATCCAGCGAAGGTCGCCGCGAGCTAATGAATCCATTGCCTCGCCGCGCTGGCGTGAAATGCAAGGAAGCATGGCGTTGCCGCTAGCCAGCCACGTGAACGAGACGTCCGTGCGTGCTCGGAGCGCCTCGATCTCCGCCGTGATCGTCGTGTATTCCGACGCGGTCATGAGGTGCATGGTCTGGTGCCACCATTCCTCGATGTCGGCAAGAGAAGCGCCGGAGAGGATGTCGGGAACGGGGCGGAGGTCTTGCTGCCCGGTGGCGTTGATCGTCCGCCCGGATGCGATGCGCTTTGCATGCTCGTCGGACGCAGCGCTCGCGCGCCGCTGGAGCTCCCCCTGGCGAGCATTCCATGCCAACACGGCGCGCCCGCTGCCATCGACGATCTCGGAGACGCAATGCCGCGTGCCGTTCACCTCGACCTGGTAGATGCTTGACACGGGCACGGGAAATTCGATGACGATCGCCGTGGTGTTCACACTAACGTTGATCATCGTCCCGCCGAACTGCAAGTTCTTCGCAGCGTACCCGTTCCACGCGGCCGGGAGCACGGGATCGAGCACCAGCACGTGCCCGGCAGGGAGACTAGACCCGCCATCAGCGGGTTTCCACCGGGGAACCATCCCCATGAACCCGTATACCAGGAAAGTCGGCACGAGTCCAGATTCAGGAAACGGGTAATCTGTACCGACCGATCCCGCGTTCTCTTGCTGGGGGTTCTCCCCGAGGTACAGCGGGGAGCCGCCGCAGATGTGATCGGGCAACACCCAGCGATTCAATATCTCGCGGATGCGGTTTTCGGCATCGTCCGAGTTGATGAAGCCCGTCCTGGCCATCAAGTCGTGGTAGGACGTGTAAACGGAGCAGCCACCGTTCTGGAGCTGGCCATTGGTGGCCGCCCACGGCCACGGGCTCGACCGCTGGTATCCCTCGTCGCCCATCTGCCCTTGGGCAACCCACCAGTCCTTTTCCACGGTCCGGTTGATGATGGCACGGTGGTTGATGTCCGTGTTGGACCTGGCCGCGTAGATCCACCGGGTAAACGTGTCCTTGAGGCCGCTGCCCGTGGGCTCGTTTTCCATCCAATCGTACATGCGAAACACTTGCACGGTATCGACGAGTGGTGCACCCCACTCGATTCCATAGCACGCGGCTTGCTGGTTGATGAACGTGAATCCATAATCGTGTCGATTTCCCCACGCGTCCACGCAGCCGATGAAGCGGCCGAAGATGTCGTCCCAGAATAGCTTCGTGTACGACTCCCGCAGCTTCATTGCCCTTGCCAGGTAAGCCGCGGACCCCGACGCGTTGCCCCAGTGCTCCTCGAAATCGGCAAGGGACAAGAGCGCGCCGTAGGCGAGCGCGTTGACGTACGAATCGAGCCACCCGAACGGCTGGATGTCCCAGTAGTTATTGCCGATGCCACCAGACGCGCCGTGATGGCCTTGCCAGTCGCAGAGCAAGAGGCCCTCGGATTCGGCGGGAAGTGGCACGGCACCCGGCACCGAGGCCACGCGGGCAGGGTTTCCCACGTCGCCGGGTTCCACGAGCATGTCAATGAAGAAATTCGCGGTCTTGTAGATGCGTGCTTGCTGCTGGAGCAGCCACGTGTCGTTGGATGTCCACTGCCAGATACGCCATATGGCTGTGATGTAGTTCGGGTTCGTCGTGGGATGGCGCGTGTCGTAATAATTGGCGTTCCACATGTTGCTATCGTTGTCGGGAAAAGGCCAGCCGTCGAGCGGGCCCCACGACGCGCAGTGCCCTGCAGCACTGATCGGCATGTGTTCGATGTTCCTCATGGTTTCCTCGAGAAATCGGGGAGTGTTCCACGCGAACTCGCTGCTCGACCAGTCGATCCAGTTCCCGTCACCCCCCGCGCCATACGTGTAGACGCGCTCCCAGAAAAATCTTGTGAGGGCGTCGCCGTAGTCCATGCTATCGGCGCCAGAGCCGATCGGGATAGTTGTATCAATCATGAACCTTGGATAGTCCGCGGGAGCGTTTTCGATGAGGTTTCCCTGGGGATGCACGTCGATCGTGAACGTCCGGTTTATCACGGACGTTGCAACCGCAGTCCACGGGTACGCACCTGTATGTACCTCCCACGGGTAGGTCGTGATGGCGAGGTGGTTCCCCTCGTTGAGGAACAGGTGCGCCTCGTCCTGGGGCGGGACGTGGAACTCGACGGTCGCCCCGGCGCTTCCCTTCCCCTGGTACCAGTACGTGTCACTTCCCTGGCCCCAGATGTAATGAAATGGCCTGCGCATCATCTGGTGCATGGTCATGAAAAACCGGCCGCCCCCGTTTTCGACGCTCCAGACTGCATCGACGAGCGACGGCGACCACTTGTCGAGCGTTTCGTTAAAGATCCACATCCAGCCGTCCTTCATGATGCCGACCGTCTCTATGATTCTGAATGAATATTCCACGATGATCGACGATCCGTTCAACCAAACGGTGATCGTCGCCTCGATCGCCGTGCCGAGATTCGTCACGAGCCGGTAGACGCCGTCCGTGCTGTTCCCCCCTGGTATCGTCGATGTGACGTTCACCCAGGTACCCCCGGAAGGTTGCAATAACGTGCCGTCGGATCGATACCATCGATACCCGGAGGCTCCTGCCAGCCATTCTGACTGGTAGCTGCCAGAACCCGTGCCGTCTAACCGCATTGACGAGATGAAAGTGCCCGAGAAGGCCAGGTCGCAGTATGGGTTCGAGATCGCGAGTTGGCTCCCCGATATCTGGGCAGCGAGGGGCACGCCCTGGTACCATTCGGACGCGCTCCGGCCATTGTATCTAATGCCCGGTAAATCACCATCCAGGGGATCAAGCGTCATCTGGTTATCAGGCGAGAGGAGACAAGCCGTCACGCTCGAAACGCATGCCAACCACAGTATCAAGGCGATCCCAGCCGCTCTTCTAACCAAGGGAAGGAAATGCTGCTTCATGCACGTGATCTTGCAGTTGCGCCTTAAATAGATCCATGGGGGTTTGAATCCTTGTCTTTGAGATCACGATCGGGAGTCGAGAGGGGACCCTTCCAAATGGTTTCGGTACTGGCTTGTCGCCGCTTTATCAACCGATCTCTCTCGATATGGACGATGCCGAGTATCGCGAATATCACGGAAGCAGTGCACATGCCAAGGGGCATTCCAAAAAGGAATCGAAGCTCGCCCGCTCCCATCCAGATCCCGGAAAAGTTCTGTGTACCGAATATCGTGAAGGAAATGGTTTCCTCGTTGTTTTCTGGAAATGAAACACATATGAATGTTATGGAAATGTTGAATGGAGTCGCTTTCGTGAAATTCCACACGTACGTGTAGATGTATATAGTTCGATCTGATGTATTATCATCTTCACATCCCACCCCACCAAATCGACGCACCTCACCGCCATACATGTACATATCGTCCTGGCATACCGCCCACGTGTACTGCAGCTTCGCATCCGCCGGGCACGGGGCGGATGCATACCCGAAGATCTTTATCAAGAGGTCGTCATAATTGTCGCCAACAAAGGAATAATTCCATACTTGGTGTCCGGCTGGAATGTTGACGGGGTGCTCATCAACAAGAGTCGTGAGTTGTATCTTGTTTAGAGCCATCTGGGTGTACGCATATCCACCAGAGGAACAAGCGATTATAGTCGCAGATAAAACGAAGAATATAACAATTTCCCGATTTTTCCAAGAAGCCCCTCGTTCTTTAGTCCCAATCACGACACCGACGCCCTGGAATAATAAAATAAAGCATAGAATGAGCTCGATAATAAGCCAACCCACGAGCAAGGAATAGTTATCTTTAACGAGAAGGACGGGCACGACAACAATTCCAAGCAATATCGGAAGGAGGAACAAGATTACTTTCCCGTTCCGTGTCCAGGAGTCAAGCATCGTGGATCAACCAGCTCGTAGCATGATATCGCCAGGTATTTCGGACTTTATTTTGCCCTGGTCGTCGGGAAATAATATTTCACGCCCGCAAGGTAGGACTTGTCCCGCTTGGCGATGCCTTTCTTCTCCAGGAAGTCAAGCGCGTTCGTCGCTCGCAACTCGGGCCAGCTGAGCGCCGTCATAACGTCCGCCCTCGACAGCACGCCACGCGTGTCGGCGAGTGCCATGACCTTGAGCGGGTCGTCCATGACATCGGGCGGCAGGAAATGCACCATATAAAACCCGGTATCCATCTTCTCGAGTTTCGAGATGAGCCCGCGCTTGTCCATCTCCTTGGCAACCTTCTCGATCCGCCGGGCATCCACGCGCCAGTCCGGATGTTCTTTGGCCATGATTTCGGCGATCTTGGCGAGCGGTCGCATGGGTTCCTTTCCGCCCTGGTCAAGGATGAAGGCTTGGATATCAGCATCTGACAGCTTAACCGTGGCGATCTCGACCTTCCCCTTCAGCCCGGATTGCAGCCGCGCGAGGTCTTGCAGCATACTGCCCGCCAGCTTCTCCGCCTTGGCCGCGTCGCTCGCGAACACGAGCAGCGAGATGATGCCGTCCCCCTTCTGGCTCGATACCTGGAACTCGATGACCGTCGTGGGCTCTAGTTCCTCTCGCACGATGCAAGCATGATGTGCCGTGTAGATCCCGCCGCTCTCCTCCTCGCTGGTCTCGACCTCCTCCAGTCCCGAAGTGAGGCCACGGATGAGGCTCGAAACCATCTTCACGCTCGAGAACCCGCTGAACTCGATGGTTCGCTTGGCCTTTGCAACGGCGCCTGCCTTCAGCTTGCCTAGAAGTGCCTTCAAGCTTTCTTGCTGCGATTCCCGCCACGCCTTGGCACGCGTCGTCTTGTGATCGGCAGCCGTTCGACGCGCGCTTTCAAGCTTGTCCTTGTCAAGCTTTCGGATTTCGATGATGGTCGTGTCCCCGACGACCACGGGAAACTTTGGATCGGATTCCAGCGCTGTCCCTTGCACGATCTGAACGCCGGTACCGATGTTCACCGCGACGTTGAGGTCATCAGCTGCATCGTAGAGTTTATCCTTCAAAGCAGTCAAGAATGTCGACGTCCAGTTTCCTTGCGTGATGAGACGGTACTTGTCGGGGACGCCGATGACGAGCTTGCGTGCCAAGGGGATGTTATAGGGGAACATCTCGACATCGTCTCCCTCGGCGAGCGGCCCGGTCTTGCGGGAATCGATCTCGAGCACGGGGCGGGAACCTTCCGCGGGCGTTACCTCGAGCACCTTGGCCAAGAAAGAAAAAGGCTTTTGTTGGACCACGGAAACGACGATGTACGTGCGTCCCGGCTCGATGACCACGTCGGATTCCGAGGGTAATTGGATGACTGCTTGATCCCGGAAGACGGGCTTTACTGAAACCTTGATCATAGCGCATGTGCCCCCGTGCATACACGGTAATGACTAGACCAAGAACATGAGGCTATTTGAATGTATGCCCGGGGGCGCCGGCTGGTACCCGTGTCCACGCGTGCTATCGATCATGCCGCTAGCCGCGTGGATGGTTGGGAGAGTACAGCTGTCCCCGCCTGTCCTTGACGAGCTTGCCGTGCTTCACCCATTTCTTCCCGCGCGGCGCCAGGTGCGATACGAGTCGGGCGCGCCAGGCATCCAACGCCTCGCGATAGGCGGGTTCCCGCGCCAGGTCGTGGCACTCGCCAGGGTCGCGTTCCAGGTCGAAGAGCTGCTCCTCTCCGCTGGGACGGAAGTAAATGTATTTCTGGCGGCCGTCCGTGAGGCCGGTCCAGTAGTTGTGAAGGTCGTAGGCGATGTAATGCTCGAGGTCAATGTATTCCCGCCAGCTCGCCCCCTCGTCCCGCAGCAGCGAGAGCAATGACTTGCCATCGAGATCGCCCGGTAAGGGCGCGCCGGCGGCATCGAGGAACGTCGGCAAGACGTCACGCAGCTCGGCCACCCGGGAGATGCGCGACCCGCGGGGTACCGTGGCATTCATACTCGCCGGCCAGCGGAGGGCCATCGGGATCGACGCGGAGCCCTCGTACGCGTAGGTCTTCCTCCAGTGGTAATGATCGCCGAGCATATCGCCGTGGTCGGCCGTGAACAAGATGAGGCTGTCGTCATACATACCGCGTTTCTTCAAGGCATCGATGATGCGGCCAACTTGTTCGTCGATGAAGGTGACGTTGCCATAATAGTGGCGCCGTGCACGCTTGGCGTACTCCTCCCCGAAGTCACCGAACGCGGGGGACCGGGTCTTCCGCCAGCTCTTGAACTTTCCCGCCCATTCGCCGATCCATGGAGCGGGCATATCCTTCCAGTCGTATATGCTAGCGAACCTTGACGGGGCGTCATAGGGGCTGTGCGGGCGCGCGAACGACACCTTCAGGAACAACGGCTTGCTCGAGTCGTGCGCCAGTATCTGTGCCACGGCTTGCTGGCCCGTCCAATAGGTAGGATGCAAGTTCTCGTCGAGCGCGTAGTCCGCCCACTTGTTCTCGTTCCAACCCACGCCGCGCTGGAAGGTCGCGTTCGGATCCTTTCCAGGCTCTTTTTGCTCGAACCACTGGTGATAGTCGCTAATAAAGCCAGGATCCTCGCGCCGGGAGCTCTCGTCGATGAGCATAACCTCGAACCCGCGCGGCGAGCGCTGGGGATGGTAGTGCATCTTTCCAACGGCGACGGTACGATACCCGGCGTCGTGGAGCATACGGGGCATCTCGTGGTGGTATTCCGGCGCCATCTTGCCGTATCCAAGCATGCCATTTTTCCATGGCGAGAGCCCCGTGAGGAGCACCGCGCGAGCAGGCGTGCAGCTAGGTACCGACGTGTAGGCGCGCGTTAACACGACACCGCCAGCGGCGATCGCGTCGATGTTGGGTGTCTGGATGATCTTGTTGCCAACACAGCCAAGACAATCGCCACGAAGCTGGTCAGCCATAATCAAGATGATGTTTGGTTTTCCGGATGTTCCAGCCGCGGTCGTCATTTCAAGATTCGCCGTGATGTAACAAGAGCGAGATATGGTTATTTCGTTTCGATCCGTAAATCGACGTCGCCGAGCACCGCCGCGTGGTGTATCGCCGCCCGCACCTCGCCGCCCTCGATCCACGATCGCAAGACAGGAATCGCAATGGATTCGGCATCCCAGTTCACGAATTGCACGAGCGGGACGACGACCGGCGCGATCCGCGGCTTGAATGTCACGATCGACATCTTGGCATCGGTCTTGTCGATGCTAGCCCCTGCCATGGCGAAGAACCAGCCGAAACCGGTCGCCCCGCGCGGATAATACCGCAGGTGGTTGTAGCCATACGTGTCGACGAAACATCCGCCCCTGCCGCCCGTGTTTTCCCATGCCTCGAAGTTCCAGTACCTGTCGAACTGGTCGATGAGCACGCCGAGGTACATGCCGATAAAGTCCCGGTGCATGTTCTGGCTGAGCCAGGCGTTCGAGTGATCCGCCGAGCTATGGAAGTTGCCGTACTCGCCGAGCGACGCGCGCCACGCGGTCTCCATATCGATC
>JAUQYZ010000164.1 GCA_030587475.1 Candidatus Sigynarchaeum calidifontis
TCATCCTTGATGCGCGTGTTCTCTTGCCTTAACTTGGCGTTCTCATCTTCCAATTCCTTGATCCGCGCAACTTGAGACGTGATATCGGGATGATCGCGGCACTCGTGCATGACCTCGGGCTTGGCGCTTACCACCGGTTTTGATGCGCGCCCCTCATGCATCACCCTCTCTTGTCCTCTCCTTCCCTTGCGCCGAAACAGCGCGCACGCGAATATGACCATCAACACCATGAGAAAGCTCGCGATGATCGGAAAGTCAGTGAGCGAGTTCATTAAATGACTTCCCACCATCACGGCTATAAATGTTCCGGTGCTTGACGAACCGATAAAAGCCGACCGCAGCCCTTTTTAATGATCAAATCACTTAGTCTTTACAAAGTAATTAACGAAAAATATTAAGGAGGTTATTTTTCCATGTCTGGAAAATCGAATATATCGCCCTTCTTCCTCCGCTCTTCCCGCATTTGATCTTCTTTCTCGATGTTGACGAAATCCAATTCCAAATCTTCTTCCTTTGGGTTTTCCGCCTTTGGTTCCACCGCCACGGGTAGTGGTGTATTCGATGCTGCCACTGCAGGAGATGCCACCTTCGAGAGCCCAGCAGCTTCTACTGCCTTCTTTGCTGCAATCACCGCAGGAGATGGTTCTTTCGACGCAGCAGGCGCGGGGATTAATGCTTTTGGTTCAGCCGCCGCAGGGGATGGAACCCTCGACGCCGCAGCCACGGGACTATCTGGCTTCAGTTCTGCCGTTACCTTGGCGGGCACGAATGCTGCTGCTTTCATCTCCTTCGGCTTCTCGATCACCTTTTGGAGCTCCTTCAACTTTTCCTGGTCGACGTCCTTCGTGAAGATCGTCTTGTCGCCCGCGATGACCTGGACGATGGACTCGAACCAGACCGTACCCGCGGGTGCACTGGGAAGGGCCTTCATGTTGAAGAAGTTGAGCTTCACTCGCTCGGCGTTTTCCTCCTTGATTTTCTTGATTTTCTCTTCCATGTCACGCTTCAAGGCATCGTTCTCCTTCTTCATCGATGCGGCCTCCGCCCTGGCCGCGGATTGATCCTTTTGCAAGGCCTCGTTTGCCGCCTGCAGCGCATGCAACTTCTCCTCGTAATGAGCCTTCGTGTTAGCGAGCTCGTTGCGTACCGCGTCGGCTTCCCCCCTCGCCTTCTCCTTCTCCAGCTCCAAGTACTTGATCTTGGACTCGAGGCCAGCGGCTGTTCCCTCCACGTCCTTTTTCGCTGCCTCGGCTTCCAGCTTCACTTTCTCCTTCTCGAGTTCGAGGTATTTGACCTTGTTCTCGAGCTCACTCTTCGTAGCATCGAGCTCCTTTTTCAGCGCGTCATTCTCGTTCTTGACGACCTGGTTCTCTGCCATCAACTGTTCGTTCGTCGCTTCTAGTTCCTTGAATCGCTGTTCTTGGCCCTCCCTTTTGGCTTTATCGTCTTCGTGTTTTACCGCGATCCCGGCTTCGGCCTTCATTTCAACGCCCGCAAGTTCCGTGCCGTTATCCGCTTTGACCGACGTGAGGGATTCGATGGCCGATTCCAGGTTCTTCCGCTCTTCCTCGGGGACGGGCGTCCCTTCGCCTTGAAGCAGCTTCTCGACCTCGACTTTCAACTCGGCGGGCCCCTCGCCCTGATCAATGACCATGATCTTGTAGGGATATAACTGCAAGACGCTCTTGATTTTCGGCGCGATGACCCCGGCCTCGTATTTCTTCATCATGGAGGTCCTCGAACCGTTGAACACGTAGAGAATCGCTTTATCCGAATCGATGACGTAGGCGATGTCACCATCGGTTATCTTCGTCGTCCAATCGAAAATGTTGCGTTCGACGTCCCTTATGAATAGGGTTTTGAAAGGCATGTGTTTTTCACGCTGGTTTTCGTCAATTTTTTATGGCTCTTCTTCATCGTTATCGGAGATAATCGTGCTAGGTTGGTCTCCGCTGAATGCCTATTAAGCCTTTTCGCGCGTTTTCCCACGATTAAAATCGTCTGAACGTATCCAGCTCCTAAGATACATTAATTAGTTTTTACATTGATCTATCGCTTAACAGACCATCAAAAACGAGGTTCATTCACCTTGCGAAAGCTATTCCCCAAGAAGAAGCAGCCGAGTGTCGACACCGGTAAGGCAGATCTCAAGCAATCAATCAACCAGATCCGACTTGGTATCAAGAAATACGAGAAGGATGCTCAAGATCTCCAACTCCGGGCGAGGAAAGCAGTTATTGACGGTAACATGAACCTGGCTAAGACGTATCTCATTCGCAGGAAACGCGCTCTCAATAATTTGGAAAGATTTCAAGGATTTATTTTAAAACTGGAACGCCAGTCGGATGCTATCGAGTCAGCGGAAACCATCAAGACCATGGGCCAGACCATGAAATCTACAACCGCAGTCTTACAAAAGCACGTGGACGAGCTAAATCCGGAGCAAATAATGGAACTTAACGAACAAAGTGAAGAAGCTATTGCTGCTCTGGATGAGAGCGCAGAGGTCATGTCCGAGAATCCGGAAGGCGAAGCGGAAAGCGACGCTGTCGAGGAGGAACTCGAGGAGCTCAAGGCAGCGGTCATACTCGATGGACAATCCCTGCCCGAGACGCCGACGAGCAACCTCTCGGTCCCGATGGAAGACGAGCCCGAATCGGTCGAGGACGAGGCCACTCGCAGCGAGAAGGTCAAGAAAGAGCTCGAAAAACTCAAGAAGGAACTCGACGGCTAACCGCTGCCTTCTCGTTAACTATTGTTTTTTTCCTTTTTACCAGACGACACCGTTAAATTGCCGTAGGCGAGAGGATCACGCATGAACGCGTCAAAGGCCTTTCGCGTCGGCGTCATCTTCCTCCTCGTGATAGCTGCCACGGAATACCCCGTGGCCTACTACGTCAATTTCCAGCACGACTTCCTCCGCACAGCGCGTAAGGTGCCGCCGTGCATCACTGGCACCTTCATCCAGTACACGAGTCTCGTGGCGTGGAATTACACCATGTGGGACGCCGAACTCGCGGAACTCGCGGCGCTTGGCCTCGATACGATCATCCTCCAGTGGACGCACGACGCGGCGACCAACAAGACGCTCTACCAGTCCAGCAAGTATGCGTTCGACTCGGCATCGGTCGGGGCGGGCATGACGGTCGCCAACGCGTCCTATCCAAACCACGACCAGCCCGACATGCTCAACGTATTCTTCGACCTGGTCGAGAAGCACGGTCTTCGCGTCCACGTCGGCCTCTCCGCGGACTGGACATTCTGGTGGCAGATGGACAACGCGACATGGCTCGCCGCGGAGGTCGCCGAGGCGAGGTTCCTCGCCGGTGAGATACTCGGCCGCTATAAGCACCTCCCGAGCCTCGCGGGCATCTACATCCCTTACGAGGACATCTTCGGCAGCGACGCGGGCGCCCCCGAGGGCAAGCACTACGGGGAGTTCCTCGCTAGGATCGCGGGCGCCGTCAAGGAGGCCGAGCTGGCGGCGTTCGGGGGGCACCGGCTCCAGGTCTCGGTCGCGCCTGCCTGCGCGCCCGCCTGGTACGGGCAGGTGCGGTCGTACATGGACGCCCTCCTCGCCGCGGCGGGCCTCGATGTGCTCATTGTTCAAGACAGCGTCGGCGCCGGGCGGTGCGACCCGGTAAGGGACCTACCGCCGGTCTATGCCGCCATCGCGGACAGCTGCGCCGCCGCGGGGGTCGAGTTCTGGACCGATCTCGAGATATTCGACATCGACACGTGGCTGCCTTGCACGATGAACCGTCTTGCCACGCAGCTCGACGTGGAATGCCGGTACGCGGACAAGATCGTCGTGTTCGACATCCCCCACTACTTGTCGGAACAATACTCGACGCCGGCCCTGGCACTGCACGACGCGTACGAGGCCTACCTGGCGACGAGCCCTTGACGCGATCTTAACCACGCCTTGGTGCTTGATCGTGCACTTTTGGATCAAATGTTTTTCAAGACAAGCCTAATTCCGTGTCGATGTAGTCATCGGCCAGCCAGATTCCTTCCGGATCCCGTTCCCCGATAGATTCTTGGGAATCGTGAAAGGCGCGGAGTTTCGGGTGATTGGCAAAAATCCCCACTCCTAGCCAGCTGCAGTTGAGGGGATCCGGCGCGCTCGTAACTCGAATTCGAGCTGCCCTTGATTCAGTAAATCGCTCCTGGAGTCGCGTGGCCAAAAATTCCGCAAATCCGTGGATTTTTGCCGTGCCACCGCAAACCAAGATGTTGCGTGTGAGCTCGTCCCGCAGTGAGGCTGGACTTCGGACGAGGGCCGCCTGTACGCAATCTGTGACGGACGTGGTGCCGGTTGAACCGCTTTTAAACAAGATCTCCGGCAGCCGTTTGGGCACCGCCGCAAGCACCTTCAAGGGGTCGAAGCCACGCATGGAAATAGTTGGGAAAAAAACCTTTATCTCCTCATAGTTGCTTCCAAGTGACTTATATATAGCATCTGACTTGGCGATTGGGCATCAATTAAGCATTTAACCCCTCCATTGCTTCTTCATCTCGCGGGAATCGCTGAAGAGATACGCGTCCGTTTCGAGGCCTTTGCCAAGTTCACCAAGCGATGAAGCAAAGGGCATGAAACGGAATACATCCGAGATTGGAAGCTGGATACCGGGCACACGGCCCTTGCACGACAGCCGAGTGGCTCACTCGTGGATGACTGCAAGACAACCCCATGCTCGAACACGGCTTCCCACCCGCCGGGTGCCAGCAATCCTGACATGAGAGAACATGCTCAAGAAAATGGCGAAACGGCCATTCGATGACAGCAGAGTGTTAATGCCGGGAAACATGGCACCTTTTTTCGGTTCTTTCTTTTTCTTGTTCTGGCGGATATCCGGCAATCCATCCCTCGCAAGCCAACCTTTTTTTTTTCCCCGTCGCCACCAATCAATATCCTTGTCGGCACGGACGGGAGCAACATGGGAACGAACTTCGTCATCGATACCAACTTTTTCATCTCGGTCAACCAGATCTCGGAAAAGCTCTGGGTAAACAAGCTTAACGCGGTAAAGAGCGAAAATGCAGCTAAGGATATTAAATATCATGTTTCGGGACAGATTGTCGCCGAGATGCCGTTTCTCAAGGGCGATGTAAAGAAGGACTTTAACTACGTCGTAACGGTGGACAAGGTCACGCAAGCCGACATCGACAGCGTCAAGAAGGCCCTCGATGAGCGAAATCCCGCTCAAGATAATGACCTTTCGTTACTTTACCTGGCCAACAGCTTCGTGCGAACTGAAGAAACATGGCTCGTCACTGATGACTTCAAGCTGGTCGAGAATGCACAGAAATTAAACTTAAGATAGGTAAGTTTTTGCTCTCCTTAAATCCGATAGCTTTGCGCGCAACCGGGCGATCTTTTCCTTCCATTTAGCACCAACGTGCATGATGATTGATATAGACGTTCTTGGCTTCCGTTTCTTAGCCATGACCTCCTTGGCGGCTTCTCTATCCATCGTGGATAGAATCTCCATGATTTTATCGCGATTTTCATCCGGTTTCACGAAAACCAGATTTTCACCATGTACGAGCAGATAATGACTCGCTG
>JAUQYZ010000173.1 GCA_030587475.1 Candidatus Sigynarchaeum calidifontis
GATGCAACGCGTGCGGTGCCACGGGTAACCGGGACGGGAAGACGTTCACGTGCACGAACGAGAATTGTAAAAAGAAGGTGGACAGCGACTTGAATGGAGGACGCAACGTGCGAACCGCACCAACATCCCCGCGGCTACACGCCAAAGGGGAGGGCGCCCGTTATCGCCCGCTTGCTTGTCAAACATCGACAAGCCTTAGTTTGGACAAACTTGGCCTTGATGTCCAAGTTTGACCAGGCTTGAAATAACGGTACCTTGCTATCGGGTGTCTTAAGTGTTGCGCCGGCCTCATGGAGTATCCGAGAAAGGCTTTTTAACGACACCTGGACATGTGCGGTCATGCTCCAGAAACAGACGCATCAACTGATCGACGAGCGGTACAGCGGCTCGGTCGTCGAGCTCGCGGAAGGCTGCAGCACGGTCGAGCTGGTCACGACCCGGGAAATGGCCGTGGATGCCTCCGGGCTCGTGCACGGCGGGTTCATCTTCTCGCTCGCGGATCACGCCGCGATGGTCGCCATCAACCATCCAAACGTGGTGCTCGGCGCGGCAACGGTCAAGTTCTTGCTGCCCGTGAAGGCGGGCGAGAAGGCCATCGCGACCGCCCGGCTCGCTCGCGTGGACGGCAAGAAGCAGGTCGTGGCGGTCGAGGTGCGCCGTGAAGGTGACCTGGTGTTCGAAGGCGAGTTCACGTGCTTCGTTCCCCCCAAGCACGTGCTCGGGGGTGCACAATGATGGCAGATGATGGCAACGCGATTGCCAAGGCGCTGCGGAGGCAAGGAGTGAACTACCTGTTCGCGCTGTGTGGCGGGCACATCGCGCCCATCCTCGTCGGCGCCAATCGCAGCGGCATCAAGGTCATCGAGGATGTCACGCATCCGGAAAGCCCGTGCTGGTCAACGCGCTCATAAACCGCACCGAGTTCCGGAAGGGATCGATATCCATGTAGGAACAGGCAAGATAAGAAAACACGGATCGGATGCCGCGATCTCATAGCAAGTTCTTGAGGGTCTCCCGCGTGAGTTCCGGATCGGCTTGCCCCCTCGTTTTTTTCATGACTTGACCGACCAGGAACTCGAACGTGCGGGGATTCTTGCCCGCCTTGATCTCCTCGACAACCTTGGGGTTCTCGGCGATGACCTCGCGGGCAATTTTATCCAGCACGTTTTTGTCGTCGATGCGCTTGACATCGTGCTTCTTGACCAGGTCGGCGGGCTTCGCGCCGGCTAGCATGTCCTTGACGAGTCCCTTGGCGATCTTGCCCGTGATCGTGCCTTCCTTGATGAGCTGTAACATCTGGGCGAGTGCATCCGGAGTGATCTTGGTTTCTTCGATCTCGAGCAGGTCCTCGTTAAGCCGGCGTGACACGTCACCCATGAGCCAGTTGGAGACATCCTTGGGGTCGTTGTAAAGTTTCACCGATGCCTCGTAGAAGTCGGCCATGGCCTTGGAGTCGCACAGCACGCCGGCATCGTACTCGGGGATTTGGTACTGCTTCACGAATCGCTGGATGCGGGCATCGGGCAGCTCGGGCATCGCCTTGCGCGCGGCATCGATCATCTTCTTGTCGATGGCAACGGGCACGAGATCCGGTTCGGGGAAGTACCGGTAGTCTTTCTCGGTCTCCTTCGTGCGCAGCGATATCGTGACCCGGCGCACCTCGTCCCAGTGGCGCGTCTCTTGCACGATCTCCCCGCCGCCCTTGATCTTCTGTTTCTGCCGCATCATCTCGAACGTGAGTGCCTTCTCGACCTCCTTCATGGACGAGATGTTCTTGACCTCCACGCGGGAGTGACCCTTGTACGAGATGTTCGCGTCGCAGCGCATGGAACCTTCGAGACCCAAGTCGGCGATGCCAAGGTGTTCGACGATTGCCCGAAGCTTCTTGAGGAATGCTCTTGCTTCCTCCGGGCTGCGGAGCTCCGGCGCGGTCACCGCCTCGAGCAGCGCCATGCCGTGCCGGTTGTAGTCTATGTAGGCCACCGGCGACGACGTGATCGACCCGTCGTAGGCGAGCCGGCCGGGATCCTCCTCCATGTGCACGCGCAGGAAGTGCACGGTGCGCGCCTCCTTGCCCACACGGAAGGCGAGTTCGCCGCCCACGCAGATCGGGACGCCGCCTGCCTTGTCGTACTGCGATATCTGGAAGTTCTTGCACATGTCGGGGTAATAATAGTTCTTGCGATAGAAGAACGTCTCCTTCTGGATATCACCCTTGAGAGCGAGGCCAAGCAAGATGGCGAAGTCTATCGCTCGCTTGTTGAGAACGGGGAGCGTGCCGGGCAAGGCCAGGCACACCGGGCACAGCACCGTGTTCGGGTCCTTGCCATGGTAGTCCGACGTGCACGAGCACCACAGCTTCGTGCGCAGCTTGTTGAGCTGGAGGTGCACCTCGAGCCCGATGATCACTTGCATCTCGTCGTCGGCCGCCATGTCGTTTTAAACCCCCGCCAGCGGCGGAATTTTCTTGTAAAACTGCAACACGTCCTCCAGCGCCATGCCGACCCCGAGGACTTGCTGCTCCTTGAAAAAGTTGCCCATTATCTGCATGCCGATCGGCATTCCCGCCTTGTCACTGCCGACCGGAACGGAAAGCGATGGCACGCCAGCGAGGTTGATGGGCACCGTGAGGATGTCCTCGAGGTACATCGTGAGCGGGTCGTCGACCTTCGTCCCGATCTCGAACGCGGTCGTGGGCATGGTCGGGCCGGCGAGCACGTCGACCTTTGCAAGGGCTTTCTTGAAATCATCTTGAATAATCGTGCGCGCCTTGAGCGCCTTCACGTAGAACATGTCATAGTAGCCCGCGGACAGCGCGTAAGTGCCGAGGATGATGCGCCGGCGCACCTCAGGGCCAAAGCCCTCCTGGCGCGTCTTGGAGAACATCGCGTCGTAGTTCCCCTTCGGGACGTCGACGCGCATGCCGTAGCGCAAGCCATCGAACCGAGCGAGGTTCGACGATGCCTCGCACATGGCAATGAGATAGTAGGTGGGAAGGGCGTATTTAATGGACGGCAATGAGACCTCTTGCGTCGTGGCACCGAGCTCTTTTAGCTTGTCGATGGCCTTCTGGACAGCAGCCTTTACGTCGGCTTTCAATCCCTCGCCGAAGAACTCCTTGGGTATGCCGACCTTCACGCCCTTGAGCGACGCGATGCCTTCCGAGTACTTGTCCACGGGCATGTCCACGGAAGTGGAATCCGCGGGATCCTTGCCCGCGATGATCCCGAGCAGCAGGGCGCTGTCGCGGGCCGTGAGCGTGATGGGACCGATCTGCTCCAGGCTATTGGCGTAGGCCACGAGACCGTACCGGGACACGCGGCCGTAGGTCGCCTTGATGCCGGACACGCCGCAGTACGCCGCGGGGCAGCGGATGGAACCGCCAGTGTCCGAGCCGAGGGCCAGGGGCGCCTCGCGCGCCGCGATGGCAGCACCGCTGCCGCCGCTCGACCCGCCGGGCACGCGTTTCACGTCCCACGGGTTCATCGTGGGTCCATAGCAGGAGCGCTCGGTCGACGAGCCCATGGCGAACTCGTCCATGTTGGACTTGGCGATGATGATAGCGCCCGCTTGCTTGAGCCGAGTGACGACGGTCGCGTCGTACGGCGGGATGTAACCTTGCAAGATCTTGGAGCAGCACGTCGTCTGGATCCCGCTCGTGGAGATGCATTCCTTGATGATGATGGGCATGCCCATCAAGGGTTTCTTCTTGCCCTTGGCACCCTTTAGCTCCTTCGCGGCCTTCTCGGCTTCCTTCATCGCCGCGTCCTTGTTGACGAACGTTAACGCGTGTATTTTCGGCTCCAGCTTCCCGATCCGCTCGAGATAGGCTGCCATTACCTCCACGGGCGTTGTCTCGCCCGTCGACAGTTTCTGGACCAGTTCAGTTGCCGTGGTCTCGTGGAGCTTCGCCATGCACATCAACGCGTACAACTGCTTGATGGATATGAGAATTAGGGAGTGAAAAAAACGTTTATCAGATCACTTCGCGATTCGAGGGACGATCCCGGCGCCGAGTAACAAGTCCAGCACGATGATGGCCGCCGCGTGCTCGATGACCGGCACGGCGCGGGGCACGATGCACGGGTCGTGGCGCCCCTCGTACTCGAGATCGACGGGTTTTTTGGTGGACACGTCGACGCTCTTCTGTTTCTTACCGATAGATGCTGTCGGCTTTACCACGACCCGGAACACGACGGGCGCGCCGGTCGTGATGCCCCCGAGGATCCCGCCAGCGTTGTTGGTCACCGGGTAGATCTCCTTGGCGGCGTCGACCGCGTAAAGATCATTGTCCTCGGAACCCTTCATCCGCGCGGCCGCGAAACCGGCCCCGAACTCGATGCCCTTCACGGCGCCGACGGAGAACATCATGGCCGCGAGCTGGCTCTCGACCGAGCCGAAGAATGGGTCGCCGAGGCCACCCGGCAGGCCGTCGACGATGCACTCGACGATGCCCCCGACGGAATCCTTGTCCTTTCCCGCTTGCTCGATGGCTGCCGCCATCTTTTTCGCCACGGCGGGGTCGTAGCACCGCACCGGGTTCGACTCGATCCTCTCGCGCACGAGCTTGACATCAACAGCGCCCTCGTAGGCGATCCCGGCTATTTCGCGGGCATGCGTGCCGATGACGATGGGGACGATCTTCTTGTATATCTGCGACGCGACCGCGCCGGCCATGACGAGCCCCGCGGTGAGCCGGCCGGAAAACCTTCCCGATCCCCGGTAATCGCTGAACCCGCCGTATCGCAGCAAGGCAGTGTAGTCCGCGTGGCCGGGGCGAAGGATGTTCTTGAATTTCTCGTAGGATGACGAGTCGGCGTCCTTGTTCCACGTCACGAGGGTGATCGGTGCCCCGGTCGTCTTCCCGTCGAACAGGCCCGACAAGCATTCGACGCGGTCCGCCTCGTCGCGGCTCGTCGTGACCTTGCTCTGGCCTGGCTTCCGCCTTGCCATCTCCGCGTTGACCGCTTCGATGTCGATCGGGTACCCCGCCGGCACGCCGTCGAGGACGACGCCGACCAGGCGCCCGTGGCTCTCGCCAAGGATCGTGACGACGAAGTGGTTGCCGAAACTGTTCGGTGGGCTCGTCTACATGCATCCCCACGCGGCTCGCACGCCGCGCTCTTGGATGATGTAGTCACCCCGCAACAAAAATATCTATCCTCCGCTTGGTCATACCATCGTGAGTGGCAAAGCAGCCCCGGTCGAGATCCCCCGGCTGACCAAGCCCTTCGACGCGCGCATCCACGTGCCGGGATCCAAGTCGATCACGAACCGTGCCCTTCTCATCGCCGCGCTGGCCAGCGGGACGTCGATACTGCGGAACGTGCTCTTCAGCGACGACACGGAATACATGATAGGGGCGCTGCTCAAGATGGGCATCAACCTGGACATCGACCGGGGGCAGAACGTGATCGTGGTACACGGCAATGGCGGCGAGCTCGCCGTGCCGGCCGACCCGATCTATATCGGCAATTCGGGGACGTGCGCGCGGTTCCTCACGACGGCCGTCGCGCTCGGCTATGGCAGGTACGTGATCGACGGGAACGAGCGCATGCGCCAGCGCCCCATCCAGGACCTCGTCGACGGCCTCAAGGGGCTCGGCGTGGCGGTCACGACTGCCGGCGACACGGGCTGCCCGCCGCTCACGGTCGATGCCAGCGGCTTGCACGGCGGGAAGACGACCGTCTCCGGTTCCACGTCGTCCCAGTACCTGTCCTCCATATTATTGTCGGCCCCGTACGCGACCTCGCAGGTGACCATCAATGTCAAGGGAAAGATCGTCTCGCGGCCCTACGTGGTCATGTCCGCGAGGATGATGCAACAGTTCGGTGCCCGCGTGAGCTGGAAGGACGACCGCGAGATAACGGTCTTCACGGACAAGAAATACACGGGCCGCGAGTATACGATCGAGTCCGACTATTCGAGCGCGTCGTATTTCGCCGGGGCCGCAGCGCTCGCCGAGGGGCACGTCGTGCTCACTCAGCTGCCTGCGAATTCGCTGCAAGGCGATGCCGCGTTCATCGAGATCCTCGAGCAGATGGGGGCGCGGGTGGCACAGCACGACGACGCGGTCGAGGTGACGGGCACGGGCAAGTTGACCGGGATCGACGTCGACATGTACGACTGCTCCGACCTCGTGCCGACCATCGCGGTGCTCGGTGCCTTTGCCAGCGGCAAGACCCGCATCAGAAACGTGGAAAACATCCGCGTGAAGGAATCGGATCGCATCGCGGCGGTCACGACGGAGCTCAAGAAGATCGGGGCCCGGGTCGAGGAATTTAAGGACGGGCTCCAGGTCGAGGGGGGCATGCCGCTCCACGGCGCGTCGATCAAGACCTACGACGACCACCGCATCGCCATGGCATTTTCGCTCGCGGGCTTGAAGGTAAAGGGCATCAAGATCGAGGATCCCGGCTGCGTCGCGAAGACCTACCCGGACTTTTTCGATGAATTCTTGAAGATCGCCCGCTGAACCGGGCGGGGTCACATCGCGTCCCGGGAAGGCTGCCATGGCATGCCGGGCCGATGGCGTGATCGGCACGTTTTAAACAGGGTCTGGCTATCGATGGATTCCAGGGGAAAGATGGTACCAGATCGCCATCCCTATTTAAAGACATAGCTCCGGAACGGGCAGTTCATAATTCTCTTTCGATAAATTAATAAGCATGAATTATCCTTACTACATTTGCACCTATAATAAGTATGAATGAAGGTGGTCAAAATTATGATGCGGATCGAGGTGGATCAACGGATGATGAAGGAAATCGACATTCTTGTTAGCGCGATAGGTACCCTCGGGTTGTTCGTACTGGTGTCTTTAACCTTCCTGCTTGGCTTGCACGGGCAATTCATCGTCTACACGTTGCTGCCATCGATCGCTGGCATCATGGGATGGAAAGGCATTTATTTCCTTTACCGCTCCCGGATGAAAGCCCCTCACATGCAAGCGATGAACTGTCCTTGCCCTGAATGCGCGTGATCACGCGCTCTTGTTTTCTCCTTCTCCTCAATGAATCAACATGTCGATCCACGTGAACAAGATGTTCCACAGCGGGTACGTGACGTGGACGGTTAACACGTAGACGGCGATCCCGCTGGCAAATCCGCCGATCACGTCTGTCGGGTAATGCACACCCACGTATACTCTTGAGATGGCAACGAGGACGGTCATCAAGAGCAGGAGGGGTAGCATCCAATGCCAGACCTCCGCATCGAAAAACCGTGTCATGAGCATCGTGAGCAAGAGCATATTCGACAAGAAGAATTGCACGTGGCCAGAAGGAAATGAAGGCCCTTTAAAGAAACGTGGCGACGTCCTGATGGTCACGTTTTCGAGCACGTGGCAAGGGCGGACACGATAGAACTTCATCTTGACGGCGAGAATGAGGAGGAGGCTCGAGATGTTGGCGACCGCGTACTTCACGAATGCCCACGCGAACGGGACGTGGCCGAACGCCGCGACGAAGAACATGGCCACCATGAGCGCGGCCCATGTCGGGCTCGACGCTATGTGCGTGTAGTGCCTCAAGAAGCCCGCCGCCTTGCCCGCCCACCCGTTGATGCGCCGGAACCACTTGACGTCCCAGTCCCGCACGCGTGATGCCAGCGTGGGGGCCCGGGGCTGCGGTGCTTGCTTGGCCATGGGTGATTGCCACCATTTTTTTATCATTAGCTCCAGACGTAATCTAAGCCCCCGGCGTATCCGCCGGGCGATACGACGAGCTGGGTCTTTACAAGGACGGTTTTAGATGATGTTTGGGGTTGATGTTTTTTTTCATGAATAAAAGAAAGAAAGAGGCTAGATCAAGGTGATGGTCCTACAATTGGTCGATGGAAATGATTTTGACCCCTTCAACCTTTGATATATTGCCGATTCTCGTCCCGACAATCGTTTTCACGCCGGACTGGATCGACGCGTCCAGCAATCGCTGGCTAATGATGCCGTCGAACAAGATGTGGCGGATCTTGCCGCCTTCCTTTTGCAACTCGTCGACAATAACGGAAGTGGGAACCTCCTTGATCGAATTGATGCCTTCATCGTAAAATATGGCCTTGGTCGTGCCGAGGACGCCCTTGCTTGCTACCTTGATAGGGTCTGGCACGTCGGACGGCGAGGCGATCTGTAACGGTGTCGGCGGTGAACCAGACCGGGATGGATATGAACGTCGCTCGCCGAGATCGGCACGTTCACCATGCTTGGGACGCTCGAATTTCTTCTGTTTCTTCGTGAGCACTGATTTCGACTTTATACCGCGCTTCTGTCTTGCCTCCTTCTGCGGGGGGGCGTGCTCGCGCTCCCTCTCGCGATCGATGCCTGGTTTCTTCCCTTCCAGGCTCGACATAAAGCTCGCCGCGTTGGCAGGCTTGTTGTTGATGTAGGGCACTTTATTCTGGAGGGTGCGTAGCAGGTCTTTTTTCGTGAGTTCCTCGACTTCCTTGCCTTCCGGGGCACGGGCCACGAAGTCGATCTTGCCAAGCTGCAAGAGTTCGTTGAGGATCATGTCGCCGCCGCGGTCGCCGTCGAGCAGCGCGATCGTCGTTTTCTTCTTGCTCAGCTCGGCCACGGTCTTTGGGACGCTCGTGCCGTTCGTCGCGATTGCATTCTTCACGCCGATTTCGAGAAGCCGTAATATGTCGGCCCGCCCCTCGGTGATGATGACCGTGTCCGAGGTGTCGATCTCAGGGCCTGCCGGGAGTTTCTCCTCGCCGTAGGCCACGATCTCCTCCGTAACGCGTGCCTGGCTCACCTTGTCGGTGATCTCCTGGGTCTCGGGTGATACCTCGAGGTCCCATTTCTGGAGCAACTGGGTCGCCCGGTCGATGATCTTGTCGCGCTTCGTCTTCCGGACGTCCTCGAGGCTTTCCAGCTTGAACGCTGCCATGCACGGGCCAACCCGGTCGACCGTCTCGATCGTGGCGGCGAGGATCGCCGTCTCGACCCGGTCGAGCGAGCTCGGGATCGTGATCTTCCCCTTCGTTATGCCGTTCTCGCTGGTCATCTCCACGTTGATGCGACCGATGCGCCCGCTCTTTTGCAAGTCCCTGATATCGAGCTCTTCACCGAGCAGGCCTTCAGTCTGTCCAAATATCGCTCCGACGACGTCACTCTTCTCGAGGACGCCCTGGATCTCGAATGACGCGGAGATCTCGTATTTCACTGTGCTGAATTCCTGGAACTGCTTGTCTGACATTTGTTGTTGCACCGTCGCATGCACGGCGGCCTACAATCCGAAAAAACTCGCAATCCCCGCTCCATTGCGGCATCCAATCGAAGATGGGCTGTCTCGCACGGGCGCGCTAGCGCCGTGATTCCGTGCCCCGCCCCTCCGAGCGAGGCCAACAATGCTTATCTTGCATAGGCTTGCACGCGAGAACCATTCTTCTACCGCGTTTGTATTGATTCCGTAAATCAACATGTGATGTTGGCGTGAATCAAGTAAACGTGATGGGACGTGTCGATGGTGAGTGATTATCGGGAATTGGTATTTTTTATTCGGATATTCGATCCGTCTGCAAATGCTTTGTTTCTGTTATCGTGTTTTTGAACCGTTTGCGAGGTTCCACGAGTAATCGTGAGTATGACAGTGTACACGATGATTGAATGTGATCTGGGTGAGGGATTTGTCTTGGTCTAAAAGAATCCCTACGTGTGTATATAATAAACAAATATTAAAAACTTGAGTTTTTAATTCCGCATCGGGAAGCGGTGCTTCCCGATCTGCGGGATGTACACGTCACGCACGGCGGCTAGCCGTGTCTTTTTCTCTCCCGTCTTTGGATTCTTCACCACGACCGCCTCGAACTCGTTGGCGGGAATCGTCTCGAAGAGCTCCTCTAACGAGTACCCTTTGTGCTTGTACGAGCATTTCCACCGGCGCTCCGGTCGTGAGAT
>JAUQYZ010000285.1 GCA_030587475.1 Candidatus Sigynarchaeum calidifontis
GCGAGCAAGATGATTTCCATCCTGATCGCAATGCCTTGCGGGCATTTGTACCGTCGCTTCTGTTTTTTCAATATCACTTTTTGTCGATGTGATATCGTTACCTTGACTGGCTTTGGACCAGGCATCGTGGACGTCCTTGGTTTTCACGAGGAAATCCACGGCAAAATGTAAGGTTTGCGGTTTTGGGACGTATCACGGAACTAGGTAGGGACTTAAGGATTAGTGCACTAGCCGGCTAACCCGTGTTGCGATCGATGTTCATTTCTTTTTTCATTCGCCCCATGTCCCCAGGCTCTCGCCGTCGGGCCGCTCGTCGCTGCTGTACGATGCAACACTCTTTATCGGATGGCCAATATTCAAAAAGAATAGAGGGGGAAAGAGTCCTAAAAAGGACTGGCGTGCAAGGCTGGCTTAATTGCTGCCGAGAACTCTCGTTCTCGGCATTGCTGCCGTCTACACGGGCTTTCTCGGGAAGTACAAGGACGAGGAGCCACGAATGGCAAGGGTGGGCTTTGCAATGGGCTTGCCGGCGATGGTGCTAAGCGGTTTTCTATTGTACATGCTCATCGTTACTTATTGAAAACCATGGGGACGGGAAAAACCGGGATTTGTTAGAGCTCGCGGTTCTCCAGCCGGTACGTGTCGTCGAGGTCGTCTTCTATCCTCATCTCGTAGAAGACCTTGCAGCCCCGCGAATTGAGAGCTGATTTCAGCCCCTCGGGGAAGGTGGCTGCCTGTTGCTCATCCAGGTAGATGTATTGCAGCTCGGGCAAGCGGGCGAGGGCATCGTCGAATTTCAGGCCAGGGATGCCCCTCACCTCGAGCCATCGCAGCTTGGCAAGGTTTGAGAACGAGGCGGGGAGAGAAATCAGGTCAGGATTCAAGCTAAGCGTGCATCCGGTCAATTTTACAAGATTTCCGAAGGATTCGGGCAAGGATTTTAACTTGTTCCCCGCCAGGCACGCGAAATCCAGGGATTC
This sequence comes from Candidatus Sigynarchaeum calidifontis, assembly GCA_030587475.1. Classification (GTDB taxonomy): domain Archaea; phylum Asgardarchaeota; class Lokiarchaeia; order Sigyniarchaeales; family Sigyniarchaeaceae; genus Sigyniarchaeum; species Sigyniarchaeum tengchongense. The sequence goes on from JAUQYZ010000285.1 coordinate 981, forward strand.
CAGGCCGCCGAAGTCCTCGGGGAGTGCCTCGAGCCCGCTGAAGGTCAGGAAGAGGGTCTCGAGTGCTTTCAACCGGCAGAAAGACCAGGGAAGCGCGGTCACCTTGCTAGATTGCAAGTATAGGACCCGTAATCGCCGCAAATTGCCAAAAGTCTGTGGCAACGCGGTGAGTTTGCAATATTTTATTTTCAATTCCTCGAGCTTCTCGAGATTACCAAAGGCCGAAGGCAGCGACGTGTAAGCGCAGGCACGAAACTCGATTTTCTTGACGTTGATGAACCTGCAGATCGTGTCGGGAAGCACGGGTGCGTCGTCGTGCACCCACTCGATCTCCTCGATCGCCAATGGATCCTTGACCGATTCGAGCTCGCGAGCCAGGCTCGTGGCTTCCCGAGGGTGCATCACGTTGCTGATCTTGATCGGTGTCTGGGTCTGCAAGTCTTCACCCGATTCTTGCCGGTCTATTAGCGCGCTATCGGCGCCCATGCAATTATACCTTATTAGCGATGCCGGCGAACCTGGTATTCGTGATTACATGACGAAAGTCTATAAAGGTGCGGTCATCGGCGTGGGCGGCCGGGGCAGCGGCTGGGCCGAGGACCTGCACAAGCATAAGGAAATCGCGTTGAAGGCGGTTTGTGATATCAACGAGAAACAAGCTAAGACCGTCGCGGAAAAAAATGGCGGCGTGGCCGTGTACCTGGACGCGGAACAAATGATCAAGAAAGAAAGCCTCGATTTCGTGGTCATCGCGACGCCACATTACCTCCACGCGCCGTACACGATCATGTGCGCGGAGAACGACATCAACGTGCTCTGCGAGAAGCCCATGGCCATCAACCTGCAACAGGCCGACCAAATGATCATCGCCGCGCGCAAGAACGCGATCAAGCTCGGCATCGGTTTCCAGTTCCGGTTCAAGCCGATCTTCAAGTATCTCTACGACGCGGCCCGCGGCGCCAAGGGCGAGCTCGGTGATCTGGGCCGCATCACGGACTTCTCCATGACGGCACGCCATTACCGGTCGGGTATGTACTACCTCACGTCGAGCCCGGTCGACCCGCGGACGGGCGTCTCCGCTGGCCCGTGGCGCGGCCGCTGGGAAACCGAGGGCGGCGGGATCTTGATCAACCAGGCGGTGCACGACATCGACATATTCCAGTGGATCGTCGGCCCGATCAAGTGCCTCTCGGCGCACGTGGCGACGATCGCCCGGGAGCACGGGCTCATCCAGGTAGAGGACACGGTGTCCGCCAGCTTCACGACGCAGTCGGGGGCGGTCGGCACGCTCGTCGTTTCGACTGCCAACAAGAAAGCCCCTGGCGACACGATCACCGTGCACGCGGAAAACGGCTACGTCTCCGCGACCGGTTCCTACGGGAACGCCGTCCTCGCCGACACGCGCTACAAGAGCGAGGAGGACTGGGAGGTGCCGTTCACGGTCAAGCCGCGGTATAACCTCCTGGATGATTTTCTAGACTCGATGACCGAGGACCGCGATCCCATGACGCCAGGCGAGGAGGGGCGCAAGTCGGTCGAGGTCATCCGCGCGATCCTTAACTCAGCCCAGCAAGAGCGCACGATCTACTTCCCGGTCAAGGACACGATCACGTACCCGACCATCCACAACTTGAGCCGCGACAATCCCATGAAACCCGATGAAATGATGTAGAAACGAGTATCCACTCGTCATTTCCATCTTTTCACGAAAAAATGAATAAAAAAGGTAAGAAAGGTCGTTTTTCTCGGCGGGTTCATTGCGGTGGTGCTGCAACGGCATGTGGCTGCAAGTGCTGGCCGGTTCCTTCCATTGCCCCCCTTTTCGCTTGCCTTTTAGGCTCTTTCGGCTTGTCCTCGCGGTTGGCGTAGTGATTTGCTGCCCAGAGCCATAAATTGCCCGCGATCGTGACAAAAAAGGCTGGCAACACCATGTCAAACGAGCCGGGGATAAATGCAAGCACGACCATCCAGCCAAAGCCCCCGACGAACCACGCTATCGTGATGATGTACAGGTTTGCGACGATGAATTTCCGAAATGCCATAGTATCATCTCTGGTTGATTGCCTCAGATCGGAAACCGGAGCAATCGCCGTTCGTCGCGGTGGTGTGCTCCTAATTTACCCCTTGCAACGTACTCTGGTATAAAGCTTGCCATTCTGCATGTGTTGATGCCCATGAAATATTTCGATCACCACGTCCACACGGGTCACTCGCGTTGCGTGAAGGTTCCCTACGCGCTCGACGCGGCCGTTGACCGCGCGCTCGCCCGGGGATTCATCGAGGGCTTCGGATCGACCAACCACGTGCATTTCAACTCGCCCGACCAGTCCCATCTCCCGGTCACGCGCCGGGAGATAGACGAGATAAACGCGAAGCGCGGCAAGCCGTTCATCTTGCTCGGTGCCGAGGTCGACGTCGATCACCCGTCGGGCCGGTTCACGCTCACGAAACAATCGCTCGATATTCTCGATTACGTCATCGCCGGGCCGCACAACCAGCCCCACAGGTCGCTGGCAATGGACGGCATGGGCAAGGAGGAATTCGACGAGTACTTCGAGGCACTCGAGGCCATCATCGTCAACTCGCTGTCCAAGAACCCGGTCGACGTCTGGGTCCATCCGTTCCTGCAAGAGATCGAGATCAGCGGGGAATGCTTCTCGGATTACTTGTTCCCCATCCTCGACAAGGTCCTGCCCGTCATGAAGGACAAGGGCATCGCAATGGAGATCAGCTCGACGTTCCCCCGGGACAAGGGCGATACCGTGGAGATATTCAAGCCAGGTCCTCGCGTCGATGGCTGGATCCAGGTGGCACGCATGACATCGAAGGTGTACAAAGCAGCCCTCGACTACGGCGGCATCACGTTCTCGTTCGCGTCGGACGCGCACGGGCTGGAGAACGTCGGCGACATCGGTGCCCCGATGGCCATCGCGAGGGGGCTCGGCATCCCGGGCAAGCAGATCTTGCATCTCGCTGACTTTCAAGGTAAACGCGGCTGAGCCGGTCCGACGCGTGAAATGTCTGCATCTTGGTAGCGGATCGAAAAGATTTTTTCTCCCGAGTGTTTACTGCAAAATGTCCTCACATATCCATCCATGCTACCCGGTGCTTGCACTGCAATGTCAACATTTCTCTCCCCTAGCCAGAAGTTGGCAAATGCCATCGTTCCCCTTGTCTGTTTTAGCATCGCGTTTCTTATCTTTGTCTTTCTCGGGCCATCGATATGGGTCGACTTTATAGAGGATGAGGAATATTCCATCCTAGCGTATATTCTCATGATATCTATAATCGGGTGTTTTGTGCTCGCCGCGATATTCCAATTCGTGAAGTTATTAAAGGAATATATCAGGGAGAAGAATGCACCGCCGAAACCTGCAACCCCGCCAGCTCCCCCCGCTCAACCAGCCAGCGACCTTGCACGCGCTCGGGAAATTCAGCGGGCGCAAACCCATGCCGGATACCAGCAACCAGCTGCTACAGTGACATACTCGACCTCACCTGCACCCGTACGAGTGGCAACTCCCCCGCCGCCGCAGGTTGTCCAGACGATCATCAAGGAGGTCGTCAAAGTCCGGTGCTCCTTCTGTGGCACTCTCGTTGACCAGGGCTTGAGGGAATGCCCGAACTGCGGCGGGCGAATGTAGGCCGGTGCTCACGTGTTAGGAAGCGTGGCAAGCAATACAAGGACGATCACGACCACGGCGACGATCAAGGCCACGAGGAGCACCTTTTCCAACACCTCGCTGATGCGGATGCGCGAAACGAGCGCGTCGTTCGGGCAGCACTCGCCACAGCAGAAACAGCTGATGCACTTGGCATCGTCCAGCACGATCTTGTTCCCTTGCTTCGCCAAGGCCTGGACCGGGCAATGTCGCACGCACGTCAGGCACTTCTTGCACTTTCGCTGGTTCACCCGGATGACGACCTGCGTTGCCCACATCATGAAACCGCCCGCGCTGGCCTCGCCTTGCGCACCGCTGCGAAATACCGAAAGCGGGGGCAATGATGCCTTCTGGACGAGGGTTTTCCAGTCATCGCCGACGACACGCAATTGATCAATGGTTGCCGGCCAGCCGTTCCGCTTGCCTAGCGACTGGATCGCTTCCAAGTCGGCTGGATCCCCGCCCATGAGCGTGTACGCGAGCGTGTCCACCGCGACGGGCGAGAACGAGCCTATCAGGACCTTGAATGCCCTCGCGCTGCCTCCCGCCGGCCCCTTGCCGTCCATGCCCACGATGCCGTCCATCACATGCAGCACCGGCTTTGTCTCCGTCCCCGGCGCGGAAACGAGCAAAGCCTGGTTTATGTCGCCGAGCAACTGTTGAAATTCGATCTTGTTCTTGTGGATCACGTGCATGCGGTTCTTGTGCGCGTTGAGGCCGAAAAGGTTCTTGATCGCCCCCGTGAACACGAAGCCCGCGTGGGTCTTCATCCTCGGCAAGTTGATCACGATGTCGGCCTTGGCCACTGGCTCAGGGATGCTCGTGATCTTGTCGACGAGGAACGACACGTGCGAGACAGGAACCCAGCCGTGCTCGAAGAAATTCATTGCCGGGTTCCCGAGCCGCTCGGCAACAGCATTGAAGCCCACGGTCCTGAGCGTCACGGACGTGACCACCTTGTTGAAATTGGAATCACCCAGGAGCACGTCCTTGCATCCTTTACCTTGCAATATCTTGCCCAGCTCCTCGACGACGACCGGGCTGGTGCATGCGAGCGCCTTTGGTGCCAAGCTGTTGACTTTCAAGAAAACGGTCTTACCATCCAACGACTGCTTCATGAACGAGGGATCGAGCAGATCGAGCAGTCGCTGGAGCCCTTCCTTCACGGCGGCCGGTGTGTAGTCTTCCACCTTCACGATCGCGACGAGATCGGGCTTTTCTATGCGAATGGGCCGGTCGTCGAGGGGGATCGTGACGGGTTGCTCTCGATCTGTCTCTCCAGTGGTTCCGGGGGATACGGCTGCTGTCATCGGGGATCATCTAGTTCCGCTGATCGAGAGGGCGTGTTGGTTTTTTATGTCGATGGTCGTGATTGAACGTAATTCCGTTTCGCAAGAACACGCGGTATAGGAACACGGCCGGCTTGTCGATTGTTTTTTTTTGTCGGTCGCGACGAAGCGGCCATCTTGGTGCGCGACACGCGTTGTATAGTCGCGCGTATATCGGCGCAACGTTCTTATGGCGACGAGGGGCATATTAGACCAGGATCAGTTTCGAACGGTATTCGATGCGCGATGGTTGCGGCTAGACGGAAGCGGTTGCTCATCCCCCCGGGACGGGACAAGGGGTCGTATCAGCCCCAGATAGACCACATCTTGTTGATAATATCCCACCCCGTCAGGGCAGCAGCGCTCGAATTTTTACAACACGCGCGCCTGCTGGGGGAAGCGCTGCAACCGTTCTCGGCCATCCAACACGCGATCGACTCGAGAAAAAACCGCCTTTCGACATCCGACCTCGATTATCACCTTAAAGAACTCAAGAAGGCACTGCTCATCGAGCAATTAACCAATGGCAACAAGACGGCTGGATATTTGCTCACGGAGAAAGGTAGCGTATTCGTAGAAAAGTATATGGAGCTGAAAAATATCCAAATCTTTGATCAAAAAGATTTGGAGCCTAATGTGCTTGAAGAGCACGTCCACGAGCGTTATATCATGGCAATGACTTGTCCCGTGAAAAATGAGCCCCACTTGACTCGTATCGATATCCCGAAATTTCGGAAGGAATCTGCTGCCGATAAATACCTCGTGGATCGCGCCCGCGAGATCGTCGAGGGCACGCCACCTCCCGGCACGTTTAAAAAAAGCCGGCAGGCCCGGCGGGACGGGGCGGAGAAGAGCGCTCCTCCACGGAAGGGCACGGGTAGTCTTTCCACCCTCGACGCGTTTCGATGCGCTAATCCCCATCGCTTGAAATAGGACTTGTGAGAACTCCTTATACATGAACGAGTCTCGCAACGACAAATCCCAGAAGCGAGCGGCAATCGCTGTCGCCATCTGCCTCGCCGCGAGCTTCGGGGTGACCCTGGCTTGCTGGGGAGCGGCGACGCAACTATCCGACCAGTATACAAGCGGTTTTTCCATCAATCTTCGAACCATGTCGACCTTCGACGGGTATACCTACCAGATGTACGAGATCGTGCCGGACAACGTGAAAGGGGAACCAGCAGGCACCGTGCCGTTCATTCTCTGCATCCACGGGCTTGGAAGCAGCAAGGAATTGATCGTGCCACAAGCGCTTTCCATCGCAGCGAATGGCTATGTCGTGTTCGTCCCCGACACCCGCGGCCAGAACTCCCACACGGGCCCCTTCAGCTTCGGTGTCGACGACGTCAAGGACTTGCAAGACTTGATCACGTGGGTAATAGTGTCCACGCACCTTCCGATGGTGAACAAATCCGCGATCGGCGTTTTCGGTCATTCAATGGGCGCGTTGCTCGCCCTGCTCCTGGGGGCGAAGGATTCCAGGGTCGAGTGCACGGTCGAGGCATCGGGGCCGTCGAACATGAGCCGCGTGCTCGCGACCGAGTGGTTCCGCCTGAGCCTGATCGGTAGCCCGGTGGATCTCACGAACCAGGCAGAGATCGACATCCGCACGCCGTTGATTCAATGCAATTCCACGAATCCACGTAACCTCATGATCATCCACGGCTGGAACGACACGTCCGTGCCGATCTTCCATGCCCTGGATCTTAACGCCACGGTGAACCCGCATGGAAACCGGACGGATTACAGATTCCTTTCCTACTATTCCGGCCACGACCTCTCGGATCCCTATCCCTTGAACACTTCGCGCACGTGTTTCGAAGCAGCGCTTGCCAACGCGACGCTCTGGTACGACGAGCACTTGCGGCACGACACGGGCCGGACGTACGACCAGGTGCTCCTGTTCGAGCGGGATGCGATCGGTACCTCGATGAACGACGCGTACAAGGCCATGTACATTGCCTTGCTCGTGACCACCGTGCTCGCGTTCTTCACGATCGTGCTCACGCTGCAAATGACATGGCAAAAAGCAACCGAACGTATTTCCAAACCGAAAGTTTCTGCAGAAACAGCCGTCATCATGCCCTCCTCACGCGATCAAATCGCTGCACCAAGAGCATTGATTCGACAACTCGCCTACATCGGCATTTACATCGCGAGCTTCATGATCGTCGGTTTCGTTTCCCTCGCGTCGCCCGTCTCGCTCGTGCTGAAGACCATCATCTTCCCCATCTTGCCCCTCGTGCCGGTGGCGATCATCAAGGCGAGGGGCGAGCGGTCGTCACCCTGGTATGACGAGCTCGGCTTGACAGGCCGGCAGACCATCGTTTCCGTTGGGGCAGCGTTCATGGCGTTCGGGATATACGTGGGCCTCTATAATCTGCTCACCACGCGGGTGTACTCCCGGATGACCGTCGTCCCGTACGTGTTCCAGGGAACGACGGGCGTATTTTTACCCGTCTTGTTCTGGTATATCCTCCCGGGCATAGTGGCACTCCTGCTCATCGACGCAATATATTTCCAGGAGTTATATGAACTGCTCGTGGACCTCGTGAAGCTTAAAAAACTCAAGGCTTTTCTTAAAAACTGGTTCTTCAAGGCGTTGCTTTTGGCCTTTCTTGTCGGCGGCATCCACACGTGCGGGACGGTCTTGTTCAACATCGGGCTGCCCGACTATGACTTGCGGACGATCGGTAGCTTGCAGTTCATGTTCAAGGAGCTGCTCACCATCCTGAGCCTGGGGATCATCGCTGGATTTGTCTTGATGGCCTTGCTCACGACGAAATTCACGAAGAACTTGCCCGGCGCGGCGGTCGTGCTTGGCTTGATCTTGTCACTCGTCTACGTGACCGTGGTGCCCCGCATCTTCTGAATATTACTTTTCTTTTGCAAAAAAATGAAAAATAGGAAGGAACTGAAATATCAGACTGGTTTCCCGCATTTTTTGCAGAACTTCGCCCCGCTATCGAGCGCGGCGCCGCATGAAGTGCAAAAGTTCGATTTCGGCGCGGCACTCGGTGGCGGGCTCGTGGACGGCCGGGCAGCGGTTTGCCCCATCTTGATGTTCACGACGTTCAGGATACTCGCGACCGTTCCGAGCGCGCTCAATCCCAATCCTGCAATGGCCATGAGAAGGCATAAAACGGCGAGGGGCAGGCTTTGGACAGCAAGCGCGTAATTGGGATCGCTTTCTTCGTGGGTGATGACGTGGTCGAGCGGGCCGACCGTGTTGGCCGCGGGGCCGATCAAGTAGCCGAAAAGGCCCGCGCACGCGCCCATGAACATCAGCGACAAGATCGCGATGATGAAGACGGTCTTCTCGTCTTCCGATACCTTTGCCTTCCCTTGCATGGCGGCGATCATTGCCACGACGGCCACTCCAGCCGTCGGGATCGCCATGCTCATGGTTATCTGCTGGACGGGGATAAAACCATATAGATATGTCGGGTATCGCTCGAGCACGACGAACACTATCATGGCTGCAGCAAGCGCGATGTCGATCAACGCGAAAAGCCAGACGAACGAGTAGAGTTTCTTCGATTTTTCGATATCCATGGCATTCCCGACCTCGTTTACTTCAAAAAAGTCCTCGAATGCATGTATCGATTACTGCTCCCGAATAAAAGAATATCTATCGATATCTCGCGCACGCCCGCAAGTATCAATATAATGCGTGATCCAGCCGGGAGGAAAAGGAACTAAAGGACGGCATGGAGGACCTCTTTACAAAAAACCCGTCTCGCGAAGGTACGCGATCGACTCGGCGACCTCCAGCTGTTTCTCGATCTCGAGGAGCACGGGGTGCTTGAATCCCATTGCTTCGAGGTGGTGGAGAAAAGCGATGATATCAAGCACGCCGTGCTTGATGCCATGGTGATCGTCGTAAACTCGAACCCTGCGTTGGTATGTCTTTTGGAGCACGTTGTGGAGGTGGATCTCGTGCACCTTGTCCTTCCACCGCGTCATGAAGTCGACCGGGTGCTCCTCCCCCTGGAGGATGGCGTGGCCCACGTCGAGGCAGATCGACAAGCCGAGATCGTTCACGAGGATGTCGCACGTCCTGGAGAACGGCACGCCCTCCATGTTCTCCACGCAGATCTTCGCGGGCGCGACGCTCGTCCGGGAGATGATCTCTTCCAGGGACTGGTATCCCTTGTCGAGGAAGTATCCCCACGCTAGTTCCTTGTAGCGCATATCGATGTCGAACGAGTTGATCGAGTCTTCGATATCGCCCGTGACGTGCAGCACGTAGTTGTTGATCCCGCCGATTTGCTCGCACGCCTTGATATTTTCGACGATGGTCTCGATGCTCGCGGCGCGGATGTGGTGGTTCAGCGAGCACAAGGCCAGGTTGAAGAATGGGAGATGGATCGTGTACTCGACGCCGAGCTCTTCGCGGAGCTTGCTCAAGGGAACGAGGCCCCTCGTCAGGATGTTGGACAACACGTAGTTCGCGTCCGCGGGCAGCTCGATGACCTTGATACCATGACGCTCGTATGCTTGGCGGACGACGGCGACCGGGTCGATGTTCTCGAACTTTGGAACCCCGGATTTCGCGCCACCCCCACCCATGGCGAGCTCGAGCGCTGCCTGGATGTCGACGGTGACGCCGAAGCGCAGCTTCTTATCGTTTTTCGTGCTACCGGCCATCGTCGCCACGGCTGCCGTGTTCCCCTTCGCGCTTGGATCGCTCGCTTTTTTGCCCATGGTCATCCTTACATGGCCGGCGCATTAAAACGGATCCACGCGCCCATAGCTTTTTTTCACCATCGACCACATCCGTATTCGATAAGATATGACACACGTGATGGCTCTTGATCTAGGCACCACGGGCACTCGTGCCGTGCTGTTCAACGATAAAGGCGAGATGAAGGGATCGGCGTACAAGGAGTGGGCGAGCTTCTATCCATCTCCCGCGGAAGTCGAGCAAGACGCGGCCTCGTGGTGGTCGGCCACCCGCGAGATGATCATCGAGGTGTTGAAGAAGACAAAGGCCAACCCGAAAGACATCAAGGCGGTGGCGGTCACGAACCAGCGGGAGACCATCGTCCCCGTGGACGCGGAAGGGACCCCGCTCGCGAATGCCATCGTGTGGCAGGACCGGCGCACGACGAAAGAATGCGACTTCATCCGGGACAAGATCGGCAAGGACGAGGTCTACAAGATCGCGGGCCTCACGATCGACCCCTATTTCTCGGCATCGAAGATCCTCTGGTTCAAGAACAACCGCCCGGAGGTCTACAACAAGGCTGCCAAGTTCCTCCTCGTCCATGATTTCATCGTGAAGAAGCTCACGGGCAATTTCATCACCGACCATTCGAATGCATCGCGCACGATGCTCTTCGACATCAACCGGCGCGAGTGGAGCGACGAGATGCTCTCGGGAACCGGTATCGACGGCTCGAAGCTGCCGGACGCGCTGCCGCCGGGCAAGGTCGCGGGGAACGTCCTGCCAGGCGCCGGCACGGGCCTGGATCCAGGAACGCTCGTCGTTGCGGGCGCGGGCGACCAGCAATGCGCGGCGCTCGGGGTCGGCGTGACCGAGAAGGGGCGCGTCAAGTGCACCATGGGCACGGGCACGTTCTTGATCTCCTACGCGGCCAGCGTCAAGCTCGACCCGAAGGCACGCGTGCTGTGCTCGTGCGCCGCCATCGAGAATTCCTACGTGGTCGAGGCCTCCATGTTTTCCACGGGCTCGCTGCTCCGCTGGGCGCGCGACACGCTCGGCCACGCCGAGTGCGACGAGGCCGCAGCCAACAACAAGACCCCGTACCAAGTCATCGACAAGAAGGCCGAAACATCGCCCGCCGGTGCCAAGGGCCTGCTCTTCCTCCCGTTCATCGTCGGCGCGGGCGCGCCCTACTGGAACCCCGACGCGAGGGGCACACTCTTCGGCCTGGCCGCGGGCCACCAGCGCGGCGACATTTACCGCTCCATCATGGAGGGCACGTCGTTCGACGTCAAGAAGAACCTGGACGTCTTCAAGGAGATGGGGCTCGACACGAGCGAGCTGCGGCTCACGGGCGGCGGGAGCCGAAGCCAGATCTGGAGCCGGATCCTCGCAGACGTGTGCGGCGTGCCGTGCACCCGCCCGCAATACGAAGAGTCGACGGCAGTCGGCGCGGCGCTGCTGGCATCGGTCGGGGCGGGGCTGTTTACTGACGTATCGAAGGCAGCCAACGAGTTCATCGTGATCAAGGACAAGATACAGCCGGACAAGGCCGCGCAAGACAAGTACAAGCAAGTAATGGCCGTGTACACGAGGCTCTACGAGACGGTTCGGGACGCGGGACTGTTCACCGACTTGAAGTCGATCGTGTAGGCTTGGCCGGGGCTGCTTTTTCCCCCTTCTTTTCATCCGCAAGCTTCAAATTCAAGCCCGGGAAATGCCACCGCGTGCCGTCCTTGTACGTCGTGGTCTTCCTCGCGACGCCCTTTTCCTCGAGCACCTCGATGGCGCGCACGATGCGAAACTCGTCCCACGCCGTCCGCTTCGCGACCTCGTCGACCGTGAGCATGCCGGTTTCGGATGCCAGGTTCAACACGTGTTGAACATCGGGCGTGAAGTCCACGGGCACGAATTCCACGACCGTGAAGTTGGTGCCCTCCAGCGTGCGCGTGCCGACGATGAGGCTGTGCTCCTCGAGGTAGGCGAGCGCCTCGAGTACGTCGGCGGGCGTGCCCGTAAACGACGCGAGGTCCTTCTTGACACGCGCGAACAGCTCGAGAAAGGAGATGACGCCGCCCGTGCTCTTCTGGAGGTGGCTACCGAGCTGGAGCAAGAAGCCGGCCAGGTTCTCGATGTACTTGCCGTGGTCGGAGGGATCGAGGGTGATCACGCCCGGGGCGGGTCCACTCTCGGCCTTCACCTTGTCTGCTTCTTTTTTCTTGATTATCTCCTTGAACACGTTGACAGGCTTTGCGCTCAAGAGCTTGTCGCCGAGTTTCTTGGCATTTTCAAGGAACTTGGTCGCCTTCTGGCTGCCGAACCGGGCGGCTTGCTGGAAGCAAAACAGCGCCCGCCCGTCGTCGCCGGTCTGGAAGAACGACGCGGCAAGCGTGAGCCAGGCGTGGGGGTCGTCGTTCTTGGCCTCGATAGCTCTCTTGCACGCGTCGACGGCGCTGTCGAACTCCTTCAACTGGAAGTACTCGGCGCCCATGTTGCTCCACGCCTGGTAAAAGGACGGGTCGATCTCGACCGCTTTCTTGTAATTGCCGATCGCGTTCCGCGCGTTCTTCAAGTTGGAATGATATTTGCCAAGTTCGAAAAAATGCTCGGCAGTACCTTCTTGATTCACGGACGCTCACTAATTGATTAGGTGATCATCTTTAATTATTTTAGTTCTTAAAATGGTACGGACTAAGTCTCCAGATCCAATAAATTTACTAGGCACGGTCATGAAGTTTAAATCCGTCGTGCCGTGATCCGATCACGTGCATCCCGTGGTCTTATTTCCTGTCGCGATGATGGTCGCGCTAGCCTTTACTATGGCCTTGAAGCGAGGGAAGCGACGCTCTCGACGTAAAACATCCGACAAAGATACCGATGCAACGTCGTGTGACAGCGTCCACGGGCATGAACATCGATGCGATGTGCTGCCGGGGATGGCTTCCCTCCAGGAAATTCCTGGTGATCACGGATTTGGAACCGGGGACGAGGCCGCGACTGGGAACGGAACGGTGGCCGCCCGGATGGCGGAGCTCGAAGCTGAAAACGCCCGGTTGAAGGTCGAAAACCTGAAACTCAAGGCCCGGAGGCAGAAGAAGGCGGAAAACCTCGCCGGGTACCGTGATGGGAACAAGAACGTTCGGATGGCGGCCCGCAAGCGGCGGCAATCCAAGCTTGCCGCTCCAGGTGCAGGTATCGCTGTTAATGGCGACGCCACCGCGCCCCGGAACAAGCGAACCGGCAAGCCGAAGGGGAAGAGGGGCGGCGGGTTCAAGGTACCGAAAAAGATCACCCGGGAAGTAGACTGGCGGCTAACTCGATGTCCTCGTTGCGGGAGGTCGCTTGAAAGCACCCGGCCTGCCGGGAAGTGGTATCACGTCATCATCGATGTCGTGGAGCTTGAAAATGGGATGCTCCTGGAAAGCGTTCGGCACGTGATCTACCGGTATCGTTGTCCGGGGTGCCATCAGATCGTGGCGAAGGATTTCGGGCGTCTTGCCCGGCTGCATTATGGGATCGGTTTGATCTCGCTGGTAATGGAGGATCGGCTTGATCGCCGCGGCACGTGGGACGGCATGCGCTGAACCCTTATCCGATTTTTTGCAAAGAAGAATCCGGAGATCATCCCGACGATCGTCGCGTTCATCGACTGGATGATCCGCTGGGAGCCGCAAGTTCGGCAGGTGTTCGAGGCGTTCCGCGCCGCGGTCAAGGACACGTCATTTGCATGCGTGGACGAGACCGGCGTGCCGATGGATGGCAAGAACCACTGGCTCTGGGTCATCGTCACGGGCCATGTCATCCTCTACTTGGCATCGGAAAGCCGGGGTCACGATG
>JAUQYZ010000340.1 GCA_030587475.1 Candidatus Sigynarchaeum calidifontis
TGCCACGCTGCCGGGATGGTTGGCATCGTGCCCGCGTGTGGTAGTGCTACATGTCGATGCCAAGCATTCATCCTTCCTTTTCTCATCCCATGCAGCAGCAATGTAGCCCGATCATGACACGTGATCATTGAAGGGATCGGAACATTACCCGCCGTTAACCGGGTGGTGTAACCTTGTGATCCCGCGAAAAATCAAGGAATATTTAGTACTAACGCCTTATTTTAGACTGATCAAATCACTTAGTCCTTACGTTCCGGTTTGATTTCAAGTTTACAAACCTCAAGGTATGGAATTGGACGAGGTGATCGTCATGGGTGCAGCAAAGAACATCTTCTCGGGCATTATATCGGCCGCCATCGCCCTCGCCTCGTACGTGATCATCCCGTGGATCGGGCTGACGGTGGCCAAGAGCTTGACGATTCCCATCGAGAGCGGGTTCACGATAGACCTCTTCAGGGAAAAAATCGACGACATCCTCTTCTACATCATCGCCATGGGCATCATCCAGGTGGGTATCGCATTCGCGAAGGGGAGCTCGCCCAAGTACTCGAAACGAAAGGCTATACTCTCGCTGTTCAACTTGTTGGGAGCGGCCTCGTATTCCTACATCATAAAGTTCTCCGGCTTGTCACAAATTCCCATCACGATCACTAATATCGGAGAAGTCATTATCTCCCTCGATGCTTTCGTTTTTTTCGTGTTTGGAATCGTCGTGTTGAATTCTTTACTGGCTATCTTTGATTTAGCCATCGCCATCAAGGATCAGCGGAAAAAAATGGTCTATTCACTCGATAAAGTGCGCGAGGAAGAGCGGATTGCAGCAGAGAACCTGGGGGTGAAGGTATGATGAAAAACGGGAAGGTCAAGATCACGGCGATCTTCGTCGCTCCTCTGATGTTTATCGCCAACACGTCGCTCTCTCTCTCGATAATGCAAACTAGCAATCCAATCATCAACTTCCTTCGCCCGGCCATGCCGTTCATCACCAATTTCCTTGGCTTTTTCGGCAACCTCCTCATCCCGCTCGGTGAATTCTTCGGGACACTGCTCCAGGGGCCTTTAACCGCCCTGGGTCAAGCTATCCCGCCGCGCAGCGCGACGGGATACGCGCTGTACATCATCATCTTCGCGGCCATCATCATCGTTGCTCTGTACTTGAACGTGATATGGCGCCCCCTCGGCTACGCGACGTCAGATAGCCGTGCCAAGCGGGAAGCAAAGGAGGTAAAGGAGGCCGAGCGAGAAGCCGCCAAGGAAAAGGCCAAGGCCGAGCGCAAGGCTTCAAAGAGAAAGCCAGCCGAAAAAATCGAGGCGACCGTGCCAGACAAGGCTGGATCTGGCGAGCCAAGCGCTGAAAAAGCACCGGACACCACCAAAGAATCTCCAGTTCCGAGTCCTCCGATCAAGGTCGTCACGGAGAAGGATATCGAAAAGGCCGAACAAGTGGATAAAAAGGGCGACGATGGTGCGGTTGGAGCGAAAGCGGATGAAAAAGGTGACAAGAAAGACTGATACGGCAACCAAGAAAGCCTTTTATTCCAGCCTCTGTTCGATAGTGCCTCGACCCGTCAACACCCGCCTTCGGGCATGACGTTCCTTTTTTTTTTCTCCCGCTGCTTGTTGATCTCCCCGAGCACGTGCGTGAATTCCTGGTAATCGGAGATGAGGACATCTTGCGCGTCGATAATCTTGTTGTACTTCGCGCGCTTCAAAGCCATCGCCCTCATCTGCACCGCCTTGGCCATGAGCAGCGCCTCCTCGATGCTGTTCCCCACGGGAATATTCGCCTCGTTCAATGGTTCCTTGATCATCTCGTACTTCGCGAGCCACGGCAGGTAGGTGATGATCGGTTTTCGGTAGAGGCGAACCACGCTGGCAATGCGGCTTCCCAGCGACATGGAGAGCATTGGGGGGTAGGGCAAGATCAAGAGCAAGACAAGCTCGACCCGCTTGTTCTTCATGAGCACCTCGAGCACGTGTACCACGTCATCGTCATTGCAGCTACCCGTGAGATCAATCGGGTTACCGAGACCGGCGATATTCCGCACGGTCGGGCTTAAAGCATCACGGATGTCGTTCATCTCGGCATCGGAAAATTCCAGCAGGCCCAGGTTGTATCTGTCCGAGATGTCGGTAGAGAGCACCCCGTGACCGCCCGAGACCGTGATGGTCGCCATGTTCCCGCTAAATGAGTTCGTGAAGAAGGGCTTGTTTTCTCCAGCGAGCAAGGAAAACGCCTTGACATAGGCAACGAGCTCTTGCTCCGTGTTCACGTTGATGATCGAGAACTGCTTGAGGGCACCTTCGAGGACCAGATCGTTCGACGCGATCGCGGCCGTGTGCGATGATGCGGCCTTCATGCCCCGCTCGGACTTTCCCCCCTTGAGCATCAAGATCGTCTTGTTCGTCTCCCTGCTCTTGAGCAAGAACTCCCGGCCGCGCTGGTTTGCAAATCCCTCGAGATAGAACCCGATGACTTCCGTCTGCGGGTCGTGCTCGAAATAACCGAGTATTTCCACTTCGTCGATCACGGCCTTGTTGCCCAGCGAGACTGCCTTCGATATGGCCACGTCCCGCTCGAAATTCTTGCAAAAGAACTGGTCCAGCAGCACGCCTCCCGACTGGGAGACAATACCCA
Source organism: Candidatus Sigynarchaeum calidifontis (assembly GCA_030587475.1). Taxonomy (GTDB): domain Archaea; phylum Asgardarchaeota; class Lokiarchaeia; order Sigyniarchaeales; family Sigyniarchaeaceae; genus Sigyniarchaeum; species Sigyniarchaeum tengchongense. The sequence goes on from JAUQYZ010000340.1 coordinate 2,639, forward strand.
TGTTTCCTCTCGATTTTGGAACGACGAACCTTTCGTTCGGGATGATTATCGTGTTGATGTAGGGGGGGTTATACACACCGACGCAGTTGGGCCCGATAAGCGGCACCCCGTGGCGAAGCGAAAGCCTGGCCATCTCGTCCTGGATCGCCTTCCCTTCCGGGCCGGTCTCCGCGAACCCGCCGGAAATAACGATGAATCCCTTCACACCAAGCTCGATGGCATCCTTGAAGACCGGCAGGGAATCGCCAGCCTTTAGGCACATGACTATAACGTCGATGTTCTTCGGAATGTCGAACAGGGACCTCTTGAGTTCCGTGCCCTCGATCGAGCCACCTTTCGGATTGATGCCAAAAACCTTCCCAGACGTGTATCCCTTGATGATGAGATTCCGCTGGTAAATGATGAAGCCCGGGTTGAAAAGATTGGAGGTGCTAACTCCGACGACCGCTATCGTGTCGGGTTCGAACACGGGCTTGAGATCGAAAGAGGAATCCGTTCTCATCGTCACGATTCTCGTTACCGATGCGTCACCTAAAAATCATCCCCCTTCTTGTCAAGGGATCCTGGCTCCCCTAGCTCGGCTTCCCGGGGGCGTTTCTGGCCCGTGAAGAGGACACGGGCATCGATATTGTACTTCTTGAAGAGCAGCGCTATGATTAGCGCGATGCCAACTCCGATGGACAAGAATAGCAACGAGGTGAAGAGAATGGTGAAGTCCGAATTGGGATCGTATGTGGACTCCAGGATCATGTGGAACTTGGTCGTGCCGTTCTGGTAGGTCATGAAGAGGTCTTCCACGATACCCTTGTCGTTGAAATCGATGCGGATGCGCTCGTCAGGCGCCGTCTTGTTTCTTGCATCATAGATCAATGCATTTTGGTCCATCGTGATGTTCCAATTCGTGTCGTTGCACCGGGACGCGTATGCTATCTTGAATTGAAATATGGGTATGGCAAGATCCATTGGAAGTACGAGCACGTTGTCTCCGATGGCATCCGCGGTGAGGGTGTACACTTCCGTTTGAACGTCGAATTCCGCGTAGGATGTCAGCGACTTCATCGTCAGCCATTGCTTTTCACCCAGGTTCAGCTCGCGGCTAAGATTTCCGATCAGCTGTCGTGCAACCACGGTCGAACCGGATAAAACGGGGCGTATCTCGATAATGGCAAATCTCATCCTGGTGTTGCGTTCAAAAATTGCAGGTGATTCCTTGATGGTCCACGTGAAAGACCATCTCGCCCCGAACACCCAAGGCTTCTGATCGACATCCTGGACACCGATACGCGCACTTGCTGGGCTAAAACACGAGCAAGCGACCAGGCATGCGATCGCGCACGCGATCACGGCATTTTTTCGGGGCATGAGTGGCCACGTGGAATCACGTGGCCCTCGGCATTAAAGGCTTGTGGCACGTCCGTTTCAAACCGTTATTTCAAGCTTGGTCAAACTTGGACATCAAGGCCCGGTTTATCTAGGCTAAGGCTTGTCGAGCAGTCAAGACAAGCAAGCGGGCGATAACGGGCGTCCTCCACCTTGGCGTATAGCCCCGTGTCTTACATCCATTAGATGGATGCAAGTGCGACACCTATAGATGAGCGATCACGCCCCGCGGTCGAGGTGTCGGACGCACGCGGTTTTATATGCCCGACGGGATATATGCCATGATCATGAGCAATCAGCCCGATAGCCAGGGAACCGGCATGCCATCCCTCGATGCGGTCATCACCGGCTTGAGGCCTGGGGATAACGTCGTCTTCCAAGTGGACAATATAATCGATTACGTGCCGTTCGTGCGATTGTTCTGCGATGATGTTGTAAAGAACGGTCGCAAGCTAATCCATTTCCGGTTTGCAAGCCACGCGCCCCTCATGTCGGTAGATTTCGCCGGGGATTGCCACGATCTCAATCCCGCGGCCGGGTTCGAGGCGTTCATCGGCTCGATCCTTTCGATCATCGAGCAAGCGGGCAAGGGCGCCTGCTATGTCTTCGATTGCTTGTCTGATCTCGCAGTTGACTGGTACAGTGACATCATGCTCGGTAATTTCTTCCAATTGACGTGTCCGTACCTTTTCGAATTCGATACATACGCCTACTTTGCGCTGATCAGGAACCGCCATGCGTCTCAAGTTATCGAAGCTATCCAGAACACTGCCCAAGTCATTATCGACGTGTATCACCATGGTGATGGCATCTACGTCCATCCCATCAAGGTGTTCAAGCGCCACTCGCCGACCATGTACATGCTGCACGAGCTCCACGGGAAGGCGTTAACCCCTGTAACTAGGAGCAGCGACGTTGCCCGTTTCTTTTCAGACACGCTCCATTCCCGGCTCGACTTCACCGAGACACGCGTTGACACGTGGAAGGTAACCCTCCAACACGCGAGCAACGTGATCGAGCGAATGAAAGCCGGCATAATATCATCCGAGGAAAATGAACGCGTGCAGTTCAAGCTGCTTCGGATGTTCATCGCGCGCGAGAAGCGGCTGTTCGAGCTCGCTGCCAAGTACCTCGACTTGCCGGTCTTGCTCTCCATCGGGAAGCGCATGATCGGTACGGGCTTGATAGGTGGCAAGGCGGTGGGCATGCTCCTGGCCCAGGCTATATTGAACAAGGGTGCTCCTGCGCTAGCTGCCCGGTTGGAGCTCCATGACTCTTTTTTCATCGGGTCGGACGTGTTCTACACGTACCTGGTGAGGAACCAGGCATGGTGGGGTCGTCAAAGGCTGTCAAACCCGGCCACGTTCCTGGAGGGGATAGAGGAAACCAGGATACGCATCCTGGAAGGTAGTTTTCCGCGCTACATCATCGAACAGTTTGTTCGGATGTTGGATTATTTCGGACAAAGCCCCATCATCGTTCGATCCAGCAGCTTGCTAGAAGATGCATACGGAAACGCCTTTTCTGGAAAATACACGAGTATTTTCTGTCCAAATCAAGGTACACCTGAAGAGCGTCTCGCGAATTTCATCGACGCCGTGAAGTCGATTTACGCGAGCAGCATCAACGAAAATGCTCTCGAATACCGGCGTTCGAGAAACTTGCTAGATAAAGACGAGCAGATGGCCCTGCTCGTCATGCGGGTCTCGGGAGACGTGCACGGCAAGTATTACTTCCCGCAGCTTGCTGGCGTGGGTTATTCGTTCAACCCGTTCGCTTGGAGCAAGGACATCGATCCAAGGGCAGGCTTCTTACGCCTGGTTTTCGGCCTCGGGACTCGCGCAGTAGAGCGGAAGGATGATTACACGCGCCTCGTTGCATTGAACAACCCCGCAGCGAGGCTACTAAAAAGCGACGTGGCAATCAAGAAATATTCGCAAAAGCGAGTTGACATGCTTGACCTCCAAGAGAACTCGTTTACATCGCCGCACTTCTACAAAATATCGCCTGAGATACAAGGCACCCTTCCCATGCACCTGTTCTCGGAGAACGCCGATATCCTTTCGTTCGACGAGGTATTGGGCAAAACCGACTTTCCAAAGGACATGCTCTCGTTACTCAAATTGCTCGAAGATGCATACTCGTATCCTGTTGACATCGAGTTCACGGCTAATTTTTCAAGCAATGCAGAATACACGATCAACGTGCTCCAGTGCCGGCCATTCCAGGTGAAACGCGACATACCCTCGGTCGATCGGCCAGGGGAAATCCACGAGGAAAAATTGTTGTTCAAGACAGAAGGCCCGATCATCGGTACCAGCATTGCAACTGCCATCGATATCCTCGTCTACGTGGAACCCGAGCGATACGGCCAGCTTGCCGACCGCGACAGGTATGCCATTGCACGGGCGATCGGGAGGATAAACGCCCATGTGGCCTGCAAGGGGCGCAAAATCGCCATTATCGGCCCAGGAAGGTGGGCAACGACGATGCCATCCCTTGGCATCCCCGTGTCTTTCTCCGAGATTAACAACGTGTCCATCGTCGGTGAAATCGCCGAAATGCACCAGGGCCTCATCCCGGACGTTTCACTCGGAACGCATTTCTTTAATGATCTGGTTGAATTCGACATGTTATATTTTGCCTTGTATCCCGGGAAGGATGGATATGCGATAAGGAAGGACACGATCTCGATGCTCCCGAACTCCCTGGACGATTACGTCGACGATGCAGAAAACCTGCACGATGCTTTAAAAGTCATCGATGCGAGATCATGCGGGAATTATCGCGTGATCAAGATGTACATGAACTCGATGGAGCAGCGTGGCTTTTGCTACGTCGACAAGTGACGACGTGCGCGGCATCGACATCAGTTCCTTCTTCGAGGAATGTAAGCATGCCAACGCCGTGGCATTCAACGTGAAACAGGTCCGACGAAGAAGTAAAATAACCTTGACTTTCTTAAGGTGTTCACTTACATTTGGTGAAAGTTTTTACTTGTTCAATTTAGCACGACATTTTTACCATTTCTACAATCCGGCTTTTATATTCGGGTATAACTCGTCAACTCAAGATTATTGAAATGACGTGGGTTCAAGGTTCATGTTGATCGTGCACCACTGTTGCGTGGGATCGATAGGCGGGTGAACGATCTTCTAAAAACAGACGAGATTCGTGAAATCGAGTGGATCACTCATGGCGACAAAAGAAGATATAATGAAGACGGTTCAAGAACGAAATGTTGGTTTCATTCGGATATGGTTTACGGACGTGCTCGGTTTCTTGAAGAGTTTCGCGATCACCCCTGACGAGTTAGAGGGTGCCTTCAACGAGGGCCTGGGATTCGATGGATCGAGCATCCAAGGCTTCACCGGCATAGAGGAGAGCGATGTTGTCGGGTGGCCTGACGCGTCGACGTTCCAGATCTTGCCCTGGCGGCCGAAGGAACAAGCCGTCGCCCGGATGTTCGCGGACATATCGAATCCGGATGGTACCCCCCTGGAGGCAGATCCGAGGTACGTGCTCAAGAAAATGATCAAGAAAGCAGCCGACAAGGGATTCACCTTCTACATCGGGCCGGAACTCGAGTATTTCTATTTCCGTAACGATGAAAGCACTGAATTCATCGAAAAGGTCGGTTATTTCGACCAATCATCCAAGGCATTCGACATCGAGCTCCGCAGGGAGACCGTGCTAGCCTTGGAAGGCATGGGCATCCAGATCGAGAAGTCCCACCACGAAGTAAGCCCTTCCCAGCACGAGATCGACATGCACTATGCGGACGGCTTGACCATGGCGGATTGGACGATCACCTACAAGCACGTGGTCAAGGCAATCGCCCAGAAGTTCGGTGTCGCCGCCACCTTCATGCCGAAACCAGTTCAAGGCATCAATGGCAGCGGCATGCACTGCCACCAGTCGTTGTTCACGGGCGACAAGAATGCTTTCTGGGATCCAGACGACGAGTACCATTTGACCAAGACAGGCAAGTCCTACATCGCTGGCCTGCTCAAGTATGCCCCCGAGTTCGCGATCATCACGAACCCGTGGGTGAACTCCTACAAGCGCCTCGTGCCTGGTTATGAGGCTCCCGTGTACCTCGCGTGGGCTCGCCGCAACCGGTCGGCCCTGGTCCGCTTGCCCATGTACAAACCGACCAAGGAAAAGGCAACTCGATGCGAGCTTCGATGCCCCGACCCTTCGTCGAACCCGTACCTCGCGTTCACGGTCATGCTCGGAGCTGGCTTGAAGGGCATCGAGGAAGGGCTCGAGCTCGCCCCGCCCGTGGAGAAGAACATCTTCCATCTCGGGTGTGACGAGCGGAATGGCCTGAACATCAAGGAGATGCCGGGCAGCCTACTGGAGGCGATCAACATCGCGGAAAAGAGCAAGTTCCTCAAGGAAACGCTTGGTGAAAGCGTTTTCAACTATTACATTACCAACAAGAAGTGCGAGTGGGACCGCTTCCGCATCGCCGTCACGGACTGGGAAATCAAGGAATATTTGCACATGTTATAATCGTGTTTTTTTTTCTTTCTTTCGTTCTGAACTGGAGACAAGAAGTCCCGAGACCTCCCGAATTGTTAGTGTATATCAAGCGATGAAGATGCGTTAACGAGTTAATATCGTAAATGGAGAAGTGAAGTTCTTGCTTTTTTGTAAATATCAGCTCGATGGAAACCCAATTCATGAAAGCTTAGTTCCTCGTGTTACTTCCTTTTGAAACCACGCGATCCTTATTGATTGACATGTACAAGCATAAAAGAGGAACATACATTCCCTAATCCAGGGATCGGTTATCGATGAAGTGCCTGGCGTCCCTTCAGCGTTTGCATCCGCGACCGACATTTTCACGTGCGTCGGTTTCCAGGCGGATAAACCCCCTATAAAGTACAGCAATACAATCGACGGCTTACTTTGGGAGGCAAGAGGAATAGGCGTCCAGGGCTTCGTCGCGTGATGCATGGCCTGCGGTTCCCGAGGATCTCGGTCTTCGTCCAGGATTTGACGGTCTTTCGTTTGCGAAATCTCGTGTTTCCTGCTATCGAACACTTCAATCCGAGGGTTAAAGAGCCATGAACGATACGAATACGCAACCGGGTAAAGACAATCCCGAACTAGACAAGCTCCGCGAGCAATGCGGCGTTTTCGCCATCATGTGCGACGATCCTTGCATGAACGTCGCGCAATTCATATACACGGGCTTGATGGCACTTCAGCACCGCGGGCAAGAAGCAGCGGGCATAGTAGTGATGCGACCAGGCCGTTCCATCTACCGGTACAGGGACGTCGGCCTCGTGAACGACGTCTTGAGCCCTGAAAAGATCACGGGACTGGGTGGAAACATCGCACTTGGGCACGTCCGCTATGGCACGGTGTCTTCATCGACCGACGTGGCATGCGCGCAGCCGTGGTTCTTCCAATCCAACGAGATAAACTTCGCAATTGTCTTCAACGGTACCATCACGAATTATACACCCCTGCGGAAGAGGCTCGAGGAGAATGGCCACGTGTTCACAACATCGGTCGATACTGAAGTGATTTCTCACCTGATCGCAGATATACACAAAAAACGGGACGATTGGGTGGAGATTATCAACATCCTCATGAAAACCTTGGATGGTAGCTATGCAATCATTATCATGACGGAGGCGGGAGATCTCTTCGGTTTCCGCGACCCTCGCGGGTACAAGCCCTTGTGCTATGGTGAATTCACGGCAGGCAATGGCCACGAGACCCGGCTCCAGATTCTTGCATCCGAGACGTGTGCGATAGACGCGCTCTCTGGGAAAGTAACGGGCCACGTCAAGCCAGGAGAAATCGTGCATCTGCACATGAACGAGCCATTGTGCTCGGAATCAACGATCAACTGTGACCGGCATGCCTTGTGCCAATTCGAATTCATTTATTTCGCGAACAACACGTCGGAACTCGATGGTATCTCGGTCTACGAGACCCGCAAGAAACTCGGTGCCAACTTGTTCAAGATCGCGCCGGTCATGTCGGAAAATGCCATCGTAGTCCCGGTACCCGATTCTGGCCGGTCGGCAGCGCTTGGCTATGCTCAGGCGTCGGGTTTACCTTTCGAGGAAGCGCTCATCAAGAACCGGTACATCACGCGCACGTTCATCATGCCCGGTCAAGACAAGCGGCGATCGCTCGTGAACTTGAAACTCTTTCCAGACAAGAAGACGCTCGAGGGGAGGGATGTCATCTTGATCGACGACAGCATCGTGCGAGGAACGACGACCGAGAAGATCGTACGTTTACTCAAGAATAACGGTGCCAGGTCAGTCCACTTGCGCATCTCTTGCCCGCCGATCAAGTATCCATGCTTCATGGGCATCGATTTCCCGACACGAAACGAGCTGATAGCATCGAAACATTCCGTGGACGAGATATGCCGGATCCTCGGTGCCGATTCCCTCGCGTACCAAACGATCGACGGATTGGTGGACAGCATCGGCCTGGGAAAAAACGATCTATGCATGGCATGCATCGACAAGAACTACCCCCTCACGATCCAACCTAGCCTGGAATTTCTGGAGGAAACATTCACGAAGAATCGCCAAGCACGAGAACGGTGATTTCTGGATTAGATGAGACTCGTGAAGGTTATAAGGAATAAGCATGAACAAGGATAAATCAAGCGTTACGAATCGTGGTTTAATCGTCGTCCAAGGAATGTATCTTGCCGCCATTGTCATGTGGTTTGAAGGATACTCCACCTCTGGGGCACGAGCGACAAGACCCGTCCTTGTGCTTCTCGCATACGGGATCGCCGGGCTTGAAATACCGCGTCGGGAAAAACTCCGGTTCCACGATGCGCGTCGATATCAAGATCTGGGAATCTTTCACGCCCGGCTCGGTCTTGGGCGAGCACGTGTTGATGAATGCCTGCAACTCGTCGATGCCCTCGGCGAGGATCCCGTAGATCAAGTTGTATTTCCCGACCGACTCGAAGCAAAACAGCACCCGGGGGCAGTTCTTGTAGAGCTCGACCACGCGGCAGGTGTCGACGGCGGATCCGGTTTCGAGTAACATGATCCCGATGACCACCTTGTATTTTTGCAGGTTCATGGTTGCCTGGATGCGGATCGCGTCCGCTTCGAGCAGCTTCGTGATGCGGTTTTTCACCCCGACGTGCGAATAACCTTGCTTGTCCTCGACCGACAGCTTCTCGCCGATGTCGACGAGCTTCATCCGGCCGTCCTGGGATAGCAAGCTGATGATCTGCTTGTCGACCGGGTCAATATCAGAAAGCGTGCCTCGATCCTTGACAATTTTTTCCAAGTGTTCATAATTCTCCATGATGGCCTTCATGCGGGCATCCAGGACTTGCTTTTTCATCTCCTCCTTCGTTTCGATGGTCACCTTGAGCCGCGTGCCAATGTCGCGGATAAGGAACGTTTCAAACTCTAGGAACGGCAGATCCTGGAGGTAGAAGATGTCGATCTCGAGCCGCTTGCCTGCAATGTCGATCGACGTGTTTAACTTGTACGGCGTCTCCTTGAAGATGGCGGTCTTGTATACTTTCCCGCTGTACTTGATCTGGCTCGTCGTCAGCTCGGGGAACTGCATCGCTGGCGGGATGAGCATGACGACTTCCTCCAACAGCTGCTCGACGGATTCCGCGTCGTCTGCTATCTTGGAGATGCCATACAAGCAATTGAGTTCCTTGACTCGCTCCTTGAGATCGTGCTCCGATTTCTCGAAGCGCTCGATCGCTTCGAGGAACACCTCGTTTTCCTTGTATTCATGGGTTATATTCTGGAAATCGATATCCGGCAATTTCTGAATGCCCAGATCGTAGTTTTTGACGAGATTGTCCACGTCTTCCTCGAGCTCGTCGGTCGTTCTCAATTGGGTTTTCATATTGAACAAATAATGAGTGATATATCGCTTAAAATCAAACTTTTCTGCATTCTTCTCCAAACCGAAAGTCCCTTTGAATTGGCGACCATCCTCGAAGTATATCACGTAATAAATCCCGCGAACGTTCCCCACATCGAGGGTTTCTTGAACATTCGCAATAAAACTATCTAATTCCCTAATCGAATGGCAAGTATAACCCGTGTGCAAAAGGGGAATCCCCTCATCCTTTTCAATCACGATGCGCTCGATCCCGATCCGCTTGGTCGTATTCGTCGCCTCTGTCAAGCAGAATACATGAAATACAGATTCAGAATCTCGGCCATGATATTTATACTCTTTCCAATCAAGGGCTTGATGGCCAAGCTCCAACTCGCAGGGATATTCCACGATCGGATGGTTGTTCGCCAGCCATTCGCCTGGCTCGTCGTGGGCCGCCTCGCCGAAGCCAGATAGTCGTGATATATATCCCCCATCAGCGATACAAGCGTAAATGCCTTAACCAGCGCGTCAGCAGTCGAATACGTGGTCGAGCTCACCCAATTGATAATCGGAACATAAATAATTCCAGTCTTATACACTTTTGGCGAATCCTGGGTTTTTATTCTATATTCTATCGCAATCTCCCAGTTCGCAGTCTGTTGATTATATCTCGCGCCTCTAACAGACCCATCTTGCGAATGATAATATTTCGCATCTCCAAAGGAAAGTGTATCACCCGATCTAATTTTAGTATAATCCGGCCAGACAGGAATATAATTGCGTACTAAGTTTGAGTCCGGATCCATCACCGAACTAATATATCTCGCCAGACCAGGCGAGATCTTGATGTTCCTCACGTCAACACCTTGCGACGCCAATCCCTCCAAGTATTGATGCAAGAACTGCATCGAACCAGACTCTGGGATTCTATCGCCAGTGTAAAAGAATTCAAATGTCGCGAAATTGCATAATATTATCATTGGCAATTGCTGGATGTCGATGCTTGAAGGAAGACGCTGTCTCTCTTGAAGGAAGGCACTCCCTTCAATAACATACCCATCATCCCATCGAACGATTGCATTCATCGATTGCTGTAAAAATTCCATCCTCAATTGTTGAGCTGCATCTTCTATTGATTCATAAGCTTTATTCTCGATCGGGATGACGTGAACAACACCACGTGTATTTTTCATCAGCATGTCTCGATCACCAGAGCGCGAGTCCATCATTACGATTTTCAGATCAGCACCCGCCACATATTTCAAAGTCGATGGATGCACGAAAGACAGCACGTTCTCGGAAGGAATATTCAATAAACGAGAAATAACTGGATCTGCCGGGATTCGCTTGAACAAGTCACTTAACATCGCCTTAAAGTTGTCAGAACTTAACGAACGAGAGCTTTGACTCAATCTATTTGCCTCAACAATCGCACGCTGGAGCGCAATAAATTGAAGAGCCTTTTGTCTATACCCAACAAGCACTTTCTCCCATCTTATCCCGTATTGCTTCATACGATCCGGGAGTGCTGGATGCGGTAGATTTAACACTTTCCAGATAGAATTCACTTGGCGTATTATCCGAGCATAATTCTTCACGAGGGTCTTCTCGGTGAGCATAAGATCCACGGCTTGCTGCTGTTCAACCATCAATTGATCCGTAAAGAAGTTCTCATTGAACGGATGCGGCATTGGCACGAGACGCATCCTTTGCCAGATATTATGCAACATCAGCTTATAAGCGAATAAGTCGTCTGGCGTGACCTGTTCAGGGTCGATAAAGATTGGTGTGCCACTTGTTTTCGCAAGAACCACGAGATCGCTTGTCGTCACACTTTCATCGATCAGCACACCCCCGACTCGCACGGCGATATATCGATCGAGGGCCACGCCCATCTGCTGCAGCGATCCCGGCTCGTTGAGCACGGCGAGGGAGCTCGATCCTGGATCGCGTTCACTCGCTTCAACGATGATACGCCACGCCCGCTGCGAGTACAAGCTGTGCATCGCTTGCCCGCCGACCGCCATGATCGCCTCGAGGCCGGGGAAGTCCACGAGCCGCACGGGCGCCGAGATGTCGACCAGGTACGCCTTCGGCCGCTCGAAGGCCGCGAGCGCCGCTCCCGCCCCGCCCGGCACGATCGCGGTCACCGGCGTCGGCGATTGCGCGTCGATGACGCGGAACCCCGCCCCGTCGTACACGCGGGACACGAACTCGCCGGGCGTCATGCGGCGCACGTCGTCCCAGCGCAGCATCGACGTGCCTTGGCCGAGCTCGATGCCGAGGCTCGCGCCCGCGGCGCCGAGCAAGTTCTGGAAGTACGTGGACTTCATGACGTCGTCCATGGTCGTGCCGGCGGGGAAAACGGACGTCGCTTCCCCCAGCTCCGTGGCGGCGAAGAGCCACCGGCCGAGATGCTCCCCGACCCTGCCCCCGGCCACGCCGGCTGCCGTGAACCGCGCCACGGCCGCGCTGCTCGGTATCGCGAACCCCTGGTCGGTCATGTACTGCCGCTCCCGCCCCGCGAGCACGGCCTTGACGTACCCGTCGTAGAAGTCGGCCATGCGGTACTTGTAGGCGATGGCATTCAGCGCCCCGGCGACCTCGCCGCTCTTGCCGGCCGCCACCTGCTCGATCGCGTCGGCGTCTTGCAGCTCCAGGGCCGCGGCCAGGCGCGCCACGTCGGCTTGTGCCAGCCCTTGCGGCTGCGCCAGCATCTCGGCGAGCGCCTGGTTCGGATCCAGCCTCGCCGCTTCCGCGATCCA
>JAUQYZ010000347.1 GCA_030587475.1 Candidatus Sigynarchaeum calidifontis
GCTTGCTTGCCCTTGCAGCCCCTGGCGTGCCCGGCGAGCACCTTCTTGGACGTGAAGGTGCGGCCGCACTTGGCGCACGGGAACGACTCGCGCGCGGCCTCCTTGGGCGTGTCGGGCACGTCGTCGTCGGGCAGCCCGGGCGCGGGGACGGGAGCCCGGGCGGGCGCGGTGCCGGCCGCCTCCATGGCCGCCTCGAGGTCCTCGCCGTCGTCCACCGCCGCTGCCTTCCTGGGTGCCTTGTGCTTGGGCGCCGCGCCGCTTGCCGCGGCCGCGCGCTCGGACTCCTTGAGCTCGTAGGGCGAGGTTTCCTTGATCTTGTAGACGACCTTCTCCTGGTCGGCGATGCCCGCCTCCGTGATGTAGAACTCGGCGGTGCCGGGGGCGAGGTCGACCGAGTCCACGACCGTGATGAACCGGACGAGCCCCTCGTTGTACGAGAAGCCCTTGGCCTTGACCCGGTAGCGGAAGTGGCAGCCGTGGCTCACGATGTTGCCGCCGACCGCGTCCTCGTAGGCGAACTGGCCGAGCATCTTCGTGACGACCTGGTTCGTGAGGACGACGGCGAGGTTCTTGGCCTCGGCGATGCGGCCCAGCGTGTGGATGATCTTGTTGAGCTTGGCTTGCCGCGGCGCGAGGCAGCCGATGCCCACGTACTCGTTGCGGAGCAAGGCCATCAAGCTGTCGACGATGATCAGCTTGATGGGATAGGTAGCGAGCAGGCGCTCGCACTGCTCGATCATCTGGAGCTGGTGGTCGGCCGAGTAGACCTTCGCCAGGTGGATGCGGGACAGGGCCTTGGCCGGGTCGATGCCGAACCGCCGGGCGATGCGGGCGAGCTTGGCCTTGGAGAACGTGCCCTCGGTGTCGATGTAGACCACGTCGCCGTCGAGGCCGCCCTCGGCTTTCGGGAGCTGCACCGTGATGGCGAGCGTGTGGGCGATGTTGGTCTTGCCCGACTTGAAGCCGCCGAAGATCTCGGTGATGCGGCCGGTCGTGATGCCGCCGTCCATGAGGTCGTCGACGTTCTCCGAGCCGGTCGTGAACCACTCGTAGTTCTCCTTGACCTGGTCCACGCTGACGAACTCGCACATGCCGAGCTGCTCGCGGGCCGCGTAGATGACCTGGCGGGCCTTGTTGTCCGAGATGCCCTGGATGCGCGTGAGGGCGTCGGGGCTCGCCATGGCGATCTGATGCGGCGAGGAAAACCCCTCCTCGACGAGGAGCTTCATGATCTTGGGCGTCATGCCCTTGATGTCTTGTAGAGCGTCTGTGTCGATGTCTGTTGACATGATGTTTTGTGTCACCTCTCGTGATTAGTTCGAGAAGTGACCAAGCAGCAGAAATTCGGCTTTTAAGGGAAAACCCGGCGAGCTAGCAACGCGGTATATATAGCCGTCAATAGATCTTGACACACACACATTGAGTGTGAGAGAGAAAACGTGTCGATAAATATAGCAAAGTGCGAGTAGGTGTCATCATGGCCGTTGACTCGTTGGCAGCGCGAACGGGTGGGGTCGCGCTCGTCGAAGGTGGGTACGACGAGGCGCTGGACGGGTGGGACGCGGCGGCGCGGGGATTCAGCGTGCGGGTGCGGCAGATCGACCACCGCGACCCGGCAACTGCCGACACGATCCTGCGGGACGTCATGGCGGGGCAAGAGGCGGGCTTGTTCGCCACGGCCGTGCGGTACAAGGGCACGCGGCCGGAAATTTGGATCAAGCACCTCGCGCCCGACGTGCTGGAGCCCCGGTTCTTCGGCTTGTTCGCGAAACCATCGGGCGACCTGCTCGGCTGGTTCTCGCTGACGTTTACGCTCGGCAATCGGAGCCTCGCCACTCTTGGACTCGTGCTCAAAGCAGCTTGGGCGGGGAAGGGGCTAGGCGTGGCGGCGGTGCGGCATGCAGTCACGAGGAAGGACGTGTTGCTCGCCCGGCCGATCCCCGTTCTCGCCGCCGTGACGCTACCGTCGAACGATGTCATGATCCACGTCTTGCAGAAGGCGGGACTCATCGACTGCGGCGAGGTGCCCGATGGCGGGGTGTTCAAGCGGATGTTCGCGACAGCAAGGTGCGGCTTCCGGTAGAGGACCACGTTATCCATGCGGGAATGCGTATGAATATCTTTAGGATGTGCGGAAGATTCTCAAAGGCGGCAATCCAGGATGAGTAATTATGCATAGCGATCCCTGGATTAAACAAGATATCGAGCATCTTGAGGGTCGCGAAGCCTTCCTACCGATGCACTCTTGCACATGATCAACAGAAGTGGACTGACAAATCTACCTTGTGCACCTTCACTTGCGTGGTGCAGATGTAGAAGAACGTCCAGTTGCCCTGCTCGCCGCCGTCGGGCACGGCCCAGCATTTCTTCCACGCGAGCAAGGGATGGCGGTGGCGGCAGCCGTCGCACCACGCCATGATGCCCGGCTCGGCCGACAGCGCGGCGTGCAGATTTTCCCCGACGGGCGGCTTGAGGGATAGCACGTCGCCGCCTGGCGAGGCCCGTTCCTCGAGGAAGTGCACGACGTTCCACCCGTGCTTGTGAGCGTCGGCCCCCTTCTTTCCCGCGAGCAAGTCGCGTACATGCTTGATGGCGAAATAATCCGGTGCCCGCCTCGCATCGTCATCTGGGAACTCGGAGAATACATAATCCAGCATCGCCGCCCCGGCGTGCGATTCGACCGCGCCGAGTTCGGCGATGTACTTGGCCCTCGCCGGTGCCGCTGCTCTCGATGCCATGCGTGCACCACGGCCGCGCGGGTAGATAAAATGGCCGGTCTTAACAAGGAGAATCGATGATAACAGCCCCGATCGCGTCGACATTGCCTTAAAACAACAATTTCCGCATTTGCATGAGATCCTTCATCACGCCCTTGACAACGAGGTTCCCGCTCGAATAAGCTTTAATGGGGCTGATATTCTTGCCAAGCACATTCGCGAGGTCATCGGAGGGAATAGTGACGCGAACCGCAGCGCTGGCCTCGTCGCCCCTATTTAGTTCGATGCCCTCATCCCCGTTTATCTTGAAAGTATAGGATTCGCCGATATCCGGGAAGTGGAACACGAGCGCGTTGACCCAGCCACGAAAATTCTTCTTGATCTTCGGATTGTTATATCTATCAATAACACGAGCTAGAGTTTCTTCTACTGACGGCTTGCTTGCCTCGGGTCTAGCATCAGATTCCCCGGAAGGCGCTTTCCAAAGGACTTCTTTGCTCGGGGGGTTGTCTTGCTTCCGCATTCAAGATCATGAAGTGATTCGTGCAATGCATTAAGAAAAGGTACAAAGCACTAGTTTTTCAACATATCTCGCACTCGGGGCACGCGCTCGTCGCGTACAAGATGACCGGCTCCATCACGCGTCGCCCTCCTCGTCGGTTATTGGCCGCGCAGCGCGGCGCTTCACGACGGTCGTCTTGCCAGGGTCAAGTTGTGGCTTCTTCGCCTTGGTAGCCACTTTCTCTGCCGCGTCAGCAATGGGAACGGCTTTTTCGCGCTGGAAGGCGAGCACCTTGGTCTTGGCACCACAAGCCGCGCATTTTCGGGTCTTCATGGTCGGGAGCGCCGCGAGCGGCCGGCCGCAGTTTTTGCATTGGATCACGATCCTGTCCATGATGCGCGTCGCGACGAGCCGAGGTATAAAGGAGAAAAAAGTGCAAGATGCTTGCTCCAGCACGATGGCGGCGCCCGGCTCGTGATGACGTTCAAGGCGATGAGACGATACCTAGATGAGAAAGCAGAACCATGCTTGCTCCATCGTGCGCTCGCAGCGGGTCGCGATCTTCTCGAGGAACTTGATGAATTCTTGCAGCGATGCCTTCGGGCAGTCGAAGTCGAAGCCGGCTTGTGGATCCTCGTCGCTCGGAAATGTTGACACGAGGGGCTTCAATCTCGCGATCACGTGCTTGACATCCTTTGCGGATCGCTTCTTCGAGTGGAATTGACTCGCGATCCCCAGGTCATCGAGGATCTCCTTGTATCCATGGTCTGGCAATCGCTCGATCAGCGTGGCCGGCTCGAAATCCATCATGTTGTTCAGATCGGGGCCATCAACGTCGCCTACCATGGGCGTCATCACGTTTCCATAGTCATCCCGTGTTTCACGACCGATCGCGACTCTCAGCGTGTTCAGCACGATGCAATCACCCTCTCCTTTTTCGCAACAAGTAATTTAAATCCCGATGGCCTGCCTCGCCTCGTTTAAATCATCATGCCCGGCGGGATAGGGCGCCTCGTCGGGGCCAGGGCGGCCTCCCGCGCCTCCCGAGCGTCGTCGAGCTTTCCGAGCATCTTGTCCACTTGCTCCGACACCTTCAACAGCTGCTCGAACTTGGCCTTGTCCACGACGATCTTGTCGCCGCGGCGCAAGTCGGCCAGCGCCTCGACCGCCTTCACCATGACCTCGTACTCATTCAAGGGAACCTTGACCGTTAGTTGATCGTCGTCGCTCATGTGTGTAGATCACTCCTTGGTCGATCATCGGGTAGAGGCTTTTAATCACGCGTGTTTTAGCTCCAGCACTCGCCTCGAGGACCGCGAGACATGGTCTGGTAAAAAAAAAGGGGAAATATCGCTCACGAGCGAAAGGCGTTTCGTAGGTTCTACCGGGTATCGGGCACGGGCTTGCTGGCGATGAGCGTCTCGTGCACCTGGTCGTGGTATTTGTCCTTCGCCCGCTCGAGCGCTATGCTGACGGTCGCCGCGGCGCATACCACGCAGAGGAACAAGACGGCGGCGACCACGTAGCTGGCACCGAGCAGCGCCGGTACGACGATGCTCGCCACGCCACAGATGCCAGTGATGTACGTCACGCGCGACAAGACGCGCTCGGCGCGATCCACGGCCGCCCGCTTCGCAACGAGCGCCGCGCGAGCAGCGCCGGGCATCGCTGCCAAGCACCCGGCGCACACGACCCACGTCACGCCCTCGATGTCCTTCGGGGCTTCGCGCCCGCACGCCGCGCACCGCACGACGACCCGGGGGTGCACGGCCTGGATGGCCCGCTGGATGAAGTGTTTAGGGGACATGCATGTAGCGGGTGTCCCGAGGTTAAAAGAAAAAATGCAAGGTGCAAGAAAAAAAAAGCAAATGCGAATGCTTAAAACGCACTCGCGAAAAGTTTAGCCACCATCTTCGAGTCGACAACTTCGCTACCCGTTCCTTCGAAGTGGCGGACATTGTCCGTGACGATCATCGAGATGCTGTTCTCCACCAACTCGTCTACTATCTGCTCATCGCCATATTTTCGCTGGGGCCTTGTCGGGTATATGACATGTGCATCGATCAATCTCAAGAATGCTTCTCTTCGGCTCACGCTATTATATCTCGTCCCTTGCATCGCCATGAATTCCTTGTACACGGTCGGGACAATTTCTACAGCAAACAAATTCTGATAGATTTTAAATTCGATATTCTTGTACCATTCATCTTCTTCAAACAACCGCCACAACGTACACGTATCGAATCCAGCTCGCATCGCCATCTCGCGCCGTACCACTCTGAAGATAGTGCGTTCTTCCGGTTCTCGTTTTTGCAAGTCGACGTAGGTCATGGTCGTTACCACCGCGTTGTTTTTTAGAGGTGGCATCCTGATGGGGCATCCTTCTCTCTTCTGCTCAGTCTATCATCCAATCAATCTTTCATCCAGAAAACCAGCAAACAATCCTCTAATCTCCAGAATCAAACATTAACAGACGCCGACAAGTCATCGGGTCAAAATCTGCATCTTTTCTCCAAGCATCGAACAAAATCAATCTTTTTCCAACAATATTCTCCATCAAGACGCTGTATACCAATGCGACATCCTTTTGATGCGCCGCATCAGGACGCCGATCTACCTCAACAATCGTTTGCATAAAAACCTATGCGACCGCGCTTCGCAGCCCCGCTAGTGCCTTCTCCACGAGATCGGGCGAGAACGAGTGGTGCTCGAGCAAGAACCGCCGCACCGCGCCCGCGTCGGCAGTCCGCCATTCCACGCTCGTCGCCTTCTCGTCCACCGCAGGCTCGAGAAACCGAGCACGCGACTCGTCGATGAACGGGGAAAATGGCTGCCTGGTGCTCGCGACGCCGAGGCTCGACCAATCCCGGCCGGGCTGTGCAGCGATCACGTCCTCGATGCGCCCGTGCGCCTTCAGCAACTTGAGGGCAGTGCGCGGGCCGATGCCGTGCACGCCGGGATGGTAGTCGGTGCCCACGAGGATCGCGAGGTCCACGAGCTGGGCACGGGTGATGCCGAGCCGCGCGAGCTCGTCCTTCAACACGATGCGCTCGGCCACCTTCTGCTTGACCGCGAGGTTGTTGATGACGGCGGGCGCGCCGTAGAGCAAGGCGTCCGCGTCCTTGGTCACGAACGCGTCCACGACGCCGCGCCGGGCGAGACACGCGCACTGCGCCTCGCCCTCGCCGGGGGCCTCGACGACGGGCATGCCGAGGTGCCGCAGCAGCGCCTTCGACTCCTGCTCGGCGATGGGATACGCGAAATCCATCCTTTGCGCGATGAACCTGGCGAGCGGGATGGCGCCGGCCTGGATGGCCTCGCCGTGCATCTTTCGGGCGGCGAGGTGCTTCTCGTGCAGCTGTTCGCGGGTGAGGGCGTTGCGCCCCTTGGCGTCGCACGCCCCGTCGAAGACGTAGACCGGCCATATCCCGTGCTGGACGAGATGGAGCGTGCGGTAGAGGAACCCGCGGAGGTGGTTGATGAGGCGGCACGTCTTGTCGACGAGCACGAGGCGGTTGCCGGGGCCGTTCGGGCTGGCGAGCGTGACCTTGAGGAACTGGTGCAGCCACGCGGTGCCGTCGATGGCGACGGCCTGGCCCGACAAGTCGCGGTCGCGGATCTCGGTTGGCTGCAGGAGCTCGTGGAACTTGGATCCCATACTAAGACGCGAAACATTACATAGATAGATAAGGAAAAAGCCGAATGATGACCAGATCCAGAAGAAAGAAAATGGCTGAAAGGGGGACAGAATCTTGATCCTTATACCCGAGACCGAATGGAATTCCTTCGAAGATACAGTCGATCTTAAGAGTAAAACAATCCCGGTCAGACTCTCGTGTAATTCTAAGCGAGAGATATGGTACAGTACGGGTTCAAGTTTCACTCATATCGAGGATCGGGATTATATCGATATAGACGAGTTCCCGTTCTTTAAAAGGGTTCTTGATTTCGTGTTGAGGCACAAGAAACGAGGGGGGCAATTCTTTATCAGTGCCGAAATGATTAACATCGTCAAGCCTGATGATGAAGTTGCCCGTTGCAAGTTATCTGTGATAAGCGATGAGGATTTCGATGACAATGGCGAGGAATCTGACGATGAAGATAAGGATGATGAATAAGCATCATCTGTGGAATTCCACAGATTCCAGACGGTTAAAAGATCGAAGAAATCAGCCTGAAGTCCTCGATGATCGGGGATAAGGTGTCCTTAATAGCACCGACATCACTGCCGTCCATTGCCTCACCGAGTACCGCCGCGTGCCCGCTGCACCGCGCGAGCAAGTCGGCGTGTTGATCGAGCTCGCCGAGTTCTTGCAATGCCTGGAACAGTGCCACCATATCCGACAGCAACCGCTCGCCGAGCGCCTTCACGTCGCCGTCCGGGTACTCGCTGGCGATGGCTTGCTCGGTCTCCAGCACGCGCTCGTGCAGCGGGTCCATCTCCGCCACGCTTCCCGCGGGCGCCGACCGCTCGAGCGCCGCTTCCCCGTACTGCGTCATGCGGGCGGTCACGCCCTTCTTGAGCCCCGACGGGTTGAAGCCATCCTCGGCCAGGATG
>JAUQYZ010000032.1 GCA_030587475.1 Candidatus Sigynarchaeum calidifontis
GCTTCAAGCTGCTCAATCCCGGTATAAGGGTTTCGGCCGCTCCAGAGGAGGCAGCGATCATCGCGCCCGAGGATGTCGACGCCACAGTCGGCAAGGTCGAGGAACCATCGGTCACCGCTGATGATCTGAAGGACGTGGATGTCGATAGCAAGAAAGACGATAGCAAGAAAGACGATAGCAAAAAGGCGGGTGGCAAGAAGTGAATCTCACGGCGCAGCGCAGGCTCGCGGCGAAGGCGTTGAAATGCGGCGAGAATCGTGTGTTTATGGACCCGTTCATGTCAAGCGAAATCTCCACCGCGATCACGATGCGGGACATCCGCGGGCTCATCAACAGCGGTGTCATAAAGAAAAGGTATTCTACAGGCGTCAGCCGATCCCGTGCAAAGATTATCCACGAGCAGAAGAAGAAAGGACGTCGCTCGGGCCCTGGCACCCACAAGGGCGTTGCGTCGTCGCGCAACGACCCGAAATCCACCTGGATAGCTCAGATCCGCAACATCCGCGCGTTCCTCAAGAACCTTCGAGACAAGCAAGTAATCGACAAGGCCATCTACCAGAAGTATTATGCTCTCGCGAAGGGCGGAAATTTCAAGAACACGGGCCAGCTCAAGCGATACATGCAAGACAAGGGCGTCCTCAAGAAGGAAAAGGCACACAAATCCAAGAAGTAAAAACGGAGCGAAGTGAACGTACATGGCAAATGGACCCAATTACCGCGTGCCCTTCCGGCGCCGGCGTGAAGGCAAGACTAATTACTATACGCGCAAGAGATTGCTCATCTCCGGTCGGTGCCGGGTCGTCGTACGCCCCTCGTCCAAGAACGTCATCGTCCAGGTCACGGATGCCAAGCTCAAGGGCGACATTATCCGCGCCGCGGCATCGTCGAAGCAGCTCCAGAAGGAGTTCGACTGGAAGTTCGGCACGGGCAACATTCCTTGCGCGTACTTGACGGGGTACCTGCTCGGC
Source organism: Candidatus Sigynarchaeum calidifontis (assembly GCA_030587475.1). Lineage (GTDB taxonomy): Archaea > Asgardarchaeota > Lokiarchaeia > Sigyniarchaeales > Sigyniarchaeaceae > Sigyniarchaeum > Sigyniarchaeum tengchongense. The sequence goes on from JAUQYZ010000032.1 coordinate 969, forward strand.
AAGAAAGCAGCCAAGGCTGGCATCACGAATGGCATCGCCGACATCGGGCTGCGGACTCACATCAATCGGACGTGGGCGGCGCTGAAAGGTGTTATCGATGCGGGCTTCGATGTTCCAACTGACGAAGAGGTCTTCCCTGATGAGGATCGCCTCACTGGTAAACATATCGAATCCTACGCGAAGCAAGTGAAGGACGCGACCAAGGAGGCCGGCAAGGAAGGTAAAAAAGAATCGGCATCGCAGTTCCAGTTCAGCAAGGTCAAGGATTCATCCAAGATATCCGCCGCCGTGGCAGATATCAAGAAAGAGATCGACAAGAAGTACTCGTGAACGATTGGAGAATGACAATCACATGGCAGAAGAATCAAGGAGGCCCGAGCGTTCCGGCGGTGGCCGGGGCGATCGCCGCGGCGGCGGTGGTGGTAGTGGCAGGAAAGGCCGCAAGGGCAGGGACCGCGAGCCGATGAAGGCGAAAGCGCCAAAATGGGATCCTAGGACGAAACTGGGAAAAATGGTGAATGAAGGAAGGATCACCAGCATCGACGAAGTCTTTACGAACGTCATGCCCATTAAAGAGGTCGAGATAGTCGACAAGCTCGTCCCAGGTATCAAGGAAGAGGTTTGCGACGTCAAGCTCGTCCAGAAACAGACAGACGCGGGCGAGCTCAGCAACTTCAAGGTTACCGTCGTGGTCGGTGCCGACGGCTACATCGGCCTCGGCGAGGCCAAGGCCAAAGAGATCGGCCCCGCGATCCACAAGGCTATCAATCTGGCCAAGCTTGGCCTCATCCCCGTGAAGCGCGGCTGCGGCAGCTGGGAATGCGGCTGCGGCGACCCCCACACGATCCCGTTTCGCGTGCTCGGCAAGGCCGGCTCTGTCGAAATCGAGTTAATCCCCGCGCCGAAAGGAATCGGGCTCGCGGTCGGGGATACGGCGAAAGTCGTGCTGCGACTCGCGGGGATCAAGGACGTATGGTCCAGGACATCGGGCAAGACGCGCTCGACCTCGAACATGACAAAAGCAGCATTTGAAGCCTTGAAGAGGACGATGAAAGTCTCTTCCCCCGATATACCCAAATAAACTAACCAGGCGACATTAAAATGGCCAAGAAAGCAGAACAGGCAGTGGTGGCCGCGACGGGACCGGCGGGAACCGCCCACGCGAAGGAGCTGAACGATGTACTGCTCGTGGCGATCCGCATCCGCGGCAACGTCAAGAAAAATGTCGACGTCAAGATGGCAATGGGGCTCATGCGGCTGCACCACAAGCACCACGCCGCGCTCGTGCGGGCGTCCCCAGCGATGAACGGAATGCTCTTCAAGTGCAAGGATAACATAGCCTACGGCATCATCGACAAGGAAACCCTGGTCGCCTTGCTCAAGAAGAAGGCAAGGCTCACGGGGCGCCGCCCGTTCGACGAGGCGAGCGTGAAAAACTTGACGGGATACGCGTCGTACGATGCGCTCGCAGACGCGCTCTTGAAGGGAGAGGCGAAATACCACGAGCTTGACAAGCAAGTCGTCCCCATCTTCAGGCTCCACCCCGCACGTGGCGGCTTCAACAAGGGAATAAAAATTACCTTTGCACAAGGCGGCGTCCTGGGGTACCACGGCACCGACATCAACAAGCTCCTCGCGAGGATGATTTGAATGGCCGGGATAAAATACAAGAAAAATCGTGGAAAATACAGGGGTTCCCGCACGAACGGCTGGGGTCGCCAGGCGCAACATCGCGGCTCTGGTTCCAACGCGGGCCATGGTTGGACTGGTGCTTGCAAGCACATGTGGACGTGGGTCGTCAGGTACGAGCCGGACTGGCTCGGCAAGCATGGCTTCAACCGCCCCCCGCAAGTCGTCAAGAAGGTCAACGCGATCGACATCAAGACCATCGAGACGCGGCTGGCCGAGTACGAGAAGGCCGGAGCCGCCACGAAGAAGGGCAGCCAGTATGAGATAGACCTCGGGGCGCTCGGGTACAACAAGCTCCTGAGCACGGGAACCGTCAACGGCAAGTACAGCATCACCGTGGAAATGGCCAGCGCCAAGGCGATCGAGAAGATCTCCGCGGCCGGCGGTTCGGTCACGGTCACCTCCGCCGAGGATGACGAATAAACACGTCAATTCCTCCTTTTCTTCTAATAGCACCCGCTCGATCAGCTGCGGAAGCTGAAGGATCTGCTCGATATGTGTGCAATCACGGACGAGGAATACGAGGCCAAGAAGGCAAAACTGCTGGATATGGTCTGAAAGCTGCCACGTGCCCGCTATTTCATTTTCCATTTTCCCCCTCGTCGCCGGGTTTTCGCGGCTGGGTTGAACGTCGCTGCTTGCTGCTCAATGCCGGTTCTCGTCAGATGGCGAGCGGTTTCTGATCGTTGGAACCGAGCGGGCGAGGGCGTGGGACGTCCCCAACCGCCGCCACGCGTGGATCTCCGAGCCGGGCATCGCCCCGCGTGCGGTCGACCCGCAGGGCAAGTCCATCACCTGCGCGGACTTCCGGCTGCTCGATGCGTCCACGGGCGAGTGGCTGCGAACCGAGCGCCGGTTCATCTGCGACTTGCGGCCGCCCACTGCTCACGTTTTAGTATGGGCTTTGGAAGACATGGGGAAAGAAGCGCCGGCAGAACTGCTCGAGAGGCCCGGCGTGTTCTTCGGCTTCGATGTCATCTTGCAAGAATGCGGTGGATGGTTCGTCACGTACTCGAGTCATGACGGGAACGAGCACGTCGTCGATACTCGCGCGAAGCCGTGGCGAGTGCATCAAGCTTGGCCATATCCATATTGGGGCGCGTGGTTCAAGGAAAAGTATTCGTATGATGGAAAGATGTTCGTATGGGCCGAGGGGAACAAGATGCTCGCCCGGGCGGTCGATCCGATCGATGAACAGCCGCCTTGCCAGCGGATCTTGTCATCAAAATGACAAGATATCACGCGCTGCGAGCTGTTGATATTTTTTCTCCTTCCTCCTCAATCCTTGGGTTAATTATACGTGTACCACTTATAGTTAGGGGACTCGACCGGCTGAGGGAGTTGAAGGCGCTCGCCCGAGGTACGCCCCTTGTCATTCGTCGAAACAAGCTTTTTTACCTTTAGTTTCAATGGATTATTGATATGGCCGGCCAAAAGCAAGAAGTAGAAATAGACCCGAAAATCCAGATCCAGCTGTCTGAGATGCTCGAAGAGCTCGAATCGAAGACGGAGCTCGAGGGCTGCGCGATCATCTCAACGACCGGCTTGCGCATCGCCCACGCGGACAGCTCGATAGGGCCGCGCATCGACGCGGACTTGTATTCCGCGAGCCCGGCTGCGCTCGTCTCGCTCGGCACCACGGTGACCATGACTCTCGAATACGGCGAGGTGAGCGAGGTCGTGGTTCGTGGACAGAAAGGATACTCGATTATAACGGTCAGCCCCTCGGTTCCCTTCATGCTGCTCTCTACTTCGAAGAAAGGATACAAGTTGGGTTATTTCTTCCAGATCTTGCGAAAGACGTTCAAGAAAGCTGCGGAATTGCTTCAAGGCACGACAATCGGTGCCGCGAGCTATTAAATCAGCCACGTTTTTCCTTTAGAAGCAAATCGACTTGTTTTAACACGCGTGATATTGACCCGTGCACGACGACGCTCGCGATCTTGTCTAGCTCGGTTTCCATCTGGTTCACGATGACGACCTTGCCCCCGTTCTCCTTGACGAGCACGGGCAAGTAGTTAGCGGGGTACACGACCGACGAGGAGCCGAGCAGCAATGCCACGTCGCATTCCTTGATTTCCTCTCCCGCCCTGGCCATCGCCTCCCGCGGCAGTTCCTCGCCGAACAAGACGACTTGCGGCCGCACGGGCGCGCTGCAGACAATGCAGCAAGGATAGGTCTTCTTTGATTCCTCGTACAGCCGCATCATCTGCTTCATCGAATATGACCCGTGGCAGAACAAGCACTTTCCCTCGAAGGCGGTGCCGTGGATCTCGATCACGTTCTTCGAGCCTGCCCGCTGGTGCAGCTCGTCGACGTTCTGCGTGATGATGGCCTTGACGAGCCCGAGCGCCTCCCACCTGGCGAGTATCTGGTGGCCCGGGTTCGGTTTGGCCTTGAGGATCTTCTTGCCGATCCTGTACCCGAACTTCCAGAAGTATTCCATGGCCTTGTCGAACGCGCCGGGCTCCGTGAGATGCTCGGCATCCTTCTGGTTCCACAAGCCCGTCTTCAGCGACCTGAAGTCGGGGATACCACTGTCCGTCGAGATACCGGCCCCCGTAAGGGCGATCGCGTGCTTCGCATCGCGCAAGAGGGCAGCGATCTTCCCCGCCTCCGTGGAAAACTGGATAGCGTCGTCCTTGCTCCTCATGCCGTCACTGTACCAGGTCCATTACTCTGCTAGTACCACGCGTAGTTCTTGAATGCTCGCCAGATCGTTTATGTGGATGCATCTACTTCGCCAGGGTGGAAAGCACGCCTTGCTTATACTCGGCTTGCGAATGTTTTTTTTGTGGTTTATACCAAGTATATGGCTGGATCCTCGTGAAAAGAGGATCGGTACAACCTCTTCCGAGCGTGCCTAGAATCGACCTGGGGCCATCAGAATGTCTGAAAGATCACCGCAAACCACCCTCGTTTCTAACGAAAACGTCCCGCACGACGCGATCGCGGCGCGTTCGCAGCGCCGGTTCGCAAGCATCGATTTTCTCCGGGGCATGGCCATCGTAATGATGCTCGTGCTCCACATGGTTAGTGACTACCTCGACATCGATGCTATATTTGCTGATTTTGGCAATCAAGGATTGATCAACATGCTCGCGCTTGCCGTCCTCCCGTTCCTCGGCGGGCTTGCAGGTTTTTTCCTCGCCGTGTCCGCGATCGGGAACATGGTATCCATGTATCGCCAGTTGCAGGCCGGCAAGCCCGTGAAGGACTTAATAACCCGCCAGGTCATCGGCGGCTTCGTCCTCCTCTTCTTCGCCTACCTGGTCGAGAGCCTCATCGGGTACCACGGGGCGGTCGGGGGTTTCCTGGGCAACTTGCCCGGGCCCGGGCACCCGGGCAGCCTGGCATTCGATTGGACGACGTTCGCATCCCGCGGATACCATTTCGAGACGATCCACACCATCGCGTGGTGTCTCATCCTCAACGGCGTCGTGCAAGGCATCTTGTCGGCGAAAGAACGCTGGAAGAACACGCGATTCCTGATCACTGCATACATCGTCTTGGCCGTGATCGTGGTTGCGGTTACCCCGCTCGTTTGGGACGGCATCGCGGCAATCGTCCCCGGCTACCCGTTCGCGCAGAATCCCCTCACCCTGCGGGACATGTACACGCCAGTCGTGGGCATCTCACCCTTCGGCGACCTCGTCGCTGGCTTCTTCCTCAACCTCCTGGCAGCTCCGATGGAACCTGTCTTCCCGTACCTCGCAATCTCGTTCATGGGCAGCATCATCGGCATCGTGATCTCGCAGCCGAAGGAATCGGTGCCGCGGGGGTTCTTCAAGAAGTCCATGGCCCTCGGGATGATAATGTTCGTCGTCGGCATCGTCGGCGTGGTCTTCACGATCGTTTCCATGTATGAACTGGCCGTTAGCCTGGGGGGCGACGGGTTCATGGCCATCGTCGACCTTTATAAACGCATCTCCTACCATCGGGACTGGTACCCGGACTACCCGCTCAACATCAGCGCCAATCACTACCCCGTGACGTTCCCGCTGGCGTGGCTGTGGCAGTTCTTGAGCCTCAACGGCGTAGGCCTCATGATGATCGTGTTCGTCGTGCGCATAGTCGAGTTCCGAGGCTGGGCATCGGGCTTCGCGAGGAAAACCACGATGATCAGGCGGTTCGGCCTCGTCGCCTTCACCGTGTACAACAACCAGTTCATCATGTGGCTCGTCTCGTACGTTATGGGCAGCTTGTTCTTTGGCGTTGCTTATAAACGCGGCGATTGGGGCTTTACAGGCTTGTCCATGCTCGCGGTGTTCGGCGTCTACATCGTGATGCTGCTGCTCTGGGAGCGCGTCAAGTACACGGGCACGCTCGAGTGGTGCATCGGCACGATAGGCTACAACTTGATCCCCGGGAAGCGTGGAACCGCCCGGGCCGAGAAAAAGTGGTGGCAAAAGGGGCAGATCGACCCGGCGGAGTCGCTCCACGGCGCCGAGTGGGTGAACGTGGTCGAGGAGAGGGACATCGACCGTGCCGGGCTCGTCGATTCCAAGCTCGCGTTCAAGTTCGCCATCGGCGCTATCGTCTCGATCGTCTTCATGCCCGTGGCGTTCGCCACATGGCGGCTCGCGTTGAGCGCCGAGAGGACCGAGGGCAAGAACATGTACAACAAGGTCGCGAAGGTCATCTCGATCGTGGGCATGTGCGTCGTGATCGGGACCATCGCGGCGCTCTGCATCGTCACGGCGGGAATGGTCGGCCTTTCGTTTTAACAATAACACGCACGACCTCCTATTTTCTTTTTTCAAGCATGCAGCCCAGGCTTCCGACAAGAAACGAGGAACCACGCGCCCGTCTCCTTCCAGTTCAGAATTGCAGTTTCGCCCCGCAGAACTTGCATGCGTGCAGCTCGCCAGGGGCCGGGAACGCGTCCAGGACACCGCCGCACGACGGGCAAACGAGCTCGACGAGATCCGACTCGTCCTTTATCGTGCCCCTCTCGACCAGCCTCTCGCGCAACGTCTTCGCGAGGAATGTCAAGCCGCTGAGCAGTTGCATGCCGTCACCGGCCATGGCGAAAAATTCCATCTTGTTGTTGAGCACCTGCCCGATCACGATGAACTCGTCCTCCTTCTCGCCCGCTTTGAAGCCTGCATAAAACCACCCGAGGAACTGGCCCTTGTCCTCGAGAAACTTTTCGCCGACGAACTCGAACTCGTTCGTGATCAGGATTTCCTTGATGATGAGGTATGCGTCCGTGGCCGCGAGCCCGGCGGGGATGCCGTAACTCTTGATACCCTTCATCTTGAGGTGGTGGGTGATGATGTCGTGGAAGTGCTCCTTGGTGATGGCCTGCCTCTTTACGAAGACGGGCGGCGCGAGGTCGACCTTCTCGCTCAAGTTTTCATCGATGAACTTGCCTGCCGCGTCCTGGTACTGCACGAGGATGTCGAACCCGATTGGCTGGCACAACCCTGGCGAGAAATATAACAGCACGCGCCGGCTCGATCCGGCCGGGATGCTGGGAACCGTTATCTCGCTGTTCCAGTCGGTGCCCGCGTACGAGGGTTTCATCCGGACGAGGTGGACTTCACCTTCCACGAGGAACTTCACGAGCACGTTCTCCAGGGGCTTGGCCGAGTTGTTCACAAGGGCGAGCTTGAGCTGCAGCTGGCCCGACACTGGGGCAACCTCCGCGCTGGCTACCAAGTTCTCCCGCTCGACGGGTTCTTGCACGACCGGCTGCTCCTTGAGAACCTTGAACCGTAGATCCACTTTCTTGCGCTTGAGCGGCTCGAGCGTGACCGTGGCCCCTGCGGGCGCGAGAACAGGTTTCGCGAGAGGGGTCGTGACAACCAGGAACGGCTTCCGATTCAGCTCGTCGTGTCGCTGAACCTTGTTGAAGATGAGTTCCTTGCCTGAGATCACGATGCCGGTGAACTCGTTGTTCAAGATGATGTGCTCGAGCAGGTCGAGGATCTCGTTCGAGTCCTCGCCAAGCTTGATCGCCAGGCGTTCGAGCGGCATCTTCTCGTATATCTTGGATGCGCTCACCAGCTCTCGGATGATGGCTTGTTTCCGCTCCTCCTTCTTCTGGAACTGCATTTGCAGCTCCTGGTTCATGACTTCGGTGAGCAGCTCGTCCAGCGGCTTGGATTTCTCGATGTTCTGGAGCAAGTCCTCGAGCCCGACTGGTGCATTAGCGGGAGGGTCGTCTTTCGAAGGCGGGCCTTTGCGGGACTTGTCTCCGGGTGCCATGGGTCAATCAACGAGGTGAGGTGATGATTATTATACCCCCTTTCAAGATATGCTTTATGCCCAAGGCGGTAATGATCGATCACGATCACGTGTTGATCGTGATCGATACTTTTATGAGGTCATAATCATACTCTCTACTCGATATTCATTAATATCTCGAATAAAACTTGCACATTTGCGAGCTGATAGCTACGACCGAAGAGTTCCCCCAGGACAAGGCCCAGACCGCCAAGACCGCACTCGACGACCTCGACAAGCAGATCTTGAACCTCTTGAAGGAAGACTCTAGCAAGTCGTTCAAGGACATTGCCGATCTGGTCGGGAAAACCGAGGCCACGGTGCGCCGCCGGGTGAAGCGCATGCGTGAAGAGGACTTCATCAAGAAGTTCACCATCGTGCTCAACGACAAGAAGATAGGCGAGAAAAAAGTCAAGGCGACCATCAAGATCATCCCCGAGCTCAAGGCATCGAAGCCGATCGCCAAGATGATCGCGTCGCTTCCCCTCGTGGACGAGGCATACTTGCTCTCCGGCGAGTGCGGCATATTGATCAAGGTCTCGGCTGAAAGCGTCGAGGCCCTCACGGATTTCATTGAAAACGATATCGGGGCCATCCAGGGCATAAAAAGCGTCGACACGTGCTTTATCATGAAGATCCTTAAACCAGAAGGCTGAAGTTTATTTGCCGGTGTGTAAATCAAGCGCTCGAGGGTGATGATGGCGCGGACAGGCACGTCGGGGCGGTTGCGGAGGGCGCGTTAATCGCTCCGGCGCTACTTTGCGTTTGTACGTGGATCCTTCGAAAAGGCAATGTTTTTTCCGCTTTTCCACGATAGGCAAGCCTGGTGGGCAAAAAATTCACGTTCACGACCAATGGAAGTTTTGATCAGCAAGCGTGGGCCGTACTCCTTGACCGACATGAAGATGGCGATGTTGTTCACGTGTATTTCTATGCAAATGACACTCACGGGGAAATTGGATCCGCTGTCATCGCGATCGTCATATGAAAACCCTCTAGCGTCCCTGCTGGCCACATGCTCATCCCATTCATTCTATTCGGGACTTGCGCATTGGTTGCCACGACATTACGAAAAACTCGATTTGGTAGAAATGCAAGCACGTGATACCACTATCACTTTATATTTATCATCCATGTTTACAGCAATTTATTGCTTTTGGCAGAGAATGAACGAGAATTGAAGGTTAATCATCGCCATAGTCATCCTTTTTGCTCCTTTCTTTCGCTTTTTTCCATAGGACAAAATTTCATATATCGCCACGACACGTTCTAATTGTAGGTGACTGGAAAATGATAGGTATCGATGAATTAATGAAGTCCGGCCAGCTCGCGACCGGCACGACGACCCTCGCGCTCAAGGCGAAGGACGCCGTCATCGTCGCAACGGAATCCCAGGCGACCGCCGGATACCTCGTGGCGACCAAGACCGCCCAGAAACTGTTCCAGATAACTGACCACGTCGCGGCCACGATCAGCGGCGGGGTTGCCGATTGCCAGTACATCATCGAGCAAGCAAAGGCGCTCGCGCGGCTCAAGGCGATAGAGACGGGCAAGGAATCCCCGTTAAAGTACGTGACGAACGTGATCAGGAACTTGTTGTTCCAGGGCCGCTCGTTCTTCCTTTCAATGATGCTCGTGGCCGGCTACGACGTGCAAGAGAACGAGCTGAAGATATTCGGCGTTGACTTGATCGGGTCCCTGTTCGAGGAGGAAAAATTCCTGTCGTTCGGCAGCGGGAGCACGTTCGCGCTCGGCGTGCTCGAGGCGGGCTTCAAAAAGGGGATGACCGCCGAGGAAGGCAAGGAACTCGCCCGCAGGGCCGTGAGCGCGGCGAGGAACCGCGACATCGCCTCCGGGTCGAAGATCCAGCTCGCCGTGATCACGAGAGACGGCATCACGTTCGACAACGAGAAATGATCGCCGCCCGGCAGTACTTTCCGGTCATCCAAGCACTCCTTTTCATTTCACGAGCACGTGATAAACATGAAGGCCACGCCCGACGAGTCGTGGAAAAGCATCGTGGTATCCTTTCCCAACGATCTCGTCGAGGAGGTGGGTTCGATCCGCGAGGAATCGCGGCCGAACGAGGCATGCGCGCTGCTTTTCGGGAAAATGAACGAGATGGATGAAGTACTCGAATATGACATCTCCACGATGCGCCAGGTGGAGAACGTCCTCAAGTCCCCCGTCGCGTTCGAGGTCGACCCCGTCGTCCAGTACCAGGTGATGCTGCAAGAGGAAAAGCAGGGCCGGGAGCTCATCGGCATCCTCCACACGCATCCGGGGAACCAATTCGTTTCGGCCACCGACGTGCGCTACATGAAGAGCGCGGCACGGATGACGCGGTATTGCTGGCTCATAGCGGGCGACGGCGTCAAGGGCGGGCTCGAGATCGGCGCGTACGTCGTCGTGAGCGGTACCATCCGCGACGTTTCCATCTTGTACAAGCGCGGGGGGAAATGATTTTAACCGGGGAGGCGTTTGTAAAACCATGGATGGAGCAGACGAGACCATAACACCTCCAGGCGAGGCTGCAAAGCTCGCCGACGCGGCGAAGGGCGACGATCATGCCGCCCTGGAAAAAATCCCGCCCGAGGCACACGCCAGCTCCCCGGCCCTCACGGATAACCCCTTCTATTGCGTGCAGCATTGTACCGGCTTCTGTTGCACCGAGTACACCGTGCTCATAACCGCGATCGATGCCAAGCGCATCCTGGACAACATTCCCGGCTTGCACGTGTATCAATTTCTCACGTTTTATGACGAATCGGTCGAGACCCTCAATTTCTACCCGATCATCAAGATCAAGGACAAGGGGCACGTGATCGGCATGGTCCAGGACGAGAAACGAAAGACTTGCCCGTTCCATACAGCTCTCGGCCTCTGTGGAATTCATGGATTCTCGCCCATGGTCTGCCAGACTTACCCGTTCAGCCTCACGGAGGACCACGAGATCACGTACTTGTCCAAGGTGAAATGCGGCATGCTATTCCCGCCATTCGACGAGGCACGAACGAAGAAAATCGTCCTCCAGTCCTGGAAAGAGATCGACGAGTACAAGGACATGGTCAAGAAGTGGAACGAGCTCCACGGCGATAACGGTGACTTCGACGACTTCCTCGTGTACGCGGGCTTGCTCAAGGAAAAGCCGAAACCCGACGAGGACGACGCGGACGACGACGTGGAATGAAGCTGGCGCCCCGGCATGAAACCGCTGCCTACCTGCCGACGATCCGCTTGATCTCTTCGATGTATTTTTCGGCCGCCGGGAAGCGCTTGTCGACCGTGATGTTCTGCTCGTTCATGGCGATCTTCGACATCTCGAAGTTGTGCACCAGGAGAAACCAGGAGGCCTTGTAGACGTCCACGCGGGCGAGGAAGTCCTTGTCGACGCGGTGATGCTTCGCATACCCAACCATGAACGCTTTCTCGAACGCGGGGTCGAGCTCGCGCAAGCCCCAGTACTGCATCTTGACGAACTCCTGTTCCTTGACGCCGACCTGCCAGTTGTCGAAGTCGATGTAGCCCGTGACCTTGCCCGATTGCTCGTCCATTATGAAATTCTGCGGCTGGAAGTCGTTATGGAACAAGACGGGCGTGTCGTGTTCCGGGATCAGATCGATATTGGCGTCGAAGTACCGCTGGAAGTCGGGGAGGAGCGGCTTGATGGCGGGCCACCGGGCGGCCTCGTCCATCAGCTTCCGGGTGCGGGCGGCGAACAGCTGTTTCCAGTTGACCACCTTGGATCGATCGCCGATGTCTGTGATGGCACTATAGAACGCCGGGAACTCGATCGCGTGGAGGCGGGCCATGGCGTCGCCGACGTCCGAGAAGGCCTTCCCGAGCACCTTGGCGACTTGCGCGGGGATGTCCTCCAACGGCTTGTTCTTGACGCCGCGGGCCTCCATGTACTCGTACATCGAGATCCCGGGCAAGTAGTCCAGGACCGAGAAGAGGTACGGGATCTGCTTGCACGTCTCGTCGTAGTGGAACAAGCTCTGCACCGGGATCGCGGGCGGCTTGTCACGGGAGAACACGTGGCTGCCCGTCTTGGCATCGAGTATTTTTTCGATCTCGCCGCGGAGCTTGTCGCCGGAATGCAAGTCGACCGTGCCGTCGATGATTGGGAACAGGACCTTCTCCTTGACGATCGCCTCGTACCTGAACGCCTCGGAGATGCGCGCCCGGAGGACGAGCGTCGCTTGACCCGTGCCCGTATCATACGTGATGCGGTAGATCGAGTTGATCTTGCCGTCGAATGGCCCCTTGCACTGCGTCGGGCGGGCGCTCGCGAGGATGCCGGCCCGCGCCTTCGCTGGGGCGACTAGCGCGTCGATCCCCTCCAGCGAGGTCCTCGTCTTCCCGATCATCAAGGCTTGCGGCTCGACCATGCCAGATCACCGCCCGGGTCAGGGCTTGCACTTGTCCACGAAGCCGCGTGCCAGGGCCTCGTCCACGGCTTCTTTTATAAGTTTCCTGGCATCCGGGGCCATCTCCTTGACGTAATCCGGGATGACCACGATGTCCTTGTCGAGGGCCGTGCCGGGGTACAAGCACGCGAGGGCGAACTTGGTGCCGCGCTGCGCCTTGCCCCTCGTGGCGGGCTCGTGGTAGATGCGGTTGCGGATCCCGTTAAGGCCATCTTGCAGCTGCCTCGCGCCGGCGACGTCGCCCTTCATGTACGCGGCGCGGATCTTGGCCGGGATGTTCAAGACGTTCGAGATGCTGGGTATGGAGCCGATCCTCGACGATTCGGCGGGGCTGCGCTTCTCCAGGCACTTGAAATAGTCGCCCTCGCTCCCCGTGTAAAATGCCATGGCGGGATACCGCTCGAGCATATCGAGCACCCCGTACCGGTACTCCATAGAGCCGGAGCTGTCCTTGATGCCGGCGACGTTCGGGAAGCGGCCGATCAAGGCCTCGTAAACGGGCACGGAAATGCTGTTTCCGCCGAACGTGGCGGGGTTGTTGTAGTAGAAGACGGGCTCCGGGATCGCCGCCGTGATCTCGGCGAGGTACTGTTCCAGCTCGGCATCGGGCAGTTTTTTCGACAAGGGCGGGGATATCACGAAGCCATCGATGATGGCTGCCTTCTCCGCCTTCTGCACGCGGAGCATCTCCTGGTACTGGGCGATGACCTCCTTGGTAGCGTTCCCGTAGATGCCGAAGATCACGGGGACGCGCCGCTCGGCCTCGTCCATGGCCTTCTTGGCAGCCTTCAACAGGCCAGCACGCTCGGCGGGCCGCTCGCGCTGCAGCCATTGCCCCTCGCCCGTGGAACCGCACAAGAACAGCACGTCAGCCCCGTTCACGAGCACGTGCCTGGTGAGAAGTATTTGCGCGTCGAGATCGACCTTGTATTCCCTCGTGAACAAGGTGAGTGCCGGGACGACTATGCCATCCATGATAGACGATTTCGGCTTCATATAGGGAACCAAGCTTCGGCTTGGATAAAAGATTGCGAGGGCTTAGAATTTCGGAAATTCCATCTTCATGTTATGGGGGTTGCTAAACAGTCCAGTTTTTGCTAGACAAAGTTGGACACGGTGTGGATGATATCCCGGTTTATGGGCCATGATTGGATGATGCATGGCATCATGACATCATGCGTGAGGATCGGCATCGCCGCGTCGATGATAGGAGTGTGCACCCGGACGATACGGCGATGGGATGCAGCGGGGAAGATCACGTGCATCAGGACGCCGGGAGGGCACCGGCGGATATCGTTGATCGTCATCGAAGGCCAGCAAGC
>JAUQYZ010000219.1 GCA_030587475.1 Candidatus Sigynarchaeum calidifontis
AAATATCTTGTTATTCTTGGTATTGCGCACTTCAAATCTCACGATGTTTCCAGGTAACAGTCCACGATAGGAAATCTCGAGATCACCACCAGAAGATCTTATCAAATCCATAAGCAAGGAACCTCGCTCCGGATCGGAATAACCTGGCATCTCTTCAAGCAAAACAACAGTGGATCAACATGTAAATACTGATTTCTGTTGATGAGAATGATGAATTTGGTTGTTTTTACCAAACATGACAAGGACACGGATAAATTCTTTTAAGGACGACGTGATGAAGACTATCATTGGTGATGGAATCCACCAGAGACATTGATCCTCACGCCTCGAACTGCCTTTTCGCTGATGATCCCTACCCTCATCTGGAAAAATATGTCATTTAGAGCCATTATAACCTATGGAGGATGAATCGATTGGACGACAATATTGCCAGCAAGAAAAGAATTGCCAGCATAGGCGTGATATTACTGGGAATCGTCAGTTTGTTAGGAGATATTATCTATGAAGGAGCGAGGGGCATTATCCCGAGCTATTTGGATTATCTTGGAGCGAGCGCCGTTCTCATCGGGTTGATCGGGGGATTTGGTGATTTCATAGGTTACGGCTTGAGGTTGATCAGCGGGTACCTCGCAGATTCGACCCGGGCATATTGGGCATTCATCTTCATCGGTTATGGCTTGATTGCTGCCATCCCGTTCCTGGCTATGCCTCTTGGCCTCGAGATGGCCATTTTGCTCGTGCTTGCCGAGCGGGTTGGAAAAGCGTTCCGATCCCCGTCCAGAGACACCGTGTTATCGTTTATCAGCAAGGATGTTGGAACGGGCAAGGCTTTCGGATTCCACGAACTTCTGGACCAAGTTGGAGCGATAATCGGGCCTCTTCTCGTGAGCATATTCATCGGTTTTTCCACGGGCAATTACAGCATCACGTTCGGGGTGTTCTCCATCCCTTTTCTATTGCTTGTCATGGTAATGGCGTATACCCGCAAGAGGATCGACCCGCTGATCCGCGCCGTTCTGGAGAAGCCGGGGAGCGAAAAAAGAACGAACAGGCTCGGAAAGTCTTTCTACGCGTATGCACTCGCCGTTTTGTTGAACACGGCGGGCTTGATCCCGGCATCTCTAATTCTTTTCAAGGCAACGAAGATAGTGGAACCCATTGGTTTGCTCTGGTTCGTGCCGATCATCTACCTGATAATCCAAGCCATCGATGCCCCCATGGCCATGGTGAGCGGGGTTCTCTACGACAAGTACGGCACGAAGGTCCTGGTCTCGTCTTTCTTGTTGTCGTTTTTACCAGCAACATTTGCAATGATGACGCAGCAGCTACCTTCGCTACTAGTAGCGGCAGTGATATTCGGCATCGTGCTCGGCATGCAAGAATCCATCTACCGTGCTGCTGTCGCCGACTTCGCGCCCGTTCCTTCCCGGGGATTCGCATACGGCATCTTCAATCTCGTTTATGGCTCTGGGTTCGTCCTGGGAGGAGCCGTATTCGGTGCCTTCATGGATTGGGGAACGCCGTTTGCATTAAGTGCCGTGTACACGTGTATCGTCCAGAGCATGGCCATCGTGATGCTATTGAAATCACGATCTTCGAGGAAATCACAGATCGAACATCCCGCGTGAGGTACTTGAGGATTTTTAACTGGCAGAGAGCGGAGCGTGATCGAGTGAACGATTTAGCCCGTACAAAAGCCACGGAACTCCGCATAGGGGACGTCCTCCTCCTGCAAACGGGTGACATCGTTCCTGCTGATGCAAAGCTTCTCGAAGCAAGCGGATTGGAGATCGATGAGTTGGCACTATAAGAACTAAGTATTTTCAACGCTACACCGCGGGAACTCCCATCAATGTCTGCAAATCGTTCGTTTGATGGTATGCTTACCGAGTCGCGGAACATAACGGCAAGGATTTGCTTTAATTCCTTGAGAAGAACTATCTGGGAATCATATTGGGCGATCTCCTGGCGCTGCTTTTCTGATTGGGGTCCGGGCGTGTCTAGAAAACCTTCTATTTTCTTGATCTTGCCAACCAGCTTCGCGATTTCCACGTCGCACTTGACGAAGACGAAATCCTCCATCCTTTCCCGGTAGAACGTGAAGCTTGGTGCAAGCGGGTTTTCCTGGACTAGCCCGAAGCGGATCAATCGTTCGAGATGGTCATTTTGCTGGAACAGCGCGCTTCCTTCCAGGAAGGTTGCAACAGCTTTTCCGTTACTTGATCGAAAGAAATGTAACTTGGAAATCACGTCTTCGCTGCATTCCTTCAAGATCTTGCTTACATCGGGTGTTGTCATGGATCGGGTCAACCTAACCGGGCTTGGATCAGATTTGTGGCTTAGAAACGAATTTTTCAACGAACTTTTCGGGAACCTCGTACCCGAACTCGGCCACGAAATCCCTGAACATTTCTGCGAGGTGATAGTGACAGAAATACCATCCTTGAACCTCGAAGTCCGCCAGCTCGCCACAAAGCCCCTCGCACGCGCAACAGAACAATCGGCCATTATATCTCTTTATAGTTTCAGTTTTCTCCAAGTTTCTCACGGTGCAGTTCGTTGATGATTCATTGGAGAGCATTATTTGTATTCGACATTCCAGATGGAGATTTCGTTGCCATCGGCACCGAGGGCAAGCCGCAAACCGTCCGGCGAGATCGCAATAGCATGGACCGAGCCCTGGTGGTTTATAATATTGTCAATGCATGTGCCAGTTGAGAGATCCCAGATCTTTGCTCTGGCATCATCGGAACCGCTCACCAAAAGATCAGACCCGAGGTTCCATGCAATCGCCCTCACGCGCTTAACATGGCCTTTCAACTCGCCAATTAAGCCATACGCGCGGATGTCCCACATTCGTATCACGCCATCATCATAACCCCCGACTACCAGGTCACGATCCTCGGAAAGCAAGACGGAATGAACGGGAATCCCGTTTCCTTGTATTTGGTGAAGGGTGTTATCTGTATAAAATTGGTCATTATTGATATCCCAAATCCTGATAATTCCGTCCGTGCAACCACTCGCGATGAAATTACCGGTCTCGGATAGCGTGACACCCGTGATCCAGCCCTTGTGTCCCTCGATCGTCCGTATCATTGCCCCTGAATTCCCGTCGTAGATACGGATGATGTCTCCTGAACCACAAGCGATCCTCCGCCCATCGCTTGAAAAAGCAACCGATAACACGCGACTGTGGAAATGGCGCAAGACAACAGCTAACTTTCCAACTTCAACGTTCCAGAGATAGATGTTATGGTCGAATCCCCCGCTCACGAGCCGATGCCCGTCCGGGGAAAAAGCAATGGATTCCACGGCGTTAATATGCTTTTTTAGCACGTGGACGGTCTGTGATGATTGGAGATCCCAGATGCGGATGGTACGGTCTATGGAGGCGCTCGCGAGCCGTTTCCCGTCTGGAGAGAAGGCGAGCGCGTTGATCGGCCTCGAATGCCCTTTCAAGACCGCAACCAAGTTGAAAGTACGGGTTGACGATGGAATCACTGGTAAAGCGCAATTGTAGGAATCATCAGCTTCTTGGCGGTTCAAGGCATTTCAGAGGCCTTATGGTGGATTCCATCACCTATGGAACCAATGAACTTGTGCTTAAAAAAGCTAACGTGTCGTTAGCGTTGCAGGGCTCTCTTCACAATTACCATCATCAATAACGTCCGGTTCAGCATCATCCTTGTCATGATGATTTGGATCGATGAAAACCACCCGGTGTGTCCCGATTTTCTTGAAAAAAACGTCTAGAACTGTTGTATAATATACCTTGCGTTTTCCTGTCTTTTGATTAGTCACCGTGGTTGGTATAAACTTATCTGGCGAGATACCATCGAACATCTCCCCCAAAGATTGCTTCTTGTTTGCATACGTGCCACACCAATTGCGCTTCGGTCTTGAGATATAGTCCTTTTTCATATCTTTAAACACACGCACGTTATCCTTAGTCATGAAGTAACTATCCATCAAAAATATTGCTGGACAACTTGGAAACACGCAGAGGCTCTTGATCATGTCCCAGGCGATCTGATTCTTCTCCTTGTATAATTGTGATTTCCCGCATGCTTCTAACTCGTCCTTTTTGCGATAAAACGCGAAATAAACCGGGTATTCCTTTGACTGGTCATTGTAATGAGATGCAATCATCGACATTCCGAGGGCAGTGTCATCCAGCGTCGTCGAGTAGAAATGTCCGACACCCTCGATGGTCTTGCTCGAGTGTGGTATCAAGTGCTCGTCGATCGACATCACGCCACTAGATCTCATCGAAAGTCTTGGATCCCCTTGGAAAGCAGTAATAATGCCCTTGTGAAGGTCCGGCATCATCGTGGCGAGCTTGTGAACGTGACGGTAGAAGGTAGCTTTGCTTGGGCTCGCTACGAGCTGGTCTGCGATCTTGCTCGGTGACGGTTTTTCGAGCATGATCTTGCCAGAGATCAAAGCACCGAGGAGCCAAGAAAGATCCACGTCATCTTGGCACTTGGAATCCACGTGTTTTGTGATGAAATCATCAACAACGGCGTGGGATTGGAGCAATTTCATGATCCGGTTGAATTTCCGCACGAATATTTATAACCGTTGTCATGAATCTCTCCGCGGGTCTTGCCATCTCTTGTTAAAGCGAGAAGGTTTTTGTCAGCAAAAATAAACTTGGTTGAGAAACTCAAGACATGTAAAAAGCGGTATAATCTAATTCTACCGGCCGATCTAGGCAATCGACTAGAACAGGTTGCACACGGATGGATCCGAACGAAAAGGTCTACCTGGACCACGCTGCCACGACACCCGTCCTGCCGGAGGTACTCGACGCGATGGTTGACGTTTACTTGCACCATCCAGGGAACCCGTCATCACTGCACGGGATCGGCCAAGATGCGCGGGACATCGTGGAGCGGGCAAGGGCCACAGTTGCCCGATGCATCGGCGCCAGGCCCGAAGAAATCGTGTTCACGGGTAGCGGCACGGAGTCGGATAACATCGCCATCCAGGGTGCCGCGCTCGCCATGCGCAGGCGGGGCAACCACGTGATCACGTCGGCGATAGAACATCCTGCCGTGAAGACCACGGTAAAGCAGCTCGAAGCGGCGGGGTTTATGACCACAGAGGTACCCGTGGACGTGGACGGCATCCTGGACATGGATAAATTCCGCGCCGCCATCATGCCCGAGACTGTACTTGTCACGATTATGCACGCGAACAATGAAATCGGGACGATCCAGCCAATCGCTGAGATTGGCGAGGTCTGCGCGGCCAAGGGGATTATATTCCACACGGACGCGGTCCAATCGTTCGGCAAGATTCCCACCGATCCGGGAAAGCTGGGCATCCACATGCTATCCGCATCCGCGCACAAAATCTATGGGCCAAAGGGTGTCGGCATCCTTTTCATCAAAGGCGGTGGTATGGTGAAGGAATTCGGTAAATACGTGCACCCCATCATCCATGGCGGCGGCCATGAGCGCGGGTTCCGGCCCGCGACAGAGAACGTCGCTGGAATAGCTGGCCTCGCGAAAGCTTGCGAAATCGCGTTCCGAGACATGGATAAAGAGGGCCAGCGGGAAAGTACCATACGCGACGGCATAATCGACCGCATTCTCGGCGAGATCGATGGTAGCATGCTGAACGGTCACCGCACCAAGCGGCTCCCGAACAACGTGAACGTAGGCATAAAGCACGTCGAGGGTGAGTCGATGCTCTTGCGCCTTGACATAGCAGGTTTCGAGGTATCGACCGGGTCCGCGTGCTCATCGCACGACTTGAGGGCTTCCCACGTGCTCCTCGCCCTCGGCCGCGACCCGGCAACCGCCCACGGCAGCTTGCGGATCACGATCGGGCGATCCACGACAAAAGATGTGGCCGATAGGTTCGTGGACGAATTGAAAAGGATCGTTGCCTCCTTGAGGGCGATATCACCATTGGCAAGGTAGGGAAGCAACGTTTGCCAAGTTAATCCGCCTTTTGTTAGCCTAAGTTGAACACGATACGGATGATATCAAGCGTTCAATGCTGGAATTAATCAATATCCGGCATCATTATATCTTACTTCTTGCGGATCGGCATCGCCGCGTCAATTATGGGCGTCCAGGCGTCGGGGACGGAACGCCATTCTCGTGCACGAAGGAGGGTTGTGAAAGGGAGGTGGACAGCGATTTAAATGGAACACGCAACATATGAACCGCATCAGCATCCCCGTGGCTATAAAACAAGGGGGGAGGGCGCCCGTTATCGCCCGCTTGCTTGTCTTGACCATTCGACAAGCCTTAGATTGGAAGGATATGGCCTTGATGTCCACGTTCAGCCGAGCTTGAAATAACGAATTCGAGTCGATAGCATGCAAGAAAAAGAAAACGCGTTTTAGCACCGCTTAGCAAGTGTTAAAAATCAGAGAATCTCGATATTTTTAGCGAATCCACAACGAGCGCAAGACCATTGTATCCAATCTTGTCCCGTGCCTTGGAAGTTCTCGAAGATGTAGAATGCCATATCATTCTTGCAAGACGGGCAAGGCGGGTCATGGACCTTGAAGACTTCGGCCACAAAGGCGCGCGCGTGTTTCGGATTAGGATAACGCCCGCCTTTAGTTGATGCTATATCAATAGCCTTATTCATCGACGATCCACTCCCGGCGATATATTTTACGCTGGCGGATATTTATTAGTTTCCGCTGTCACGCGAATTTCCTCTTGGACAAGGGGTGAGTGGCAAACCGACAAAAAGCAGCCGGATATACTCAGTTTTTGCGAATAGAACCATTCTCGCGACACGGTGAATCACGGCTGACTGCAAACGCTCTACAATTTACTATTTTCAACCCATTGAATTGCGAATGTCGCAACTAGATGCCACAAATTATGGTTAACTCGAATGATCACCGCCAGGTCGATCCCACATGCTCCATTTGCGCCTTGTGGCACGGAATCCTTACAGGAACGATTCTTCCCGCGTGTCTTGTGGGCTTTCGGGAACTCGGTTATCACGGAGGATCTGAAAGGGAGCGGGTATCAATCCAATTCCACCCGCAAGCTTCGGTGCGTGATATCCCGTTAGAGAGCAATGTCTTGTTTCTAGTATTTTGCAGCAAACGAAACGAGAAGGCTTTTATTAGAAGTTCTCCAAACCTTCAAAAAAAGGGGACAACTGTTGACCTCATTAAATCGGCTATCATTCTCCAAGGTATCGATCTTTATGGTAAAAACCAAGCAGGATGGTGCTGCCCCCGCCGCCTCCAAGCGCCGGGGGAAGAAAGTCGTCGACCGCTGGAAGGCGAAGCAGTGGTACGAGATCCACGCTTCCCCCGAATTCGATAACATATATATCGGCCAAACCCCAGCGGCCGAGGAAGATATACTCTACCAGCGCGTTCTGGAAAACTCGCTATTCGACTTCACGCAGGATTTCGAGGACGCGAGCATCAAGCTGCGCTTCCGCATTAACAAGGTAAACGGTAACCTAGCCAACACGCAATTTGTAGGCCACGAACTAACGAGGGATTTCATCCGCAGCCTTATAAGGCGGGGCTCCAACCGAATCCAGAATGTCATCGATGTCAAGACGAAGGACGGCTACGTTTTCCGCCTGACTGGCACGGTTTTCACGCTTAATATGGCAAGGAGTTCCCAGCAGAAGACCATCCGAAAGATCATCTCTGATATTCTCACAGAGAAAGGGAACACGCTTGGCTGCAAGGAATTCGTGCAAGAAATGGTGTTCGGCAACATCGATAGGGATGTAAAACGCATCGCGAACGAGATCGTGCCAATCCGCGAGTGCAAGCTGCTCAAGTCGACACTATTGTCTGCGCCGAAGGCCGAGGCTGCATAATCGCTGGCCTTGCGCCGCTTTATCCCCCAATCCCTTTATTTGCGGTCTAAATGCCGACCGCTTTACGACTCTGCCGGGATGCCTATTATTAACAGCGGTCTATTTATAATGACATCGGGATCGTACCTCCTCTGATGGATTCTTGCATTTCACCAGGAACTCTCTGACCACGGCAACTTTATCCTTGAAATGTTCGTAGTACGTGTTATGCGTGCATTTTTCCCGCAAGAATTTCCAGAGATCTTCTGCGGGATTTAGTTCAGGCGAATACGGGGGAAGAAATATCAATTCCAACTTCCACGCGACGAGTTTTAAAAAGGGCTTGAGCAGCTTGGCGTGATGTGACTTCGCGTTGTCGACAACAAGATAGATCTTGCGCGCGTGGGCATGCGTGCGTATTACATGCTTGAGAAACGCCAGGAACACGACTGCTGTAAGCACGGGGATGAGCATGGAGGTCATGACCCCCGTCCTTGGCTCCACCGCGCCAATTACATTTATCTTTTCACGGCCTCCTTGGCTAGGTATCGTCGGCGTCTGGCCTTTCAGTGCCCACATCTTTATCCGGGAAGGTACGGCTTGGATGCCACATTCATCCCCGAAGAGGAGAACGTCCCCTTCCTTCATGCCGTCGATTTTTTTTTCAAATCGGCCTTGAACTTCTCCTGCTTCACGGGATCGGGATGCCTGATTACCACGCATTCGCCATCGGGGAATGATCCCTTCACGGGATCGCCCTTTCCCATCCCAGACCAAGAAATCGTAACCAAACTCGTGCGGGTTCTTGAGGATGTCCGCTTTCAAAATCTCTTTCTCGTCACTCGTGAGGCAAGACTTCTTGCCGGGCGGGGACTTCCGTTTCAGGCCCTCGATCCCTGCCGCATTGTACGCGGTCGCCCATTCCCATGTCGTGTTCCGGCTGAGGTGGAGCGCGTCGGCCGCCTCGCGGGTGTTTTTCCCGTCCAACATCATGGCGATGACATGGTATCTCTCCTTCATTCGCCCGTCGTGCTCTTTCTTATAGAACGTCCATATTTCGTCGGCCGTGTGGTCGATGCAAGTGATCCCGATTGGTTGCATGAAAGAAGAAGGCGCGACGGCGAATTTATCCGTTTTGGTGCAATTTTAAAGTGCCGAGACAGGCTTTAATGTCCGTGTTTC
>JAUQYZ010000284.1 GCA_030587475.1 Candidatus Sigynarchaeum calidifontis
GCTCAACGAGGTCATCAATCTTCTCGATGAGCCCATTTGGGATCCGGACGGCCGTGAAGCCGGTCCCTTCATTTCTCCATTTCTTTCCCATCGTTTTTCTGACCTTGTTGTTTTCCCGCTATGATCATCCCCTGGCAGGCAAGGGGGGGATAGCCATCCCATTTTTTGAAAAAAAAGGGGATGGGAGGCAGTTACGCCTCGGGGGTTTAGAAGTGATCCCAGTTGTCGCAAAAGAAACAACTGAGACCTTCTTGCTCCGACTCGCCACGCTCGGCGTCGGCGAGCCGGTACGAGAAGGATAACCCGCACGCGCTACACGTGTGGATTCCCCAGCCCTCCTCCTCGTCGAATCGCTTGAGATGCGAGGGGAGGATGATGATTGGAATGCACTCCTCGTTCTCCCTTGCCTGGCGGTGCAGCCAAGCCACGTATTCTTCCCGCGTGTCCCCGGCCGGAACGGCCACGGGAAGCACGCATATATTATCCCCGTGCCTCGCGTCCCCCCGAGAGAGGGGGTGGAGGCAATTTTTACAATAAATCATTTTTCTCACCGTTGTCGCGTCCAAGCGACAATATTATTAACACGTGTCATATATTTAAACTTGTCGCGTCCAAGCGACAACGTTGTTTTTATGTAACAAGGGCAGATGATCAATCATGCTATTGAACGTTACAAACAAGGGCCAGGACATCGCCAGCACCAACTTTTTCAAGCTCCCTTACAACAATGCTGGTAAATTTCTCATCTCCCTAAATGCTGGCGCGTTCAGGTTGTTGATTCCCGATCCCCTCGCGGTTGAGCTCCGCCCCGAGCTCGCCAAGGTTTCCCGCGTGCAAATCGAGCAGCGGGGCGAGACGGCCTCCATCATCCTCGACGACGGGTCGGATAACCCCTACACGATCCAGACGTCGATGAACGCTTTCGACCGGCGCCCTGCCGCGTCCGACTCCGGCCGGGAATTTGTCTTCTCCGCGTGGATCCACGGCAATGGCGAGAACGATGCCATCAAGATCTTCCAGGCACCTTGCGTTTACACGCGTCCATAAAATCTTCCCATGATCGTCTCATCCGCTTTGCAAGGATTGCCATTTCTTCTTTTAATCGTTTCTTTTCACGTGGCTTCATCATTTTTTTACCTCGTTTTCCAGAACAAGAACTTGTCCCTCTCGATGGACCCGAGATGCGCGAACTCTGGATCGAAGAACGTGACGAACCGGGCAGTATCCCACCCCTCGACAGGGCCTTTCGCGTCGTAAGACGACGGGTACGGGATCCCGCGGGAGACCAGGTATGCCCAGATGTCCTTCCATGTCCAGGCCGCCAGCGGGAACGCGTTCGGGCACGGCTTGCACGGCTCTAATTCCTCCTTCGCTCGGTTCGACCGACGACATGATTCCTCCCGCCGGAGCCCGATGAAGTTCAGCAGTGCCCCCGTCGCCTTTAAATGTCCCGTGATGGCCGCGAAGAATGCACGGTATCCTGCCACCGATCGCGGATCCTTGCTCTCCCTGCGATCCACGACCAGCCGTGGCGGCCCGAGCTCGAAATGGTCGCGCAGGATGGCCAACACCTCCGCCTCGATCGCCCGGGGCATGTAGATGCCATAATCCCAGTGCCAGACCGACGCGCCGGGGCACGCGCCCAGGACGAGATCAAGCATCACGAGCGAGTCCTTACCCCCGGACACGCTCACGTTCACCTCTGGCCCCTTCAACCCGGAAATGTAACGCGTGATCGAGGCCCGCGTCGATTTGACCAATTCCAGATAACGCGGCGACCGCGCCCACGTCGCGAACATGTCCCGCGTCATCGCGTCCATCAGAATCCCTCCGGACAGATGCACCACGCCATACCGGCAGGATCCCAATAGGGCGGCTTGTAGGCCAACATCGCAGCCGGTTTATCCACGATACCCCCGAGCCCGAGCGCTGGAAGCGCCGCGACCGGGAGAGGCTTGTTCACGAGCTCGCCAGGACCGCCTGGATCCAAGAAAAATGAACGATCTGCGTCCTCCGGTTCGACTCGATATCCGATAACACGACCAAAACCCAATGCCCGCTTTTTTCCGAGACAATCAACCATCCTGCAGAGCCGGTTCAACTCTGCCGGGTCCCCGACCGCGTGGAACATGCACGTCCTTGCCGACACCGCCGGCATCGTCATGTCGTAAGATTTCAGATCGCCCCGCACGGTATCGACCCGGGACGGCGCGCCATCCAAGAACTCAAGCGAGTCCGTGACGACGCGCTTCCGGATGCGGGTCGTGGATGACGACGATGGCTCGAGCCTGGAGCACGACGCCGCGTAGACGAAATCTGAACCGAATGCACGTCGCTCCAGCGGCAAGGTCAAGCACGCGGCGATGGGCATCGGTTTCCTGAAGTCGAGCTCGTGCCACGCGGGGCCGAGGATGTCTTGTGCCAGCGCGTATGCAATCAGCCCATCAAACATTAACCAGGGCACCGACAAAATGACGGGGCTGCCAAGCTCGAACATAATCTTGCACGGCGTGAAATGTCTTGGCTCGGGCTTGTATTGCCGGAGCGCCTGGAGCATTTCTTGCACGTTCACGCGAATCCACCCGGTACGTAGCACGGCTCGTGATGCTCTTGCATCCAATATGGAGGAGAAAACGCGACTGTCGCAACTGGATTTCCGCAGACGAACCCGTTTTTAGAGGCCCATTCCAGCGGGATCGGGCGATTGAGCCCGTATTCCGGATGGATTATCGCCCAGGTTACTCTTGTCTTGTCGATGTGGGAGAAGAGAATCCGTCCATAGCCCACATCTAGCTTCTTACCAATACCTGGCATAGCCGAGATTATAGTAGTTATCAGTTTGGCGTCCCCGTGGCACCAAAACTTGACGCTTTTGCTCGAGATGACCGGGTAAGTCTTGGAACTTTGCTTGAACTCACCTCCTACGATCATGTAGCGCTGCTTGAGTGCATCGCTCGATAGATCGCCGATATTCTCCGTCGAGAAATGTTGAAAAAAAGATGTCGATGCCACGGATGGAGCATCAAACCGCGAACAGGAAGCATGATAGATGGGAGGTGATTTCCCTGGAACCGTGTCCACGGGAAGCGGGATAGCAGCCCACATCGCCCGGTCGGACGAGCTTGCCATCGTCTGCCAGGCCCTACCGAAGAGTAGCTCGCCCATCCCGTAGAGCAACAACCCGTCGAGCATGATCCATGGCGCAGACATCACGACAGGAGATGCCAGCTCAATCGTTATCTCCAGTGGCTCCAGTTCCAGCTTGTTGCCCGCCTTCCACGCCTCGATCGTTGCCCGAAAAGTCAAGTAAGTTCACCCCTGGTTTCTCTTCTTTCTCCTTCACTTTTGACTTCTTGCCCTTGCCAGCCAGCTTCTCCGACTTGCGGACGAACGCCGCCGTCATATCATCCAAGTATTTCACGAGACCATCCCTGTTAGCCGCAAGATAGTCCAAATATGGCTGATCATGAATCACGCCATCGTAACCTAGCTCGACCTGGCCGTAGCCCGAGCTTGCCTTCCCGCCAATGGTCGGGTATTCATTCCAGAGCTTGATCGCACGGTGCAAGCATGAAACCTCGACGAGTGTCGGGTAGTGTCGGAGCACGAACGCGTGATAAAAACGCGTGCCGGGGACAATGCATTGCACCTCGACTTTCATCTGGATAGCGGGGCCATCCTCGTCCTTCACGCTACCATCTTGCTTGTCATCCCGCCTGGTAAAAAACGTCGACCCGATCGCTTGATTAAACGAGCTTGTACAAAGCTTGTAATATTTCTCGGGAATCGAAACCGCGTTCTCCTCGCAACAAATATCCATGTCGAACACGATAAGTTTGCCCTCGATCATCTGGTTCCCGAGCGAGAAGGCCCAGAGCGACACGGGCGGGATCTTCGCCACGATCTCTTGCCGCCACGATGCATCGATCATCCCATCGCCGCCACCCTTGAGCTGCCCACCGCCAAAGAACGCGTGCCACACGCTATCGTTCTTAAACTTGTAGCCCAGCTGGCGGCACATATCCTCCATTATAAGCCTGCGGAGCTTGCCACGTATCGAATTTGCAGATATATAGGGCATCGGCACCACATCATCCTTGAACCACACGTCCTTGGTTGGCAGGAGGCTATGTGCTCCCGCCTTCTGTGTCCCGCTTTGCATGATCCGCCCCTTGGCGGTCACGATCCCTTCTAGCTTGTACACGCGTTCAACCATCTTGTTTCTCGCCTTTCATCTTCGACAACCGCTTCCAAAGGCCATCCGCGAGATCCATCGCCTTGAGCGCAAAATATACCGGCTCCAGACGAAGCGACCGCAGCACGATGGCCTTGCCTTGTTCTAACCCGTCCAGGATCCTGGGAGGGACTTGGATGGATTGCAATCCAAGATCCTCGCATATCCTGTCGTTCACCCGCCGGACGTTTGCTTGCGTGCTCGCGGCCTTGATCACGTGCTCGAACACGTCCTCGCGGCGAACCGTTTTCGACCGTGCAATCTTTTTCCAATCCACTGCCTGGAACACCTTGGCGAGCCAATATATCATGGCCTCGAACGTTACTCGTTTTGGCTCGTCTTTTGGATCCAGGCCCAGTCGCAAGCCTCCTTGAAACATGGCCCGCGCGTCCGTCCATTCTTGCTCGTCACCAATCATCAATATCACCTATCTGAATCGTTTCTGCATCTTGCGGGGCGAACAGCACTGCCCAGCGAAAGTTCAGCCCTTTCCACGACGTTCGCACGCGTTCCAGCACCTGTTTGGCATTACCATATTTCGCTTCTATCTCACGAAGAATCTTCACCCTTGGCGACCCTGCCAGCAGGTCCGAGCGATAAATACCCTCCCGCATGCACCATTCTATGAATCGTAAATCCTTCACGAGAGCGGCCCGAGAGATGAAGAGCAGCACGGTATCGATGGCCGTCGCGAATGTCTCCAGCGAGCAGTTCACGCCACGCCTGGCCAGACGCAAGTATCCTTGCTTCTGGTACGTCTCGGTCGTATAGAGCGCGAACGGCAGCTCTGCAGGATCCAGGGAGAACAGCGCCGGCAAGACCTCCCCGGGCTTCAGCTCCACGAACCGCTTGGCCGTCACGATCCAGTCATGATACCTGTATCGCTGGTCCTCGTAGAGATAATTGCACCACGGGCACGCGATCGTGCCACTGCCGATGAACTCCGCACCCGTGAACGTCTTGCGAAGGCCGAGTGGTAACAAATCGTCCCCGCTGGATCCGCACATCGTGCACGTTCCCTTCTCGTGGCCGCGAGGCGGATCAATACCCCTGGCCTTGCACAGCAATTCACCTAGAACGACTTGCTCCATTTTCACCCGCCTTCTTGCGCTTCGGCTTGTTCGAGACCGTCTTTCCCGCTTTACCTTTCTCAGCCGGGAAATACCGCGTCTCGAGCTCGTCCCACGACTTCGAGAACTCATGGTTCGCAAATGCTTCTTTCAAGCCGCTGATCTGCTTGAGCCGGAGCACTTCATCCATACCCATCCCGAGCTTCTCCATTATCTTCTCGTCCGGCCATCCTTGACGGACTAGATCAAGCACGATATCGGACATCGACCGGATCTGGTGCGTCCCGCGGGCCCGGTTGTGTCGTATCGTCGAACCCATGCGCTCGTCCAGCGGCTTGTCGATGACCACGACGGGCAGGAATCCCTTCGTCCGCGCCGCGATGTCGATATTCTCCTTCCCCACGCGGCTTCGATGAAAACCATCCACGATCTCATAATTTCCATCACCCACCTTGTAGACGACAATCGGCTGCGTATACCCATCAAGCTTGATGGATTCGTAGAGCAGCTGCATCTCGGGGGTCGCGACCTTGTTCGGATTGTAGCTGTTCGCGTGGACTTGCTCGGCAGGTACCCAACGCACCAGGTCGACCGGTTCATCGATCGGACTACACGTGTTCGCGATGGCGGCCCGTAGATCATTGAGAAATGCCATACTCGCCGCAGCATCCTTATCCGCCATCTCGTACATGATTTTTAAAACGATCTTCTCGATGGTCTCGTTCATTGTCCTCCCTCCAACACATGGATCCTTGCACGAATCTTCGGCGGCAAGTGCTCGTCCCCGACGAATGGCAACGAATGTTTTTGACGCAATTCGAGCAAGAGCTTGTCCCCTGCCTTGTCCGGGCCGAATGATAAAGATGACAAGTAGAAATCGTTCTTCTCGATGGCCTTGGCCACCCGTTTCCACGACGGGTCGCCCTCCTCCGGCATGGCCTTGTAATCCATCCCCTCGTTCTTGCAGCACCAGAGCATGTAATACTTGATCTTCTTGTAATACCGCTCCATTATTTTTGGCTCATATAAACCAAGAGATTCGAGCAAGAACACGGCGTATTGTTCCCACGTGAGATGCGGGGGCTTCATGGACGTGATGTTCCCGAACAGCGCGGTCCGGCAATAGATCGCGCCGAAATTCACGCCTTCCACGCGCTGTAAAAGACGCTCCCACGTCTCCGGCTCGATGACACGGAACTGGTCCAGTCCAGCTTTCTGCGCTTGCCCGAATGGCTGGCAAATCCGCTGGCGGGACAGGAGCACGCCAGCCTTGTACATGAGCTCGTAGACCTGGTTGAAGTCCAGGTCGAGCTTGGCCACGGCGCCCCAGATGTCCTCGACCTTGAAGTCATAGATCGGGTAAGCGTTGTAGATGTCCGTATCGAGTTCCGTCGTCCACCTGAGATTCTCGTAACACGGCTTCGTGTCAGATGCCACCGCCAGGAACCGGTGCAGCGACTCGTCCGCCCGGATACCGATCACGATCGCCGTCCGGGTGGCCTTATTTTTCACGTGTAACCAACAAGCGAAAGCCTCGACAAAATCCTCGAAATCCATCATGTTCTCGTAAAAATCAAACGGGTTGTTGTCTGGCGTGATGGCGCCGCTTGGCACCTGGCGTACCCATTTCTCGCGTGCCGATGGATCCCACGTGATGAACTCGGGATTGAGCGCCGACGTCGCGTTGTCCTCGCACATCGGCAAGCAGATCCAATAAAATGCCCGGCAATTCGGCCGTATCTTCTCCCGGAGCCGCTTCACGAAATCCTCGGTTGCCTGGTACATGGCCTCGAGATCGATATACATCACGGAAAACTTCTTGCCCAACCGCGAAGCAACTTCGTTCCCCAGCTGCACCGCAAGTCCCGAATCCTTCCCACCGCTCACCGCGAAACACACGTTATCAAAATCCATGAATAGCCGCTCCAGGCGCCTGATGGCCGCATCGAGCACGTTCGCCTCGCCGTAGATCTTTGTCCTCTGCATGCGCCCGGGCGTGTAATCCGATAGGGTCTTCATTTCTTCTGGCCTCCCTTCTCCACTTTCACGATGATCCTTCCTTGTTCGATAGTCCAGGTCACCACGTCTCCCTCGTCGATGTTAAACAATTTCACGATGATGTTTGGTATGGTGATCCGCAGGGTCGACGAGCCTTTATGTGCACGGGTCACGCTCGTCGTTTCTTTTACATTCTCCATGATAGATGCATCTATTGTATCTCTTTCTATTGCTACCAAACGCGCCATATAAATATTGTTATCAGTACAAAACAAGAAACACGTGTAAAAAAATGAAAAGATCAAGAATCGGTCTTGAGCAAGTATTCGTTGCTGACCACTTTAAACGACGTGTTCGGAACGGAAACATGCTTGAACACGAGCCCCTCGCGTCTTGCACCAGGATTGATTTTCGAACTCCCGTTCGCGAGGGGGAGCACGTCCATTACCACGGTCAATGTCCCCCATGCTGGCTCGATGCAGTCGATGATGTTCTTGAAAAACACGACAGGCACCATCTCCAATCCTAGCCCCCGGATCAAGACGCCGCGTTCCTTGTAAAACAGGTACCGCGACTTGCCGATGTCCCAGGCATCGAACACGAGCAATCGTTGCCCCTTGATCTTGAGCGGGTTCCCGTTGATGCCCTCGCCAAATATCTCGCCTTGGATGGCAACGTTCAAGCCTTTCTCGACCATCTTGCGTTCCAAGTCGAATTGCTTGGCGATCTTCCAATAGATATTGTCGGCCGTGGGCTTGTACTCCCAGTTGCGACCACAAACACCAAACTTGCCATCGTTGAAATAAAACGTGGCACTCGTGCCATCGATCTTCTCGGTCACCTCGTACAAGCCCTTGTACTTCTCCAGGTCGATGTTCTGCACGCGCTCCTGATCGGTCTTGTGGATGAACGTTGGCACCGGGCCGACCACCTCTCCGTTCAACGATGCCGGGATCGGTGGCTCGTACAACGTCACGCCCAGGTGATCCGTGAGATCGTAGCCCCTTGCCACGTTAGGCGCGACATCCAAACCTTGTAAATTCAAGGTAGCAAGTGGCAAGAGCAAACCTTGGCTGACCTGCCCGCGAAGCTTGATAGTTTTCAACCGAAAGCCCTCTTTCCCCATCGCGTCTACCTTGAAGCTGCTGGCGCGGAGGAACTCGAATTCAGAACGAATGGGCAAGAACGAGTCGATCTCGAAGTACACGCCGAGATCGCCCGCCACGAAATCGCCTTTCTTCACGACGACCTCCCAACCGTCCACTTCTGCTACTTCTATCTTGTCAGCGTTGGGGATCGGATGGATCCCCTTCACGCGACGAATGGTTGCTAATTTTCTCGTTATTTCACACCTCATTACATCTTGTCAAACGTATTTCCCAGCCATCCATCGGGCTTTTGCACGATGTCCTTGTTGATCAAGCCAAGCCATGGCTTCTTGTCCAGCAAGGCCAGCACGTCATCCAACGAGAAGCACGGGTTCATGTTATAAAGATCGGCATAAATACAACATGCCAGGGCATAATCCTGCCACGTGTCGACGGTCAGCCGCAGGCTCGATCGATCGATCGCGGCACGAACGTGATGCACGGGATGATGCTCGTAGATGTATGGCGTGACATGCTCGGCCTGGTACCGGATCTTTGCCTCGCGGTGGGCATCAACCAGCGCGTCGATGTCGAACACCTCCACGTCCAAGCCCCGCGGGTACGTCCGGTCGAGCGTGTTCGACGTGAAGCCGCCGCGCCCGGCACG
>JAUQYZ010000327.1 GCA_030587475.1 Candidatus Sigynarchaeum calidifontis
TCGAGACCACATCGGTCACTGACCACGGCCCGCTCGTCCCCGTCGTCCCTCTTAGCATCTCGCTGGCGTGCCGGACCTCGTCTGGATGGATTACCACCGCGCCCAGACCGGTCACGAGCAAAACGGCCGCGAGAGTGAATAAAAGCGTAGTTTTCCCTGGATCGTGCATCATGATGAATCATCATTTTCCGAGCCGTTGACGATCCATTTCGTATCCATTTTATTATACTTGCTGGTGCACGATCAGATAATGAGTAAAGGTGTTTTTTTCCGCGCATGCGTTTTGATTTAGCGCCAGAGATGGCAATGACCCGCATGGCAAGGTTACTATACATTTCCTTTTTTGTTTGAAAAAGTTGCACGCGTCATGGATGATTTCTTTCCTCGATATGGCTAAAGGGAGCGGTTGTGTGCACCGGATACCCGTGATGCCGTCGTCGCTGCCGCGCGGTGCGGTCCAACGAACATTTTTATCGTTTTACCATCAATAGATCCAACGAGATATAAAGTCTAATTACATCATAACTCGTGACATCCATGGCGAGCATCCACGAGGGTCGCTTGATTCTGCTGCTGTTCGCGCTGGCGATCATCCCCGGCTATTTCATCTTGTTCTTCCTGTTTTTCCCGCCATACAACGCCATCCAGGGTGAATGGCAGATAGTGTACATCATCTTCGTGAATCCCGTCACGTACATCATCGCGTGGGAGATTTTCCTCGTCCTCTATAGCAACCGCCTCGCTGATTCCTACGATCGCATGAAGAACATCGTGAGTTTCATCTCGATCCGGTACAACCTCTACTATGGCCTGACGGCCTTGATTTTCATCTTCCTCATCCTGTTCCCGCTCGTCACGCCCGTCGTCGCGAGCCTGATCCTCGGCTCGGTCGTGTGGCGCGTCGTCACGTCCCGTCACGACTGGGAGAAGAGCGAGAAGACGCCGACATGGATGATCATCGCGGTCATCGCGGTCATGATCGTGCCGTTCGTGTTCAACGTCTTCTTCTACATCGATTTCATCCCGAAGGCGTGGGGATTCTGGAACCGCGTGTTCGTCAACATCGTCGCCAAGCACTTGAGCAACATCGCGAAGGCCATGGCGACCGCGGTCATCCTCGGCTCCATCGCGTACTTGCTCCGCTTCGGCACGTCGGAGTACGAGCTCGTCTTCGCGAGCAAGCAAGAACGCCCGAAAGAGATCGGCTACATCCGGGGCTTGCAAACCTTTCTCTTCGTCCTCTTCGTGCTGCTGATTTATATCGACCCGAACAGCACCTTGTTCAACTACATCCAGTATCTTGCCATCTTCCTCAACGTGATCGTGATCCTCGGTAACTTGCGGAAGAGCAAGCAAATTTCGGGCGTGGGGAAGAGCGTGTTCTCCTACATCCTCGTCATGATCCTCCTCATCTTCAGCCTCATGGAGCAAGTCGTGCTCCAGAGCATCATCCTCGTCGTCTCGTCGCTCGTCTACATCATCACTTTCTTGTACGTTTTCGCCACCACGCCGGACGAGGCATCTGAATAGCCGCCGCCGCTCCGGGGCGGTTCAATCCCTCCATTTTCACCCGATACCCGCTCGGCATCCGATCCACGCGAGATCGCACCCGCCGCTGCGAAATAAAGCCGGCCAAGCGGATGTACCATGCACGGGCGGCCACGTTCTAGTGCCCTAGAAAGAAATGGTTGATAAGGCGATTCAACCATATTGGATTCGATAGCAGCCGCCTGGCTGCTAGTCTTCATTTCCAAGGTAACAAGGTGAACACTCACCATGCACAAGAACAAACGAACAACCCTTCTCCTGCTATCCGTCATCGCCGTTTCGGCAGTTGTCGTGCCCGGCATGTACATGAACGCGGCGAAAGCGGACGTGACGCCCCAACAGTTCCAAGATTTCGGCAAGCTCTTTTCCGATCCCTCGGGTGTCGGAGGTGTTCTTGGTAGTATGATCGGTGGGATGCAAGGCTTCAGTGGAAATGTACTGGGCAGTATCTTCACCATGATCTTCAGCCAGATCCTCAACTTCGAGGAACAAGAAATGCTCCCCGGCCAGAACGTGTACGTGTTCAGCGCGAACGCGAACGCGTCCTCGGGATCCATCCCCGTTGACGAGGACCAAGATTACTTGATGTACGCGCCGTATACTGACACGGACAACAACACGTACATAGTGGACGTTGACCGGCACGTGACTGCAATGGTAACTTGCCAGCAACAAGCCCAGATCGTCATCATCTTGTGGGATAGCGATGGCTCGTTCGTCGCCGCCATCAAGAAGGTGCTCGCGGTCGTCAGGGAAGGCATCGAGTGGGCCAACACGCACAACACCACCACGGAGGAGATCCCGCAGGAACTCGTCGAGAAGGCGTCTGAATGCATCACCTGGATGCTCGTGCACATCAACGACATCATCACGGGCGACGAGCAGATCATCTTCCAGCCCTCATACTACTGGTCGTATGACATCACGGGTACCATTATCGAGACCCACAAGTGGTACAACGCAGCTGGTGGACCAGAGATCGATCCCAACGCGACATCCTGGTCCAGCGAGGCATTGAACGATCCCCGCATGACCTTCATGCGCACTGCAGACACTTCCCGGAACGGCACGTGGAATGACACGGGTTTCCTGTTCCACCTGTTCCAGCTCTGGCTGCAGCGTTTCCAGATCTCGATCAATATGAGCAAGATCAGCGCGCTCCTCGGCTGGAGTCAAGCTGGCAACAACGTGACCGGCGACATGCTCGGCAACTTGCTCGAGGGCGTCGACATCAAGTTCACGTTCACGCAGCACCACTTGCTCGGTGGCTTGCTTTTCGATGATCTGAACGGTGACGACCTGCCCTCCGTGGATTACATCACGACCGATTACCAGTATACCGATAGCAGTGGTACTCACAATGTCACGGTCCCGACCTCGAACGAGTTGCGCTATAGGATTGATATCGCCAGCTCGGGAATTGATTGGACACCGACCGCGCCCTATCGCGATGGAAGCTCGGTTGCATGGGCCGTGCAGTTCAATGCTCCTACGCTGCGAGTGACACCCGTTGGCATGGACAGTTACGAAGCAGCCGTTTCGGGAGCTACCTTTGTGCTGCCTTGTGATTACTTGAAGTTTGGCTTCACGTTCACGCCTAACATTCAAGGTAACTTCGGGAAGGGTACGGTCAAGCTTGTTCAAGCATTTGGCGAAATGAATAGCGGTTCTCTACCTGTCGCGCTCCAAGGCCTCAAGCTTGCGGTGATATATTTCTCGCATATCTTTAAGTTCGATTTCAGCTACCAGAACACGGCCGATGGGAGCCTTTACGAGGCGACTGAATGGGAAGACCAGCATGATGGCACGATCGACTTCCTTGACGCCAGCGACGCGAATCGCTTCGGGCAGATCGACATCGCGGGCCCAGAATACACGTCCGGTGGAGTTTCACACCCGGCAAGCACGTCCATAATCCCCTTCGTCATGTTCAACTTGACGTACACCGCGAGCAGGAGCGTCGCCAATGATGATTTCTCGATCAGCCAGGGCGAGGCCGCGTTCAGGCAGCAATCGCTCTACCTGGATATCAGCTCGGCATGGGCTTTCTACTGCGTCTCATATGCGTACTGGGATGGTCAAGAGCTGATCCACGACCCGACGTTCAGCATCTTCATGACCCTTGAATCCGACGTGCCATGGGCGGTCATCTTGCTCATCGTCACGGTCGGGGCGCTCGTCGGCGCATCGATCTTGATCTACCTCAAGAAGCAAGGCCGCTTCTGAGCTGGGCAAGATAACTTTTTTCCTTCCTTTTTTTCCCTATCTCTCACGCCTTGAACAGCGCGGCGTTGATCTCGTCCCGCATCTGCTCCGTTTCCTTCCTGGTCGCTTTCTCGAAGCCCTCGGGGGAACAAGCATGCTTCTTCGAGAGGGCGTAGGCGTACAAGAGCGCCCGGGAGGAGTTGACGATGGCGCCCGACCCGTCGGCGGCGAAGCCGTGCTTCACGTCCGCGGCGGTCGCGCCTTGGGCGCCATACCCTGGCACGAGGATGAACGCGCCGGGGAGCAGCGCCCTGACCTCCCGCAGCTGCTCGGGATACGTGGCACCCACGACGACGCCCGCCTTCCCGTAGGTGGCCGTGCCGGGATCCTTGAATCGCTCGTTCCAATCCGCGACGAGCTTGACCATGCGGACGTAATTGCGCTCCAGGGCAGCATCGCCAACCAGCGTGGATGATTTTCCAGCCGGCGCATCGGCAATGGGTATCGAGAAGAGATCCTGGAATTCCCCGCTGCTCTTGTTCGATGTCTTGGCCAGCACGAAGATGCCCTTCCCCGGCCGCTTGAGGAACGGCTCCACGCAGTCCGTG
>JAUQYZ010000335.1 GCA_030587475.1 Candidatus Sigynarchaeum calidifontis
AAGAGCGGCCGACGGGGGAATCGATCGTCAATGCCTTCAGGCCGGAGTCGGCCGCCGTGCGGCACGTGATCGGCCCGAACGGAAAAACCGGGCGCGTCTCGTACCTGTCGTGCGACGACGAGACGACGTTTGCCATCGTCGCCGGCGGCATCGAGCAGAAGGATTCGGCCGTGCCGGCAAGGCCAAGCACTTCCATCGATGGTCCGGAGGAGGGATCGGAAGCATGATGGCACAGTTCGACCTCAACGCGACCATGCGGTTCGTCTTCTCGTCGATCTTCGCCAACCTCGTCGTGGTCGCCCTCCTCGCGGGGATGCTCGTCATGGTGTTCGGGCTGGCGTTCACGTGCATGAACCGGAAGGACGGCGTCCCGGTCCTCGCCCACGGGGCGATCCTGGCCGGGATCTTCATCGCCCTCGCCGCGCAGCAGTTCGGGGCGGTGCCCGTCACGTTCGATGGCGTCGCCAAGATCGGCCTGGCGACCTTCCCCGGCGGTCCCGTCATGGCCGCCTACGAGGCGACGACGACGTGGCTGCTCGACAAGATCGGCTGGTGCGCGAACCTCATGGTGGCCATCGGGGCGGTCTGGTTTCTCGCCGGCCGCGGCGGCAACGGCGGCACGCCGATCAAGCTCGTGCTGCTCGGCGTGGCCATCACGGGCATCGGCACGCTGGTCGGCACGGGCGGCATCGTGACGTGGATCATGAACTACATCGGCGTGCACGCGCCGGTCGTGGCTTGATTTCAGCACTCTGAGTGAATCGAGATAGAAGATAGAATCACGAATTATCATCCGTGAACACAGAGCTCGCGATTCTATTCAGACTAGCCCGCGGCGATGCCTTCGCCGGAGTCTCGTCATCTTCTCGTTGTATTTCTTCTTGTATGCCTTGTACTTCTCGCTCTTGACATATTTCTTGGTGTTTTCCCTCTGCACCCGCTTCGTGTGCTCCGCCGAGCACGCAGGCGAGCAAGTCACGCGCTGTTTCCTGCCCAGGTGCAGCGCGTTGAACCAATTGCCACAGATGGTGCATTGCCGGTTGAATTGTGGATACAAGGTCATGTAATCCTCCTTCGACAACCCGTGCTCTGTCGTCTTTTTCATTTAAGAGATCATATCCGAAAGAGAGATATGAAGTCTCCCTCCCACTACATCGACCTCGACGACCAGCTCCCCGCCCCGCCCGCGCCGGGCGCCGCCACGCGCGATGAGAAAGTATATTTCTCGCCCGGCGCATTCCCGCCATCCTCGCCCCCGCGCGTCCGTGCTTGCGCCGCATGGAGATAATTTTTTGTTTAACTATAAATGATTTTCAGAATTAACATGGGATCCAAGTTCCACGAGCTGACACATCAGATTTTACCTGTTCTCTCCTTCGATTTTTCATCCCAGTCGGAGAAATGCCGGTCTAGTTCACTCACGAAGCCGGAGATGTCACCGGTTCCAAAGATGATTTTGTCGTCCTTGATTTTAAAACCGAATTTGCTTGCCCAATCGAAAATGTTTTTCCATACCTCTTCGCTATCGATCTCCAGCACTTTCGCTAGCCGATCGATTTCAAGACTCTCCGTGACAGCGACAATCTTTCGCAGCGTCTCGATCCTCTGTCTCTCCTTGATTGCCTTGTTGGTTCGCTCTTGTTCTTCATGTTCCCTTCGCGCTTCCTCTACTTCCTGCTTTCTCGACAGAATTGCTTGGCCGGTGAAAAATTCAGATTTGTCATCATTAAATTCGCCCGTGATCTCGCCTTTTTGGATCATCGCAAGTAAATAAATCATCCCCACGCTCTGATTGACAACTTTGACAACTTTATCAAGGTCGATCGTACGAACTCGACCTCCAGACTTCATGATGAAGTGTAGGACTTTATATTCATCACTCATCGAGCTCTTTCTCGTGGATAATCTTGATATACCAACAAGATAAACCACGGCAATGGGTACTCCACCCATCAAGACACTAACAGCTTCAGGGGCCATCAATTCATCCTTGGCCTTAATAAATAAAGTGACCACAACGATCATCCATATAAGCCAGCATATTCCCGACACGACATAGAAAGCATTGATACGGTTGATTCCTCTACGTTTTTTTTCCGCGAGAACTTCCATGGTGCCTCACCTGGCTATTATAAATAAAATCATTATCGAGTCTAAAGAGGTCGGTTTCTATTTATTAATCCCTCGTCGATATGAAGGGAATGGGATCCAAGTTCCACGAGCTCTTGCAGCCGACCGCCACCCGCGACACGTCGCTCGCGGGCCAGGCCGTCGCCGTCGACGGCACCGCGTGGCTGCACCAGTTCCTCAAGGTCACGCTCGCCAACCCGGCCGACCCCGGCAACCGCCTCGTGCTCGTCGACAAGACGTGCCGCCTCATCAACCACCTCCGCGGGTTCCTCTACCGCACGCTCCACCTCGTCCAGCACCGCATCTGGCCGGTCTACGTCTTCGACGGGGCGTGCGACGCCAAGGGGCGCAACGCCCTCACGCGCGAGCAGCTCCACGACAAGCACCTCGCCGCCCGCAAGATGCACGGCGAGGCCATCCAGGCCGGCGCCATCCCCCTCGCCAGGTCCATCGCCGGGCGCATGGACTTCGCCTACCCGATCGCCGAGCAGGAGTCGAAGGCGCTGCTGCGGCACCTCGGCATGCCCGTCGTCGATGCCCCCGGCGAGGGCGAGGCGCAGTGCGCGTGGCTGGCCCGGCGCGGCGTCGTGGACGCGGTCGTGACCCGCGACGCGGATGCCTTGCTCTACGGCGCGCCCGTCGTCGTCAACAACCTCGCGGTCAAGCAGAAGGTGGCCGGGCGGCTCGTGTTGAAGGACGAGCTCGCCCGGCTCGGCATCACGCGCGCCCAGCTCGTCGACCTCGCCATCCTCGTCGGCACCGACTACCATCCCGGCGTGCCCGGCATCGGCCCGCGCACCGCGCTCAAGTTGCTGAAGGCACGCGGGCGCATCGAGGACGTGATCGCCGCGCAGCCTGGCCGGGACTGGTCGTGCCTCGGCGTCGCCAGCGCCAGGCAGCCATTCTCCGCGTTCGTCGACGAGGCGCGTGCCCGGTTTCTCGAGCCCGACGTGGACGAGTCAGTAACTGATGTGGAATGGCGCACGGCCGACGCGGGCGCGGTGCGGCGGTTCTTGTTAGAGCACCACTCGTTCTCGCCTGATCTCGTGGAGAAGGCGCTGGCGGGCTTAAGAAACGCTTTGTCCTAAATCTTCCAAATCTTGTTCTGCTCGCCCTCGCCCCAGGATGCATAATATCGATCCAGCTCGGCGACGAGCTTCTCGGACTCGCTGCTCGTGATGTGAATCTCGTCCTTGACGATCTTGAACTGCACGACGCTGGACCATTCGATGAGCTTCTCCAGCAACTGGCTGCGATTGATCTGCAGCAGCGAGGCGAGGTCGTCGATGCGTACCACCTCGGATATTTTGAAGAGCTTGCTGACCTTCGCGAGCCGCGCTCGCTCGACAGATGCTTCGGCTGACTTTTTTTCCATCTCGATCCGGGTCGCATCGAGTTGCTCTTGCTGCTTGAGTAAGCGGTTTAGCTTCGGTTCAAGGAGCAATCTGATGAGGAAGATGATGACGAAAGGGATTAGGGAGGGAACCATCATGCCTATCATCAACCAGATATTCTCAGCGAGGTCCATGCCGGTCATTACCATGTACACGATCGGTATTCCCGATGAACCTGCAAAGATGAACATAAGCACCGATGATGCACTTATTCCACGCTTGTAACCGGTTATTCTTTTCTGCAGCGTCCCGTCGTTCGCCGGAGACGCCAAGGGGTCACTCTCCATAAAGACTCACCTAAATAGCACTATCGGAGAGCTAGTATAAAAAAGTAGATAACACGACGACCTACTTTGCTTTCCGCTTTTTAACCTCGATATTGGTATCAACCCATCATGGACAGGATCGTCATCCAATGCAAGCAGTGCGGGCGGCCCCTCGCGG
>JAUQYZ010000028.1 GCA_030587475.1 Candidatus Sigynarchaeum calidifontis
ACATCGACACCAATTCAAATCGAGCGTGGAATCGAGTCTACGAGCCTGCTCGCGGGCCTCCTTTTCGATCGACGTGCCACGGCAGCCGCCGCGGTCGGCGTCGCGTCGTGCGGGGCGCGGGCGGGGCATCGGAAACGACGGGCTCTCGAGGCCGTTGCAGCGCGGGGGTGGCGACACCAACGCGTGACATGGCGACGAGGGCGCCGGTAAAATACCGGGTTGCTGAAACAGGGGCGTAAGCGCCAAGCCTCCGGGCGAGGCGTTCAACCCGCTGTTCTCAATAGCCCAAGCGACTCGAGCGCAAAGGGAATCAACGTTGACCAGACCTAGAGGCGCCTCGGCGCGCAAAGGGTCTCCAGCGTCGTTTCCCGGTTCGTTTCGGTGGCTCGTGCCGGTCGCCGGGGGCGAGCTTGGCCTCGTCCGCGATCGTGTCGCTGGGCCAGGCGCGGATCTCGGTGAAGCGCTGGTGTTCGGTCGCCTTCTTCGTGCCTTCTTCGATGTCCAAGTTCGTCCGAGCTTGAAATAACGGTGCCTCGCGGTAACGATCATAAATGGTGCAGATATAGAGAAGAAAAGAATGATATTGCCTCTTATGACTTGGGTTCGCACGAGAACCTCCGTACGATAGAGATCTTGCGTGATCCAAATCCATACTCATTAAATATCTTAACTCGTTCTTTTCACGTCCTTTCTCCAATCATAATACAGCTGGATGTCGCCCGTTCCCACCGGACAAAGCTGTCCAACTATCACGTTCTCGGGGATCCCCTTTAACTGATCAGCTTCACCAATGACAGATGCATCGATGAGTTGCTTGATAGTTACCTCGAAAGCAGCGCGTGCGAGCACCGATTCCTTCGTGCCGGAGATCCCGTGGCGGCCGATCTGGCTGATGTCGCCCGTGTGGGTCATGAGATCGGCGGTGAGCATGAGGTGGCGGATGTCAACATCGAGGGACTGGTCGTCCAGCACCTTTCGGGATTCCCGGATGAGCAAGTTGCGCGCGGCCTCGATGCCGAGCTGTTCCATGGTCTCGTGCAGGTCGTTGCAGTAGGTCCGGGTCTTGTCGACGCCGTCGACGAGGAGCACCTTCTCAAGGTTCGTCCCCTCGGTGCTGATGCGGAATTCTTTCTTGCCCGGCGCCGTGTCAATGATTCCCCGCTTGATGCCCTTGATACCCTGGATGATCTTCTTCATGATCTTCTCCCGGAGCTTCTGCAACTTCGGAATCGTGACCTCCTCGTCTTTTTTATCCTGGGACGAAGAGATGGTAATCACGATTCGTTCATCATCGCCGTCGACCTCGTGGGTCACTTTCGTCTTCTTGAACTTCTTGATTTTCTCCAGCGTGTCCTCCACGTCGATACCCTTGTCGGCTATCATTTCACGGTCTAGGTGCACGACGATCGCCTCCTCTGCCAGGTCGATATCGACCTCCCTGGCGATCTTCTCGATGCGTGTCTCCTCGATCTGCTTGTGGATCTTCCGCGAGTTTTCCTCCGTGTCGGAGAACTCCTTGTCAAGATAGATATACATGACGGGCGTTTTCGGATTGCGCCGCGCATCGACGAGCTCGATGAGCCTGGGCAGCCCTTGCGTGACGGACATTTCCCGGACGCCCGCGTAGTGGAAAGTCCGGAGGGTGTTGTGCGTCACGATCCCATCGCTGGTCGTGAAGTTTTCATCCCCCTCGACCGAAAAATCGTACACAAAAGGGGTTGGTGACTCGATTAACTCGATAGATACGATCTGGTCCCAGATTGCATCCCCGCTCAGAGCGCTGGTGAGAATGCTTAATTCTTGCGAGATGTCGGCACGCTTCTTTGTAGCCATTACAGCGAACAGTTCGATATACCGCTCGAGTGTTTGTCTTCCGATCTCTTGTGTTCTCGTGTATTTTCGTATGCTCGCACCCAAAGCGGACTTGCCGTTTATGTTCAATTTTCTTGCGATCGTTGCAAGCAAGTCATCGAACCCTGGAATCATGTCGATTACGTCATATGTCTTTTCTTTCAATTCTTCCGCGGCGATTATCCGGTTTAACGATGCTAGCTTGGAAGGCATGATGGATCCTATTCGTTCCTTGAATACGGCGGCATATTTACCTTGGATACGCAGTACATATTGCTTCTCCTCGGTGTATTTTTTCGTGAAAATGCCGACCCTCGTTAAAAGAAGGCAAATGCCATCACGGAGCATTTTGGAGTTGCTGCTTGCTCGGATCTGGCTGCGTTCCTCGGAGAAACTGCCATCCCCGTCGAAATACGCTTGCAATACTCCTTTTATGCATTCAT
Organism: Candidatus Sigynarchaeum calidifontis; assembly: GCA_030587475.1. Lineage (GTDB taxonomy): Archaea > Asgardarchaeota > Lokiarchaeia > Sigyniarchaeales > Sigyniarchaeaceae > Sigyniarchaeum > Sigyniarchaeum tengchongense. The sequence goes on from JAUQYZ010000028.1 coordinate 2,295, forward strand.
CAGGGGCATTGAAGACCCAATCTGGAATCCTCTTATTATCCGCCCCTTTCCCGCACATCTCCTCGAATAGCCTCGAGAGCAATGATGATGACAATTGTATAGACTTGCTCGGGCCGAATTCGCCATCTCGTTCCTCTAATCTCGTGTTAATAGAAAACCGTTCGGCGAACTGTCTCGCCAGGTTGATGTAACCATCGTCGATATTAGTAATCGAAATGAACGTGCCTGCATTGGAACCTTCCGCAAGGTAAGCGCCGGTGAACCAACCGAAGAGGAAATCAAGCGGGAGCATTTCAGGAATCGCCATATCCACGCCATGGAACATCTTGGGGTAAACAAAGCCTTCCTCAAGCACCTCGTCCTTCCTTGTCTTGAAAGCCACGCGAAGTGCATCCACCTCTACGGGAACCTTATATGACCGGTTGAAATCCGATTTCCACTTCCTTCCTAAGCGATCGGAAGATCGTTTTACTTTGGCCATTTCTGAACCGTACCACGCCTCGTCCTCCGGGATGTATTGCCGGATCGCGAGATGTTCACGATTTTCAAGACCAGGGACGTGGTAGAGGGCTGGAATTCGATCGCCAAGCGTGAGTGTTCTTCCTTCCACGACGACGATGGTATTTCCTTTCCGCGTGATAAATGAATGTGACTTCGTTGCAAGAATCTGTCGCCCTGATCGCGTTATTACCTTGAGGATCTCGCCATTAGGATCGTGCCTGCTCACTTGACGGATGCGGTTCCAATGCACTTTCTCATCGCGCCCCAGGGACGGCACGAAATAATCCGTCCCCTCGGGTATGTCGAGGACATCTATTGTTCCTTCCTCATCGCTTGGTTCCGCGCAAGCGAGCAAATTATCGACGAATGTACCGATCGGAATCGTTCCAAGGAAGCCATCTTGGGAGATTATAACCTTCTCGCTCCCCGGGATGCTCATTTGCGTTCCGGGTTCCCCGATCGACTGCGCGGCGACGACGCCGACCGCCTCGCTCGGCACGATCTTGGAATATTCATAGGACTTGAAGACGTTGAGCGCGAGATAATCGACTTGCTTTTCCGTGAGGCTGTCTTTCAAGCAGCGCGCGACGATCCGCTCGCACAATGCCTTGGGCACGTTTTCTTGCACGGAAAGGGACATGATAGCATTCCGGATGTATTCCTCGGAGGCCGTGTTTTCTGACATGGTCATTTCCTCGTTTCAAGCCGTTTATTTCAAGTGAACATAGAAAAATCAATTTTTGAATTTAATTTAGTAACGTGGAAAGCCATTAGGTTATTCTCCTCGAAGTCTGAGTCTTAAGAATAAGAAAGCGGCGTATCATCTGTTCGCTGCTTAGCATTTATAAGATAAAGAATTAGGCCAGCTTTAAAAGGTATCTGACAAATATTTCGACAATATTTGTTGATTGACAATTCGGTGGGAACATCTACCAACGCGATAAATGCATCGATTTCATCATGCGCGTGCATGGTCAATATCTTGAAGGTATCGCTAGCGGTCTTATAATCGTGTAATTGCATCTCCGATTTACCACCCCAATAGAACGCGTTCCAAAGGATGTCATGACTGCGCCCTCATTTCACATGAACGTGGCGATGTCCAGGGCGACCAGACGATTCCCGGGACAAGCCGGGCATCTATTATGGATTCGGATCTGAAACTGACACTAACAAGGAATTAGGTATCAGAGATTTTCATGACACGCCTGTCGGCCTTTTCCCAGTCTCGGATGGTTCGACGTAATGGCTCCAATTCGCGTGTGCCGGACACGACACGACATCGCCGAGCGATGTGATGCCAACAGCCGGGCACCCCGGTATCTTCGGTTGGTTGGAAGCGGTCGGCCCTACAATTGACGGTCAGCACACTCCCATTCGCATCGACGATCCGAATCACCCGTATATGCTCGCTGCCAACTTGCATGATGGCACCATCACGACTGAAGAATATGAAGCGGGGATGATGCGCGTGCTTGGTTGGTTCTTGGAGTTCGTGTCTGAACCATCCATCGGGCTGAACCCTGGCCTTTATGATGCGGCCACGAATCCGACCGGCGTGGTGCCCGTCTCGACCGATCCGCATAAACCCTATCAGTTGAGGTTCCCCTCGTAGTATATGCTTGTAATGTTATGTATGAGACTGCATTTTGATGCTTTTCGAACGAGCGAGGGAAAAATGGGCGGGCACGCACGTCCCATCTGCCTTGCTTGTTTTTTTATGCGATGCAACGGCTGCGACCCATCATGGAAATTATGGCCGCTCAGTGCTGCTGCGTGAAATTGTGACGAACGGGAATAGAAAGAACAAGTATTGTTCAAGAAAAATGGAAGAAAAGGTTATTTCAAGTTCTTGGCCTTCGCCATAAGAGCGTCGATGTCAAGAGCTGCCCCGTGGTCGCTCTTACTCGGGTCGATAAGGTCGTCGCCGAACACGAACTGGATCACGTGGCCGGCGGCGTTGCGCACCGAGAAATCGTGCTCGCACTTGACATCTTGCAGCGCGTTGATTAGCCTGCGTTGCATGTAACCCGAAGTGGACGTCCGGACAGCCGTGTCCACCAAACCTTCCCGGCCCCCCATCGCGTGGAAAAAAAACTCCGTGGGCGTGAGGCCCTTGATGTAACTGCTGCGCACGAAGCCACGCGCCTCGGCGCCGAGGTCGTGCTCGTGAAAGTGCGGGAGGGTGCGGTCGCGGTACCCCCGGTTGATGCGCTGGTTGCGGACCGATTGCTGTCCGACCACGGCGGCCATCTGCGAAAGATTTACCAAGTTTCCCCTCGCTCCGGTTCTTGTCATTATCACGGCATGCTTGTCGTCGCCCAGGAACTTCATGGCCATGTCGCCCGACTTCTCGCGTGCCTCTTGCAAGACATCTTGCACCTTGTTCTCGAGGGTCTCCTCGTACGTGTGGCCTTGCTGTTGCGGGAGGGTCTTCTCGTCTCGGGCGAGATAGGCCTCGATGTACCTGTCCGCGTCCTTCTCTGCCGCGTGCAGCGTGTTCAAGATCTTCTCCTGGGTCTCTTTATCGACGCTGAAATCGTCGATGCCCATGGTGAATCCCATCTGCACGATGAGCACGAGTAGCATCTGCACTGCCGAGTCCAGGAAGATGCGGCCGGCCTCGTTGCTGTAATCCTTGGTGATGCGGTGGAGGATGCTCTGGGGTTGCATGGCACCGAACGTTTTCTTGTCTATCACTCCCGAGACCATGTTCCCGTTGATGATCTTCACGTACGCGTCGAAAGGGCAGTTCTCCTTCGCGCATTTTCCCTCCTTTTTGTTCGGGCACTCTTTACCTCGGCAGAATTTTGAGGTCGTCTCCATATTCAAGGTCTCGGGCAGCAGCTGCGAGAATATCGACTTGCCCGAGTACAGCGGCTCGCCTGTCTCGGGCGATATCTTGGCGGGCTTAGGCATCTTGTTCTTGATGTTTCCCGCGAAGAGCAGCAATTGCGTCTGGCCCTTGGTGAAGAACGATTCCTTGCGCGTGAGCATGTACGCCGCCGAGATGAAGTCCTGGATCCCGCCGATGACGGGGCCGCCGAAGCGGGGCGACAGGATGTGCTCTTGCACGCGCATGAGGATCTTGGCCTCGGCGCGTGCCTCCTCCGATTGCGGCACGTGGAGGTTCATCTCGTCGCCGTCGAAGTCCGCGTTGTAGGGAGGACAAACACAAAGCGAGAGCCGGAAAGTCTTATCATCCATGACCTTGACCTCGTGCGCCATGATGGACATGCGGTGCAGCGAAGGCTGCCGGTTGAAGAGGACATAGTCGTCGTCCTTGAGATGCCTCTCGATCTGGAAGCCCGGCTTCAGCGTTTCCGTGATCATCTCGCGGTGCTGCACGAAGCGGAGGTCGATGCGTCGCCCGTCAGGACGGATGATGTAGTTGGCGCCCGGGTGCTTGTCGGGGCCGTTGAGCACGAGCTGCTTCATCTCCTCTATGTTCCATTCGGTCACCTTGATGGGAACCGTGAGCTCGCGGGCGATCTCCTTGGGGACGCCGACCTGGTTGATCGACAGGTAGGGGTTCGGCGAGATGACCGTGCGCGCCGAGAAATCGACGCGCTTGCCCGATAGGTTCGAGCGGAACCGGCCCTCCTTGCCCTTGAGGCGCTGCGTAAGCGTCCGGAGCGAGCGGCCCGAGCGGTGGCGGGCGGGCGGGATGCCCGACACCTCGTTATTAAAGTAAGTCGTGACGTGATATTGCAGCAGCTCCCAGAGGTCTTCCACGATGAGCTGGGGCGAGCCGGCGTCGATGTTCTCCCGGAGGCGCTGGTTGATGCGGATAACGTCGACGAGCTTGTGCGTGAGGTCGTCTTCCGACCTGATCCCCGACTCGAGCGTGATTGATGGTCTCACGCAAACGGGCGGGATGGGCAAGACCGTGAGGATCGTCCATTCCGGGCGGGTCACGTCGGGGTTCACGCCGTGGAGCCACAAGTCTTCCTTGGCCATCTTCTCGAACCGGCGGCGTATCTCCTTGGGATTGATCGGCTTGGTGCCTTCCGTGGGGGTTTCCTCTAAAAACGAGGTTGGTTTCTCGATCTTGATCTTGTACCGCTCGGCGCCGCAGTGCGGGCAGTTCTTTGCCTTCCGGCACACCTTGTAGATGTCCTTGAGGATCTCCTCGTCGAGGGTCTGGAATATATCCTTGTAATCCATCAACTTCTTCGTGTAATACTCGATCTGCTCCTTCGTGAGGGCGATGCGGGCACACTCGCGGCAGATGCACCGGAGCCACTTCAAGATGCGCTTTGCATAGCCCACGTGGACGACTGGGCGGGCGAGCTCGATGTGGCCGAAATGCCCAGCACACTCGCCCAATCGATTGCCACACGTGGCACACCGGCGTCCAGGCTCGATAGTACCTAGACGGGGATCCATTAAACCCGAGGGAATCGCAAGCCCATCTTCGTCGTACGTGTCAGCGGTAATTATGCGAGCCGCTGAAAGTTTACGAATATCCTCTGGTGAAAGCAATGAAAAGTCAATTTTCGAAATCAGTTTAGACACGTGGAAACTCATAGCATCACATTTTGTATGTGTTGGAAGAATTAGGAATAAGGTAAGACAGACAAGTTAAGAATGCTTTAAAAGGGATCTCTAAAGATGCTTCTCTTAACCAATTCGGCGAGGCTATACCGAATGATGGTGGGAATCCCGCCTAACCATCGAGGCGTTCACGCCGTCTTCTTGCGCAAGTAGACCTCGTACTCGCACGCCGGGTCGACGATGCCGTTCTTGATGTAGACCCACGGGAACCAGAAGATATAATCCCCGCCCATCTTGGCGAGCTTACGCGTGAACTTGACGTAGCCTTTGTCCAAAGTGAGTTCGTCGGGCACGCCACCCGCTTGCTGGCCTTTTACCATGCGCGCTTCCCGCCCAGGCACGCCGCCTTTCCCTGGGAGTGCCGTGGGTTATCCCATGTCACGCGGTGTATTTATAGTTAAGGAGGTTCCTATGGAAAATGGATTTTGGTGCTGCCGCGAGTAAAGGCTCACGGATAAGTTTGGATATCGCACAGCAAAGACGCGAGGATGACTAGGGCCATTCTTGCATATAGAGCACATGGAGCTTGACGAGGCCAGCGATAGATATATCCTATCCTCTTTTAATCCAAGGAAGGGCCGAAATATTTCTTGTGCACCGGGCAATGACATCTCTTGTCCCACGGCGTTGGACACCGTTTGATCAACTTGACCTTGGCATCGCCCTCTGCTTTGGTCAGCGGGCCTCCCGTGCTTGATGATTCTTCGCCACAAAATCTATCGTGCAAGCCCTCCTTGGTGTAGACTTGACAAGCGCTGCAGAAGTAGTATGAATCGATATATTCGTCGCCTATGATGCTTCCGGCGATGGAGATCACGGGCTTGTCGATTTCCTTGCTGCACTGGGAGCATTTGGCCACAAGATTGTTCTAACGGTTCGTGGATAAAAACGCGTCGTGTATCGATCATCGCGTCGTGGCATCTGCCTTGCCCGCCAGCACCGAATTTATGGGAATGACGGCGGTTTGGGGCTAACCATTAAATAAAATCTCAATGAAGATAATACGTTCTACCTCGAACCAACATGACCGAGTTGATTTCGATGTCCTCCACTATACCATGCCCGAGTTGCAAGTTCCCAAGGGCTGTAAAAGACGACCGATCTGGTACGACATTCTGTGCTTCTTGCGGGTTATTCGAGGACCCGTTTTACACGTGGAAGAAAAACGATGTTCATTCATTGGTGATACCTTGGAAAACGAGCATCTGGTTCCCGCTGGTGCTGAGCGCAAGTCTTAAAGAGATGCCCGTGTCTTTCCTGATGAAAGCAGAGCACCAAGACATGAACGCTGATCCTAAATGGGGGGCCGCCATCCACGGTTACCTTGCCCGGCCCGCGTGTGACGCCGATCGGGGCGTCATCCTCCATAAAAAAATATGCGACGCCGTCATCACGGATCAACCGGACGATTTGATAAGCATGTCCGTGGAATTGGAGGTGGAGAAGGATCTCAAAATGCTTATCGATGTTAACAATATAAAAATGGGAATGGCCCAAGCGGCCCAGTCGTACGATGGCGTCATTACCAGAAAGGACGTTCTTGGAAAGATGGTTGCCGCGATCCACGTGTTCGACTTGTCGAGATTGGTGGTAAAATCGCACGTCGCCGATCCCCCGGTTTCACCCAAGAAGGCGTTCGATGACCAGGCATTCATGAGCTCGCTGAAGAAGGCCTGGTAGCCACGGATGTGCAAGAGCGTCCATTAAAAATGGTAGCCGACCCGTGGTTATCTCGGCTTTTTTTTAATTCGTCTGATGTTGAAATGACAAGGGCTTTTACTCGCCTTTTCAACCATACCTTTTCTTCATCGCTTTCGTGGTAAAGAGGACGGCCAATTTCTTGCCCTGCCACTTGACGAACTTCTCAATGCAGCAAGAACAGATGTCGGCAGAATGCTGCTCGTCGATCACCAGGTGGTTGAATCCAGCGCTGTAATCGGCGATCTCCTTCTCACACAGACTGCACTTCATGCCTTATTCCTCTTAATCTGCCAATTTAAGGCATTCTGATGGAGTCTCGCGGACCATGGCCTTCGCCATGCCAATTAGGGATGACTCGTGCACCACCGATCATTTGAAGTTTTAGGCAATGTCTATCAGATAATATCATGTAAAGCGTTCACGTTCCCGGAGGTCGTTGATGGGGCGGCATGGTGAGATTGGACATGAATGAGAGCGTCTTGAAAGAGGCGAGAGGCTTCGTGTGTTTACTCGGCGTGATTTTTATCGTTTTAGGCCTCGTCATCATATTGGTGCTTCCTGCCGTCATTCCCTCCGTCTTTCAGAACGGGGTAAACCAGAATGGCTGGTGGCTCGTGGTGTTTGGTGCCATTGGTTTGATCATATCATTCTGGGGAGGGCCCCGCGAGGCAAAAAAGCCTCGCGGTTCTCCTTGACCTGGTCGATTCATCCCCCGTTTCATCGCAAAAAGGTTTTGTAAAATATACAGGGCGATCACGTGGTTATGGTCCGAGAATCTTCTACCACCTTTCGCGTCGCTACCGGCGGCCTGAAGAATCCCCAGAAGATGAAGACCCAGGCGACCAGGTCGATGATCTCGCAGATCCAGCTGAGCCCCCAACCCCCCGTTCCCATCTTTATCAAGGAAGGCCGTATCACGTGGGAGATGGCCGTGATGATGCATCCTATCGCCACGACCAGCGAGTTAAACTTGTTCATAAGCCTTTTCAGTCGATACGTGAAAAAGAACGTGAATGTCAAGATAAGGATGACGGGAAAGACAAAATATGTCAAGCTCATGGAGAGCGATTGATAATCCGGCGCCAAGAGCGCCGTGGCGACAAATCCCGCCGCATAACCCGAGAGGATGCCGAGATTTGCCCGCTTCTTCGACTTGAACCAGATGAGCAGCACCGAGCCTATCAGACCTGTCATGTAGATCGCCATCACGATGTACCGGATCCTCGTCACGGCCAAAAAAGCGGGGCTGGCGTCTTGCGGGCCGAAATTCATCTGGATGTACAAGTCCACGACTTTTCCCAGCATGAAGGCAAAGAAGATCAAGGCAAAAACGAACGGGAAGTCTGTAAGAAATCGCTTGCTACATCCCATCCAGCTTTTCAACAAAAGCAAGCCACATGCGAACAAGATGACGATTCTTGACGAGAGCAAAATCGATAATTCGATGTCCATTTTCATCACGTCTTGGCGTTACCACTTGCCGCTCATATATCATAGACCTTTAAAAATCACGAGAAGACCAAATGCAAGGGAGGGATCGAACGCATTCTCGTGCAGTGCAATTTTGGAAGCAAATGTTTCATTCATAGAGTAAGTTAATCATATTCATTTAGCTAAATTAGCAAAAATTGGAGGAATAAAAGTAAATGAATTAGGTGGCCCATCCTGACTTGTCGGACGGGAAAATCGCGAATTTGCCACGTGGATCCTGGCGCGTTTAGTATTTAACCGTTCGGTTTTTAGCAAGTTCCCGCGACGAGGGATGCACGATCGCGCCACGTTGCGAAGAATATTCCGTTTATATACAATGTTCCGAGCTTGATACTCGTGGCCCGGCAGAAGAGGTTAAATTCCCGCGTTTGCATTCGTTCCCGGTCGCCGCGCGAAAAACCCGTGCTGCATGGAAGGGAAAATTAATGACCTGAGGGCAGCGGGGGTCACCACCGGCGATCGGCGGCGAGGGGCACCACGTCTGCGGTCTCCATGTACCACTTGAGCAGGCGCTGTTGCAGATCGTTCACGACGGGCGCCATGGCCGGGTCGTCGATGCGGTTCCTGGTCTCGCCTGGATCGGTGGCCAGGTCGTAGAGCTCGTCCGCCTCGTAGAGCCGCATCACGTACTTGTACCTGCTGGTGCGGCACATGGCTGCCTTCGTGTGGTAGGGGCCGCTATCGTCCATCTGGAGCGAGAGGCGGGGCCAATACGGGCTCCCGGGATTCGTGGAAAACGTGCTTTCGAGTTCCATACAATGTTTCTCCCCCGCGAGCCTACCGCCCTCGCAGAACACGGCGTCGCGATGCTCTTGCGCGATCTTGTCGCCGCTAACGAGGGGCAGCAGCGATTTTCCAAACGCCCAGTACCCCGGGTCGATGCCCGCGAGGTCGTACACGGTCGCGGAGAAGTCGACGAGCTCGACGAGGGCGTCGCAGACGTTCGGCTGGCCTACCGAGGCCCCCGGCTGCCTGGCCACGGGGACGTTCGCTGGGGGCTTGAAGACGAACGGCACGCGGCTCAAGCAGTCCTCGAACGAGTTCTGGTTCTTTTCCACGAGCCCGTAATCGCCCGTGAAGTCGCCATGATCCGAAAAAACGAAGATAGCCGTGTCATCGTAGATGCCCTTCTTCTTCAGTGCCTGGACGAGTAAACCGAGCTGGTGATCCACGCGGGCGATCATCCCCAGGTACACGGCCCGAAGCTCGGCCCAGCGCGTTTCGGTCCAGCCCTTGAGGTTCTGGCGCTCCGCGATCCCCTTCAAGATGCTGGGCTTCTTGGCCGAGTCCCAGTCTGGCGAGGGGACGCGCGGGGGTACCTTCGACCGGTCGATCATGGAGAAGAAGGGCTCCTCGACGCGGTATTCCGGGTGGGGGAAGGTGAGCGGCAGGTAGATGCACGCGGGTTGCCCACCCGGCGCGTTCCAGCCGTTGATGAAGTCAATGGCTCCCAGTATGCTCGCCCAATCGGCATCACCGAACTCGGGCAATCGATCTTCCTCCTCTCCGCTGGTGGAGGCGGGACCCGTACTCTCCCGGTCCGACCACGAGTGCAAGCGCCCCTCCAGGAACGAATAATAGGTGTCGGAGCCCGGCTCGCCGCGATGTTCCGCCATCTGCCATAACGGCGCCCGGTTCCAGCGCTCCCAGTCAGCAGCGCTCGGCTGGAAGCGGACGTCGCAGTACAGGTTCTTGCCAAGTTTCTCGTCATTCCAGTGCTGGGCCGGCGTCAAATCGTTCTTGCCGCCCCACCAGACGAAATATCCTTCCCGCTTCAAGATCGCCAGGAGATTGGGTTCGCCGTGCTCCGGGTGCAGCATGTGAAACATGGTGCGGTGGCCGCGGGTGTGCGGGTACCAGCCCGTCATGAAGGAGCACCGGCTCGGCGTGCAGACGGGATTCTGGCAGAATGCCCAGCGGAAGCTCACCCCCTCGGTGGCCAGGCGATCCAAGTTCGGCGTCACCGCGGCCTCGCAGCCGGCATGGTGCACGAAGTCGCCGCGCCACTGGTCAGGGTTGAATATGACGACGTGGGGGAGCTTGCGCTTCTTGGCCATAGTTTCGTGTTGGCCGGACGATGACTTAAAGGTAGTTCTCGAACTTCGCACGTTCTTATAGGCTAGTTTCTTTTTGATCCGGCAGAACCCCAGATCGTTACAATAATTAACCTTATCACATAGGCTACCACGTCTAGAGCAAGCCGTTTGATGCATCATGGTCGACCCTCCCAAGCAACCAGGCTCCATCACCCGGAAGGAAATCCAGCAAGAGCCCGATGCCGTCCGTCAGGCACTCGACCAGCATGACCTGTTCGCAGCCGTGGCGAGGAAGATACACGAGCGGAATCCCAAGATAATCATCATCACTGGTAGCGGCACGTCCTACCACGCCGCGAATGCTGCCATGTATTTTCTCCACGTGTTTGCAAGGATGGATTGTTATAGCATTCACCCGTCGGAATTCCAGTATTTTATCCGCCCGATCCTCGACGAGGCTACCGTGGTGATCGCGATAAGCCAATCCGGCGAATCTGCCGACACGATCACGGCCGCCGATGTTGCCAGCAAGAAGGGCGCCTTGGTCATCCCGATCGTGAACGAGCCCGAGTCCACACTCGCCCGCAAGTTCCCCGACACGCTCATCTTGTCGAAGGCCGGCAAGGAGATCTCCGTCCTCGCGACGAAGACGTACACGTCCCAGCTCGCCATCGTCGCCTCGATCGCCCTGGAATTTGGCCTCGCGAGCAAGAATCTGTCGAAGGAAGAATACAACGCGAAAGTGCGCGAGCTCAACATAATCCCGGATCGCATCGAGGTTACGCGGGAAACCGTGCAAGCAAATGCCAAGAAATTTGCAAAATACTTGAAATTCCTCGACCGTGCCTTCGTGCTCGGCGCCGGGCCAGACATCGCAACGGCCATGGAAGGCGCCCTCAAGCTCGCCGAGGGCTCGCGCATCGTCGCCCAGGGCTATTCGGCCAACGAGTTCCTTCACGGACCCATCACGCTCGCCGACCGGCAGAACCTCGTGATCACGCTTCTCCCGCCCATCGTCGACGAGCAGGAGAAGGATTTCATAAAGATCATCCAGCGGGTCCAGCAACAGGGGGCGAGCGTCCTCGCCATCACTAGTCGCGGCGAGGATCTGCCCGAGTCCGTCGATTTCCGGATCGACATCCCCAAGTGCCCCATGGAATTCAACCCGCTCGTCTCGATCGTCCCGTTGCAATACCTCGTGCTCGAGCTCGCCCTCGAGAAGGCACTCGATCCCGACAAGCCCGAGTGGCTCACCAAGATTGCTAGAATCTAACCCGTTCTTCTTTTCGATTGTTGCGAATGCCAGTCGTGTTCAAGAATGACCACGCGGACATCAAGTAGAGAAGTTTCAAATGCCAGCTCGAACCCATTGCATCCACAGCACACTACTTTGCTGATCCAGGTGTGAACACATGGCCGGACCAAAGATAACAGCAGTGAAAGCTCGTTGGATTCTCGATTCTCGTGGTAATCCGACTGTAGAATGCGATCTCAAGGCGGATAAAATATTCACAAGAGCAGCTGTTCCGAGCGGTGCATCCACGGGGGAAGGCGAGGCCGTGGAACTCCGGGACGGCGGGAAGGCTTTTATGGGGAAACACGTGTCGAAGGCAGTGGCAAACGTGAACGACATCATCGCGAAGAAGGTCATCGGTTTGGACGTGACCGATCAGAGGGCACTCGACAAGGCGATGATCGATCTCGACGGGACGGGGAACAAGGGAAAGCTCGGCGCGAACGCCATCTTGTCCGTGTCCCTGGCGGCCATGAAGGCGGCCGCAATAGCCACGGAAAAGCCCCTGTACCAATACATCTACGAGCTAGCCTTCGGTAAAACGCCCACGAAATACCTCATGCCTGTCCCCGGCTCCAACGTGCTCAACGGTGGCAAGCATGCGGGCTCGGAGCTGGCGATCCAGGAATTCATGGTCTTCCCGGTCGGCGCCAAGAGTTACGTGGATGGGTTGCAGATGATCGTCGAGACCTACCACACGTTGAAGGAACTCCTCCATAAGAAATACGGCAAGGCGGCTATCAACGTGGGAGACGAGGGGGGCTTCGCGCCGAGTCTAAAAACGACAAAGGAAACGCTCGACATCATCATAGCAGCGATCGAGGCGTCCGGCTATGCCGGGAAGGTGAAGCCCGGCATCGATGCGGCCGCGACCAGCTTTTTCGACAAGAAAGCCGCGACGTACGCGATCGACGGGGCCAAGAAGCAAGCGGCCGATCTTGTCGACTATTACATCGATCTCGTCAAGACTTACCCCGTCGTGTTGATCGAAGATCCCTTCGACGAGGAGGACTTCGAGAGCTTCTCGAAGCTCATGGCGAGGCTACCACAAGGCATCAACCTCGTCACGGATGACATCACCGTGACGAACGTCGAGTTGCTTCAAAAGGCCATCGACATGAAGGCTGGGAACACGTTGCTCATGAAGGTGAACCAGATCGGCACGGTCACCGAGTCCATCGCGGCGGCGAACCTTGCATTCAAGAACGGCTGGGGCGTGATGACCTCGCACCGAAGCGGCGAGACCGAGGACAACACCATCGCGGACATAGCGGTCGGTTTTTGCGCGGGGCTCATCAAGACAGGGGCTCCTTGCCGCACCGAGCGTACCACGAAATACAACCAGTTGCTCCGCATCGCCGAGGTGCTCGGTAGCGATGCCGAGTACCCCTCGGACTTCAGCTCGTTCAAGAAGTACCACTGAACCAATCCCCCTCTTTGCTATCTACTTTTTCACGTTTTTTTTTAACTACCAGGCCCTACCGTCTATCGATGACCATGGCATCGTTAAAGCCGGCAGGCGAGCTTATCAAGGAATGGACGCATGCACAATTCCCGTGCTCGTTCCGCTACGACGGGCGGGATTCCGACGCGTTCATAGATCAATGGGAGAAAAAAGTAGAAAACAGTCCTTCCGTGGTTGAAGGAAACCCCGTTACAGAGTACCGGGTCGTGTATCGAGATCCCCGCACGAAACTCGATTGCAAGATCACCGCCCGGGTATTTCCGGACTTTTCCGCGCTGGATTGGGTCATGGAGTTCACGAACGGGGGCACGTCCGACACCCCGATCATCGAGGACGTGCACGCCATCGATTGGGTCTGGGACACGATGCAAACATCGACGCCCGTCTTGCACCAAGCGAAGGGATCCGATTGCAAAATCGACGACTTCTTGCCGCAAGCCCAGGCCTTGATCCACTGGAAGCCCGTCACCTTGTCGGGCATGGCGGGGCGCCCGTCGGTCACCTCCCTCCCGTTCTTCTGCATCCAGCAGCCGGCCAGCTGCGTGTTCGTCGGCATCGGCTGGTCGGGCCAGTGGGTAGCTAACATCACGCTACACCAGCCGACGCCTCACGATAAATCCGAAGTTGGCATCGACGCGGGAATGGAACGTGCCCACTTGCGGCTCCATCCCGGGGAGAAAATTCGCACGCCCCGCGTGTTGCTGCTCTTCCACGACGGTGACAGGCCAGACGGGCACAATCGCTGGAGGAGTCTCTTGCTGAAGTATTACTCGCCCTACCATTCAACGCCGGCGGGCCGAGAACGGGCGGCCGTGCCCCTGGCCTACCCCATGTGGGGCGGCGTTTCCGAGCAAGGACATCTCGACCGCATCAAGATGATCGTGGACCGCCGCCTAGCCTACGAGTATTACTGGATCGACGCCGCGTGGTTCATTGACGAGTCCGAGACCGAGTACGAGGAGGCGACCGGATCGTGGGCGAGACACGTGGGTCGCTGGCGACCGAACAAGAACCTCTACCCGAGGGGCTTGAAGCTAGTCGCCGATGCCGTGCACGCCGCCGGCATGAAGTTCCTGATCTGGGTGGAGCCCGAGCGAGGCCGTGGCGGGGCCGAGTGGCCCCGGCAGCATCCAGAATTCTACCTCTCTCGATACGAAGGGAACAAGGGCGGCGGGCGAGCAAGCGGTAAGGACTCCACGTTCGGTACGCATGAAGACGTGCTCTTCAACCTGGGCCTTCCCGAGGCCCGGCAGTTTCTTCTCGATTTCCTGACAAGTTTCATCAAGGACGTCGGGATCGACTGCATTAGGCAAGACTTCAACATCGATCCCTTGCCGTTCTGGCGGCTCCACGACGCGCCCGACCGGCAAGGTATGGCCGAGATCCAGCATGTCCAGGGGCTGTACCAGCTCTGGGACGACTTGCGGGCACGGTTTCCCTGGCTGATCATCGACAATTGCGCGAGCGGGGGGCGGCGCATCGACCTCGAGACCATCCAGCGCAGTATACCCCTCTGGAGGAGCGATTACCAATGCGCCCTTGCCGCCGATCCGATCGGTGCGCAAGTGGCGACGGCTGGCTTGATGCTCTGGGTACCGCTGAGCTCGACCGGTACGCAGTTCCATCAAAACGACGACTACGCCACCCGGAGTGCCTACTCCTCCGGGCTCGTGTTCCACCACGGCACTCCCGTCATCACGAAGGAGGGGATAGTCTTCACTTGCGAGTTCAATCCCGAGGGGTACCCGTGGGACTGGCACCGCAATCGTGTTGATGAATACAAGGAACTCCGCCCGTTCTTCTATGGGGATTATTACTTGCTGAGCAACTGCACCTCGTCCACGTATGACTGGCTAGTATACCAATGCGACAGGCCAGACATGAAACAAGGGATCGTGCTCGCTTTCCGGCGCCAGGACAGTCCATATACTCAGGCGCGGCTGAAACTGCATGGCATTGATGTTAAAAAGCGGTATTCGATAGAGAATGTGGACACGGGGCTAGTCACGGAGGTTTCCGGCGACGAGCTGGCCTCGCGCGGCCTCGTCATCACGGTGGACCAGCCGCGATCCAGCGCCGTGTACAAGTACCGGCCGGTTTCCCGATAGCAGCACGACACAAAACCAAGGATTGAGGGCCATTAACGCGAAGGATGGATGCGATAAATGTCCACTTCTATTTCCTTCCTCTTTTTTTCGTGGAAATAGTAGAGCCTCGGCAAGATCATCATAGTCTGGTGCATTTCCACGACCTTCCAGCCACCGTCTTTCACCAAGTTTTGCAAAAAGGTGCGATTTTTCTCGTTTTTCAAGTGGATCGAGTAGATCACGTCCACGCCTGGAATTGCCATCGCCGCTCGCAAGAAACGTGCATCCGCGCCTTTGGACTGAACGCCGAATGGCGGGTTCATGATGATCGTGGCTCCGAGGAGCCTGGGGTAAAGCAAGTTTGATCCCGCAAGCACGTCGCCGAGCACCAGGTCTAGCCTCCGCTCGAGCCCGAAGGCCCTGGCGTTTTCCATCGCCAGCGCGAGCGCGTGCGGATCGATCTCCAGGCCAACCACACGCCACGCTCCCATGCACAGCGCGCTGATCGCCAGCCTCCCAGTGCCCGTGCCGAGGTCGATGACCAGCCGGCCGTGCAGGTCATCGTGCACGAACCCGGCGATGAAGACCAGCTCGACGGCTGCGATGGCATCTGTCGCGTACTGTTCGAGTTCCACCTTGGCGCTGGCAGCGTCGAACGTCCGCGTCTGCTCTATGAGTGATATCAATTGCCGCTTGTTCACGATGCCACCACGAATCTGCATTTAACGATGGTTTAAAAAAAGGCGAACTACATTATTAGGATAGAGCAAGCGCAATGAAGCCACGTGAATGTAACCGTTGGGTGCGATTTTTCATGCACGTGCTGGCTCGATTCAATTGGATAAAGCCTTTTCATTCAACAGCGGGATAATAGATGAGCCAGAACAAAGATTTCGTCGCCATCGGAGACCTTTTAGGCGTCGTCGAGGAATTCATACCCGGCCCAGGCACTTACGAGGCAAATGGTCGGATTTTTGCGACCTTTAACGGGTACAAGAAGATCGACAGGCAGCGGCTGGAGGTCTCCGTCCAGCCGGTGAAGAAAAAAGAGGTAATCGTGCCTCAAGTCGGGGACTCGGTCATCGCGGAGGTGGTCCTCGCAAGGAAGCAGTCCGCGCTGCTCCGCATATTCAAGATCAAGAACTACTTCCTCTTCGACACGTTCGATGGCATCTTGCATGTGTCGAACATGTCACAAAGTTACCTGGCGAACGTCGACGACGGCTTCAAGCCCACGGACATCGTCCGGGCCAAGGTGATGTCAAAGAACGAGTTCGAGTACGAATTGACCACGAAATTTCCTGAGTTTGGCGTGATCTATGCAGAGTGCAGCAATTGTGGCACGATCCTCGTGCGGGAAGGAAATGAGCTCAAGTGTACTCTGTGCGGTTACCCGAATCCGCGCAAGTTCGCGAAGGACTACGGCCACGTCCGCGAGCGCATCGAGAACCTCCGTTGAACATTTTTTTCACTCGATCTGATTAACGGCCAAGAGGCAACCATCGTGGCCTTGCTTTCCCGGAAAAAAATCGTGCTCGATTTTTCGACATCTCCCGAGATCCTGGAGAAAATACAGCAGATCAAGAAGAAAGTGCGGATAACTATGACCCTCCAAATGACTGCAGCAAAAAAAATTGAGATCGAGATACGAGGCTCCAAAGAGGCCATCCAGGACGCGCTCGGAAGGATCAAGGCCATCTTGTCAAGCTAGAGCCCGCTGAGTTTTTTAAAGGAAAGTTAAATTAGGAGACGCAACTCGATCATATATTACTTGATACGAGAGTCGATACCATGTCGAATGAAGAAGGTAGCGGTCCGGTGGCATCAGCGCCGCCAGGTGTGTTAAGGGAGGCCGCTCTTGCCAAACCAAAGACAAAAGAGGAACTGGAGCGCGATGAGGAAGAGAAGGCCCGGTTCAAAAAAAAGATTTATATAAGGTCTGTAGGCAAGTTCACGCAAACAGAAGCCAATATGATCATCATCAACGAGAGCCACGGCTTCTGCAACGCATTGAAGAAGTATCTCCTCAAGAACGAGCACGTCTTGTTCGCTTCCTACAAGCGCGAGTTCGGCGTCGACCCGTCAATGTACGTGACCACCGACGGAAGGATCTCCTCGATGGACGCGTTGATCGATGCATGCAATAGGATGGAAGTCGACTTGAAAGAGTTACAAGGCCTAGCCGAGGACGCGCTGAAGAAATTCAAGTAATCCATTTTGGATTTTTTACAAGTTTCGAGGTTTTAAGGGCGATGGACACGCGCGATTACTTGAAAAAAGGCGTTCACAGCTTGCAAGACGCGATGCATAACAAGGCTTATTTCAAGCTCGGCGACGCGATCGCAAACATGATCTACTGCATGGCCAAGGCCAAGATTGCAATGGTGTTGCACGAACGACTGGATATCAGCGGTGCGTCAAAGGTGTCTGCAACCATCCTCCGCGATGCGGCGGCCATTGCGAGTAAGAAATCCGGGGAAAAAATCGGGGCACGTGGAGGTGCGCATGAAAAGGCCGACGTCGCCGAGGCCATCATCGGATACGGCTGGGCGTTCGACTTGATCACGCTAGACGAGTGTGCCGGGCTGATCGCCGCGCCCTACATCGAGCGCAGGCCAGAGAAGCTCCGGGACGAATTTGAGGCGTTCGTTGAGGGATTCAGCGCCGTGCTGGCACGGATTATCGACCGTGCCTAGCTTACTCGTCGATCCATCAATTGATTGCGGTTATATCATTAAGTATGTAATTCACCCCGATTTATAGGTTTCCATCAAGCTGACCATATCCATCGTGCCTAATTTTAAGGATTCATACCAACGGGAGACAAATACGGGTAGAACCGGCGAGAAAAGGTCTTTCCAAGGAACTCGTTCAGTTCGAGCGGCTCTGCCGTGGGATCTGCCCTCGCGGCGAGCAAACGCTGCACCTGCCAGATGTTGTAGATCAAGGCTTTTGCGCCGAGGATGCCGAGCCGGCTATCCCGGC
>JAUQYZ010000089.1 GCA_030587475.1 Candidatus Sigynarchaeum calidifontis
TCTATGGGTTTCGATATCCTCGCACATTTCGCTGCATTACTTGAAAAACAAGAGACTTTACAGAAACTCGCTGAAATGTTAGGGCGACTGCACGAAAGTGAGAAGGAATTGGAAGAACGCGAGATCGAAACCGAGAAGATCCATTATTCGCAAAAGATCGATCACTCCCAAAAATCTGAAATCATAAGCGTTCATGAAAGCGACGACATTCAATATTGCCTTCCACAAGAGCTCGTGTTGCTCAGCAGCCAGGAAAGTGACATCCTATTTTACCTTAAGTTTGCGGAGAAAAAACTGCTCACCTACCAGTTAATCAACCGGGCGAACATTGCAGAACGCCGATCCGAAAAACAGAAGGCTTGGCTTCCAGGCAAGAAGAAAAAGGGCCCTATCATCATCTGCGTGGATACCAGCGGCTCGATGCACGGCACGCCAGAAATCGTCGCGAAAACCTTGTGTTTTGCTCTGCTCAGGATTGCGTTGCTGGAGAATCGGCAATGTTTTCTCATCTCTTTTTCGACTGCCATCGAAACCATCGAATTGACGAACTTCAACAAATCATACGCGTCGATGATAAAATTTTTGACCCATTCCTTCTACGGCGGTACCGATGCAAATCCCGCCCTTCGGGAGGCTTTGCGCCAGATCCAGACCGAGCGATATGAAAAAGCGGACGTGCTGATGATCTCGGATTTCATCATGGATCAAGTTGGTGCATCCGAACAAGCAAGCATCGAAGCCGCGAAGAAAAAAGGCACGAAATTCCACTCGCTCGTGGTATCGAGCGTGCCGAATCCCGCGGTATTAGCCAATTTCGACAACTCTTGGGTTTATGACCCTAATAGTAAAAGCGTTCTCACTCAGGTGGCCAAGAATTTCCGAACATCGATCTTCTAAATAATATTGGTTCAAAGCGAGAAGAGACGTTAGTACTAATATTAACCGAACAGATCCCGAAATGACTTCAATCCCTTTTTATTCTTCTTGTAGGGGAATATTTTGGAATACCAGTAATAAGCCTCTTCCCTGTTCATCGTCCGCACGTTCGCGAGGATGCTGTCGATGCGTGCCATTTTCTGCAAGCGCGAGATCGATTTGAAAAGTATCGAAAGACGCACGCCATCTTCCTCGTCGATTACTAGATCTCCATTAGTACTCGCTTGCGGCTGAATCGTGTTCCCGTCTAACGTCCGCTGGAGACCTTTCGCGGGGGCATTCCTCTTCATTGTTTCCTTGATATAAGGCTCGATCAGGTTGATCCGCCACGAATTCGCGCTGGCGATGCATCTCTTCCCCTTGATTCGCCGTTTCTGTCCCTTTCTCCGTCTTTTTGCTTGAGCCGGGGGAGATTGGTCTTTTTTTAACAGATCGCTATTTTTCAAAGCGGTATTTCGTCTATCCTCAGCCTCTCCGTTGGTTTCCCTCGCATAAACGCGGTAAACCGTTCCCGATTTGTTCGAAGCTTCGACCCTGAGGAAAAAATCGTTCATGGGGAGACGGCCTTTTAATTCGTTGATGCGGGAGATAACCCCCGTTATAAAACAGAATTTCGGATTTGATAAACGTTGTTAAGAATCTGTTAACATCCAGGTGATCGCAGTGAATTCCTTCCAATTGGCTTTTGTCGGGAAAATCAAGGACGAAATATCATTGATACTTCACGTCCCAATGAAAAGATCTCGCGCCCTCGATCCACAAGGTGATTCCATTCATCCGAATGTAGATCCTTGTGATACTTTAAAAATCAAATGTTCTGCCGTCAACCGACGTATTTGCGAGCCATTTCTTCAAGAATTACTCGTTGATGATAACATAATAACGAGGAAGAGCTTCCAAACATCCTTGATCGGAAACTGCAATCAAATCGTGATCGATCGACGTGAAGATGGAGATATCCTTGTTGTACGCGAGGAAATTGGCGTGAAAATTGCTTTATTGTTCGCATTGATTTCAAAAGAGATTGATATAGCACGGATTGAACGACTTGCCCGAGAAATTCGAGCCATGCAGAAGGAGGAGCTATATTATTGGTATGCAAAGATCTTTTCTGCAAAGATTAATCCCCCCGCGCTCAAAGCATTAAAGATCTTGCTATTAAACTGAGATAAGGCTCGTCGTCTTTTTGAGTCGTTAGAATGCGACCGGAGATGAACATTGAGTAGGTAACGTGTTAAAGGCTATTACCCTTGTTTTTCCCGCGCCAGGTACCCGGCCAGCGCGAGTAGCAGCTCCAGCATGGCCTCGTTGTTTTTGAGCCGCAGCGTCGCCTTGAGCGCCCTGAAGTCCGCGCCGACCCGCTCCGGCAGCACGACCTTGAGCTGCGTTTGCGGCATGCCCCACGAGCCCGAGATGCGCGTGCCGCTCGTCACGAGCGCCTCGTACATCACGCGCCGCTTCCGGGCAAGGTCGGGATCGTTCCCCGCTTGCGCCTCGAGCGCCGCCCGCGCCTCCCCGACGAGCATAGCGATGATCTCGGCGTGCGTGCGTGCGCCGAGCTGGTAGACCGCCACCTTGAAGTCCTTGTACATGTCGGCCGTCGCCCTGAATATGAGCACGGCGTTCACGTCCCCCTCCCGCTTGCCGGCGGGGGCGATGGCGACCACGTCCCGCTCCCGCTCGAGAATTTTGCCACAGCGGTCGCACGATTTGATCTTGTACTTGCTGCATTCGATATCGACGAACGCGCCGGTCATGATCGACCGGTGGGGGCACATGGCGTCCAGGATCGCTTCCGGGGAGAACGCCTCCCAGTCCGCGGCGACGTTGCCGAGGAGCCGCAGGCTGAGGATTACCTTGCCCGCGGTCGCGAGCGTTTCGGGGGGGATCCTCGCGCCGAGGTACACGTCCGCGAACGCGGACGAGAGCAAGGCAAGGACCTTGGACGGGGCCATGCCGTCTCGTCGCTCGCGCTCGGTCGCCAGCGCGTCGACGATCTTCGCGAGCACGTCCATGAACCCGTGGTCGTCGGGGACCATGCCGAGCTCGTTGCCCACGGCGCGGGCATAGGCGAGCGCGGGGACGGCCGCTAGCACTTGCGAGGTCCTGGGCTTCAGCGGCTCCCTCGCCGTCCCGAGCGCGGCGAGGCACGTCGTGCAGTACCGGTACACGGATTCCGCCTCGGCCGTGTAGAACCGGCGCTCGCGCGCCTCGTGCTCCTTGCAAGCGTGCCCCGCCATGGCCGCTTCGAGCGCCGGGAGCGACCCCGCGTCGAGGCCCTTCACGGCCTCCTTGCCCTCGACGCCGAGGAAGATGGCCGCGTGGTCGCGGACCCGCGCCGCGATGACCTTCCACGCCACCTGCCCGGGGAACTGGTGGATCGCGGCGATGCGGTGGCAGGCGAAGGCGGCGAAGGCCGCGTCGCCCGCCAGGGCCGTGCCCTCGAGCTTCCCCATCATCTTGGTCTTGAACCGCATGAAATCGAGCAGGTACACGGGTCGCAGCGCCGCCGGCGCGTGCGACTGCACGAGGTCGAGGAAGAACAAGTCTCGCAGCGGGAGCGCCCGCCCCGTGCCGCCGCCCGGCGCCAGCGCGCCCCGCGCGTCCTTGTCCATGGATTCCCTACCTTCTACCGGCCGTGCTATACCCTAGACTTAACTTCTACGGAATGAAAACCTATTTTATTGTTTTCGTAATGGACGATTTGGCAGCAACCGATTTCACGTGCTGCAATGAAAGCAGACAAGGTCGGTTCTACTGATCTTGACACACTACACCAAGGCGGAAGATTTTTCAGCAAATTCGTCATCTCTGCATCAAGCATAACAAGAGCGTGATGGCATAACTATAAAAATGGGGAATTGCATGTGGCATTCAAGTACTGGTAACACCGGCCACGTTTATACAGAGCGAGGTAGTTGAATTAGATGGCAACGAAAAAGTGCCCAAAAGGCAAGGAGGCCCATCATATCAAGCCCGTTTCGCTAAGAGGAACCGACGATCCGGAAAATATCAGATGTGTTACGCCGGAGCAGCACAAAAAGATACATGCAGAAGGAGAAAAAACCGGAAAAACGAAGACTGGTAGAAAGATTAAATATTGAACACTGGACTGATCATAGATAAAAAAACTAGAGACGGAATTGGAGCCGGGATCGCCGTCGCTGGTATTACCATACTTAGTGAATTTACTATTGAAATTTCTCAAGCGGTGAAAGAAACTGACATTTTCCGCATTATGCATTATCAAGGGCACTAGGGAGGTCCTAATCGGAACAAATACTGGTAGTTTGCACAAGGTTAATATAATTAATGATATCCCAAGTGTTTTTCCCGAAGGAACTTCGATCATAAAAATTACTAACGAAGATAATAATCCAATTCAAATATTTCAATCTGCAATAACGGATATTAGTCAGTTAAACGAGAATGAGTTTGCGGTAATTTCAAGAAATGGAGGAGTGGGAATTTATGACCATCTATCCCGGGGTATTCTCCATCTTAAAGCAGAAAAGCCCTACGATAAGGCGAGTCGGGCCTGGACTTGTCATGTTATAAATAATGACCTTTTCTTGGTGGGGAGTACTTATGGAAAAATATTTACATGGAGAAGGGAAGATGGCGGATTTACTTGTAGGAGCTTACCTAACAGCTTAACTGATTCAATATTTTCTATTGTTAATATTAACGGGGAAATTTTAATTGTTGATTGGCGAGGTAACTACATATTCTTCGATTTTTCAAGTGGTAGAGCAAAATTACTTCGTTCTGGTGAATTAAGTATTGGTGCTGTATATAAGATCATTCCCTTTACAGAAAACATGATCGTACTTGGCCAGCGTGGGGGAGTATACATTTTAAACAAGGACCGCTTGGAAGTGATGGAAGAACTGGACTTCATTGATACGGGTGGGAAGGATTCTTACTATTTCTCCGACCGGAACGGATACTTGATTGGAAGTGGTAATAAAACGTATTTCTTGTCTGATGACCTCCAAACTCTCGAAAGTATTGAAGTTGGATCAATATCATTTCATGAATTTGATGATCGAATTCTGGTCTTCAATAAAAATGGCCTTCATATTGTTAATTTTGATGCAATGATAGAAGAATCAGAGTTCCTTTCCTTCAAGCAAGTCAAAATCGGTCTTCTTGGGCACGCGAATGCAGGAAAATCGTGTTTCATTCACCGTCTAAGAACGGGAGAATATGTTAGCGATCTAGGAACTACATTTGGTAACATGGTATACCAAGATGATAAAACCTCTATCTGGGCCGCAGATAGTCTTTATCGAAGACGTTATAATTATTTTGATTTCGCTGGACAGCGCGACCAGATGTTTCTTTACGTTCCGAAGATTTTGGATGCAGATATCATATTAATATTCTTCCATCTCAGGGAAATGGATAATCTCACAAGGGCATTCGATATTCATAAAGAAATTGTTGGACTCTGTTCTAAGGCAAAATTTCTATTCATCCAGACTCATTCCGAAGATAAATGCTCCTATACAGAGAACCAAATTAAGCGAATATTCATTCAACATGGATTTGATTTTAACACCCAGCTTTACAAAATAGACTCAAGAACGGGCCTTGGATTCGAGTCTTTTAGGCAAAAAATTATCGACCTGGTGGACTGGAATAACGTCCACAAGGTAAGGGATACGCTGTTATTCAGGAATTTTATGAACCTTCTTGTAGGTTTCTTCAATAACCGAACCGAGATGATAGATCTTAACAGTTCGACACCAATTATCAAATTACCGAAGAAAGTTATTATAAACATGTTGAAAAGATTTCAAGAAAAATATTGGATAGAATACATAGACACAGAGAAGCACCAGTTGCTCCTCATGAATCATAAGAATTATTCAGAATTACAAACACGAGTAGCAACATGTATCTCAATGAATGGAGGTATTACAAACATTCAGGAATTACACGATGAAATATCTGATATCGATGAAGAACCTACCCTCCTTGAAGACCTTCTTCACCATTTATTGGATTATTGCGATTCTACAGGACTTTCAATCAATTTTCCGGAAATCGATGGTGGCGAAAAGAAAATAGTGTTTCCAAACCGTTTATCCGAACCATTAGAAGTTGATTACAAAGAGGGTTTCGAAGTTAAGTATAAATGTCAAATCAAGTATAAAATGAAATCGTTTCATGTTTTTACCGTTCTTAAGAAACTCGCACAAATGGGATTAAAAATAGATACCTTAAAGAAAAATCTCTACGTACTTCGACATTCCACGGAAAATATACCTATTTTATTAGTTTTCGATAAGGAAATCATTGATAATAGCGATTCCATATTCGTTATCGATATAAAAGTAGGTGGGACTGGTGAGAATAGTTTGAAGTTATATTCGGATCTCGTAGAATTTTTCCAGAACAAAGTGGTCGATATTATTGATTTAGAGCAAGATGGACGAGACCTTGATTTTCCAAGAGATCCGGTGGAATTATTAAAGAAGATCTTAACATATCCTGATGAAAATGTTTTATGGGACTATAAACGAATCGATTATGATCTAACAGATAAAATAAAGTTCGCGGATTTTTTAAAAGATATCTCAGCGCTCTCAAATGCTTCGGGTTATTATATTTCAAAGAAAGCATTTCTAATTTTGGGAATCACGGATGATTATAAAGTTAAAGGATATTCATCTACTACAAGTCGTGAAAACGAATTAAATTTGAGCGCAAGTAACTACTTAGATTATCCACCAAATATCTCACTTAGATCAGTTCCCATTAATGTAGTAAAATCGTGGATAGATTCTCATGAGATAGACTCCAGGATACAGGTAGATAATGACGATCCGAGTCTTGATTCAGTTGGGATATTAATTCTGGAACGAGTAATAGGTATGGTTTGCGCGATTAAGACAAATTTTACCTACAAAAATAAAAAAGGAAACACACTCTCACTCGAACCTGGCGATGCATGGTATCGATCTGGTTCTAGTAATCAGCCTCTTTCTCAACCCTTGAGGAATGTGTTATTGAAAAGATGAATCTCTTAAGTGACCATCATTTTGCACCTTTTATTGTTTCTTTTAAGATCGACAAAATTCCCTCGGTTAAGACCCGGGTCGTGAAGGTCACGGCGTCGACGAGCCCCGAGATGCCACGCTCGACGGGAATCCTGATCCATGGCCGCACGTCTTTCCACAGCAAGACCGGCCTGCCACGGGCACGCAACCACGCCACGACCTGTCTCACCCGCGCGACCCAGGCACGGGGGCTCACCGCGGCACAGGCTTCTTTTATCCAATTTTCAGAATAACATTGTTCCCTTCCTTAAATTCAAACCGCTCAGATTAGACTGGCACGTCATCTCTGCGGATTCGCATATGCTGTTAATATGACGCACGTGTTCAACAAATTAAGAAGCCGGGCATCATTGGCTGGCGGCAGCAGCCGCTGAATCGCCCAAGTCAAGTCATTCTTTCGGTATACCCATCGTGGTAATGCCTGGAGAAAAAATTGGCAGGGTGGCGTCCGAGTTGTAACCCTTCCCAACTCATGAACCATTCGGAGTTGCTCCGGCGACATCCGCGGGATAAAATTTGGGCGCAATATTTTGCAGACGCCCTTGATCGTGCGTTGCGTGAAAATTAGTTCATGGCTCGAGGCGAGTGGTCTTTACTCGCCGAGGATCTTTTCTCCTTCCACGAGCTTGTTAGCTATGATCGCGAAAGAAATCTGCGATTTCTTTCTTGGTGAGTGGCGGCAACAAGACCGATATTGCTTCCACCCACGACACGAGCGCGGCGCGCACGGGTTCGGCGCTCGGCTTGCCCATCAGCGCGTCGACCGACTTCATGGCCATGAACTTCCGCGTCGCATCGAGGGCGAGCTGCGGCGCGCGGGCGCCGGCTTCCGAGAGCGACGCGATGGCGCTCGCGATGGCCCTGGCCAGTTCCACCCGCCTCGCCAGCAGCGGCATGTCCGCTCGGCCTGGCGCGAGCAGTTTCTGCACGATGGCGGGCACGTGCGCCACGACCGCTTGCACCACCCGCTTCAGCCCCTCGCTCGAACCCGTTTCCATCTCGCTATGTGCTTGCAATACTCGCCCCGGGAGCAGCCCCGAGACCGACACGGCGGACAGGACGCGGTCCTTGCTCGCCACGAGGGCGGGGATGTCGGGCGGCAGCGAGCCCTGGGGAAGCGTGATCGCGACGTGTCCCGCGGGCAAGTCGATGCCGGCCTCGCCGCCTCTCGCCGCCACGCGCAAGAGCAAGGGTGCTGGCACCTCGTTCTCGCCGATGGTGGGTGCGCCCGCGCCCGCCATGGCGGCATCGAGGGCAGCCGCGAGCGATCCCGCCACGGGCGGCAGGAACGCGATCATGACCCCGCGACCAGCGCTAGCGACCAGCACACGAGCGCGGGCTGCCAGGGCGGCCGGCGGGACGATGGCCGGTTCGGTGCCCTTGGCGCCAGATGCCGGAGACATGAGCGTCACGCCTGGATGGTGCCGCTCCGGCGCGGCCGCGGGCAGCAGGCCCGGCGGCATTTCCCCAGCCTGGCTCAAGCAATACATGCCGTCATCGACCGCCGTGCCGAGCTCGCCCCCGCCCTTCCAGGACACCGTGGGAAGCAGGGATTTGCCGGAGACGCGCCATTGGATCGACGCGGTCGCGAGCACGTGCCGCTCGCGAGTGACGACCACTCTCGCGGGAGCGTCGAGCGATGGATCCTCCAGTTCGGGCTGGCTTTCGACATTAACCGACCTTGAACGCTTTAAGCCCCCTTGTATCCCGGGGTCGCGGAGATCGGCCGGGGGAACGACCGGCGGCGGCACGATCGCATCGCCTTTCAAGGTGCCTCCCATCACCAGGGACACCTCGCCAGGCAAGGGCGATCCCGTGAGCAGGCAGGTCCTGGCGACCGCGTCGACATCGCGGGTCGCGCGCGCCTCGCGCAGCCATCGTTTCGCCATCTCGCCGGCGCCGCCGGGGATCTTCCACGAGTCCCCGTCCCGGATGGCGAGCTTCTCGCGCGCCAGGTCGTGCAAGGCCGCCTCGAACCACGCGGGAGAGCACAAGGCCGACGCGCTGGCGATCTCCCGTGCGCCCGACGCGGGCCCGAGGTGCAGCAAGTATGCCATCGTGATGGCCTTGGCGAGATCCGCCTTCCGCGGGTCCCGGAGCGCGATCCGGACGTCCCGCTCCAGGACGGGCCACTCGCAGTCCACGTTTTCCCAGAGAAATGTGCCAGGCGGCCAATGCGCGGCGCCGGTCGACGCGGGCCTGGACATGGGCGCGAGCGCGGACGCGAGCGCTGGTTGATGGGTCGATGTACCCGAGGGACTCGCGGTGCCGCTCCTCGCCGTGCCTGCCGGCCGCGGGTACTGCTGTCGCCTGCGTTCGCGGACGGGTACCCACGCGTCCTCGGGGATCGACTTGCCGGGGAAGGCCGGCACGGGCTTGCTGGTCAGCACGAGCGTCTTGAAGCTGGCCCTGGTGGCCGCGAACACGTCGGCCACGGTCATGCCGGCCTCGCACGGCACGATCGTGACGCCATCGCCTGGCGGCGATGCGAGCGCGATCGCGACCGCATCGGCAACGGTAAGGATCTCCACGTCGGGAGCCAGCGCAAGCCACGCGTCCCGGAGCGCCGCATCGTCGAGCGATCGTGCTCGTTCCAGCATCCCGAGGGCTTCCCGGTAGAACAGGATCGCCGCGGCCACGCTGCCGGGAAATTGCTTCGCCAGGCCCTCGCCGTGCACGAGGACCTCCTTCACGCGATCGATCGCGTCCGCGATCATGGGCAAGAACGCGGCGGACGGGGCCGCGCCGCGCCACCGGGCGATCATGCCGCGCTTGCTCCAGAACCGATCGGCCAGTATCCGTGCCGACGCGTCGTCGATCGCGACGATCGCCACGCGCTCGTGCTTCGCGCGGTGGGCCGCGGCGATGCTGATGCAGTCGTCGATCACGTCGCGGACGCGCCGCCGGGCGAGGCGGGTCGACGGCACCGCGTGGCTGGGCCAGAGCAGCTTGATCACGTCCCGGAGCGGGGGATGATTTTGTGATCCGCCCGTCCTGGCGGCACGAGACAGGAGCCCGACCCACGCGTCCATCGCCGGCCGCGTCGCCGCGGCGCGGTTCATGATGAGGCCGGGCGAGCGCAGGCCTTCGACTGCCCGGGGCTCCGATGCATCGATGCCGACGATGACTTGCCCCGCGACCCTGGCCTCGCCGTCGCCCGATGGAAATACCATCGCGTGCACCACCACGCCGACCCGCCGCTCCGTTCCAGGCCCCTCGACGTCGCTGCGGGCGAACACCTCGTCCCCGGCGACGAAGAAGGTGCCGGATCCTGGCATCGAGATCGTGGAGAATCGCACCCTCGATGGCGAGACGCGGGCGACCCGCGCGTAGGCGGCCGATACCGCGTCGGCATCCACGAACACCTTCCGGCGGCCGTACCACTGCTGCCACGAGTTCAAGACGCGGTGGAAGGTTTGATTATTATGTTTGATACCATACAAGCGATGACGCTTAGCGCGCTTCACGAGCTGTTGCCTCTGGAATTATCAACTCAAAGTGATATTTAAAGAAAGTCATGAATGTCATGATTAGTCGGACAGATAATATTAGAAGAGATAAATTAGTTGGATAGATATTAGAGGAGATTAATTAGTAATCTCGATACACTCCTTGGATGAAGACTATCCCGCGTGAGAAACCGTGCCCAGTTGCCCCTATTGCTCCAAAAATGTGAAGGATTCAGACCGTTTCTGTTTGTATTGCGGCGAGCCCCTCGTGAAACCACAACCCGAACCCAAGGAGCCAGAGCCAACGAGCGACGTGGTCGACGGCATTCGCATGGGCCGGGGAGGTGCCGCCGCATCGATCCGCGATGACCAGCCATCGTCAAAGGTTTCCGCAACCGAGAGGATCGAGGTGGAACCCGAGGGAAGCACGGAAAAGGTTCGTGAGCCCATGACCGTCTTGCCCGCGGGCTCGTCGTCCGAGCTCGATCCAGCCATCAAGGCCCAGATCGAGGGGCGCATCGAGATCTACCACCTCGAGAAAAAGATCAAGAAGTTAAAGGAGCGCCTGGGGGAATCATTGAAACTCATGGACGACCCCGATTTCAAGAAGCGCTACGACAACGACGACGAATTCCACAAGGCAAACGAAGCCCGATTCATGGCGCTCAAGCAGATGGGCGAGGTCTTGAAGGCCGAGAAACAAGCAGCGGAGAAAAAAGCGGGCAAGGAGACGATGCTCGAGCTCAACAACATGAAGATCAAGCGGCTCAAGAGCCAGATAGAAGAGCTAAACAACAATTTCAAATTGCGCAAGGTTGATAGAAAAACCTACGACACGCTTCACGGGGAATACATGATCCAGCTCACCGAGACCATGAAGCAACGGGACATCCATAACATCCAACTTGGCATATGGTCGAGCGCCTTGCGTGCAGAATTGGAGGATCTCAAGGTCTCCATCAATCTTCTCAAGGCCAGGAATCGTGCCCGCGAGATATCGAAGGAACAAATGGTGCAAGAGAAAGCGGAAACGGAAAAGAAGATCCAGACACTCGCGGCAAACATTCGCATCATTGAGGGATTTATTTTCAGGGCTTGAGGCTTGTTATTCAATGGTCGAAGCTCTCGCTCTCCACCTTTTAACCACCGGTTCATTTCTTCAATCAGAGGCGTTTTCCATGGACACGAAGATAAAAATGCTCGTGCTGGTTCTCTTGGCAGTCACGTTCTTGAGCATCGGCATATCCTACATGCAATACGCAAGCTTAGGTGGCGTCCTCGCGGGCATGAGCTCTTCCCCGTGAAAGTGCTAAGAACCCCTCGATTTTCTTGTTCTTGCAAATGGTACAAGAGACGATGGCGGCCTAGCAGGGGAATCGAACCCCTGGCCCTTTTCGAGCCAACCGGATTTGAAGTCCGGCCCCCAGGACCACCCGGGGCGTGCAAGGCCATATTTTGCTCAAGCATTTGATTTCAAGCGCATCTTGACCTTTGAAACGTACCATTCGGCCCACAGCTTCACTTGCGCGAGTTCGTTGTCAGTGATCAATCGGACAGGCCGACCCGGGTTCCCGTGGACGAGCGTGCGGGGGGGTATGCGGACGCCTTCGGGCACGAAGGCCCTCGAATCCACGATGGACCCCGTGCCGATCGATGCCCCGTCGAACACGGTACCCCCGACCGAAACGCACGAGAAACTTTCTAGCTCGCAAGCGTGGATGATGCACCCGTGCGCGATGGTGACGTTGTCACCGATCTTGACCTTGAAGTTGTAAGGCGAGTGGATGATCGTGCCTTCCTGGATGTTCGTGCAGTTACCGATGGTTATTTTCGTATCGTCGCCGCGGATGATCACCCCCGCCCAGAGGGATGAATAGTCCCCTATCTCCACGTTGCCGATGACGGTTGCCCGGGGGTCGATGTAGGCTAGCTCCGAGATTTTCGGTGCCTTGCCATTGTATTCGATGATGTTCGATTCGGTCATGACCACGCACCGCTTGTCGTGCACGAAGTAGAGAACATGCGGCGGGTTAAAAAAAATGCAGAGCTGGTGAGCGTGACTAGCACCGGACACACGATTTCTTGTATCGCGTGGACAATCGTTGCGAAAACGGCTGCATTGAAGATTCATAATTCCATAACATGTTTCCACAATGGTGATTTGTTGAACCATCATCACATGTCGAAAATGATGATCCAAAAACATTGATGAGAAGATCGAAGCATCGGGCGTGCACGGATTCGCCCGGATCCTGATGCGGGGTAAATTGACCATCGTCAGCTCGCACGAGCTCTCTATCTGCAACAAAGAATCGCCACGGCGATGATCGAGACACCAAGGCGCGCGGAAATCGTGCACGTCCAGAAAACGGGCTCTTGATGCACGATCTTATGGCTCTAGATGCCTAGCCTTATATACGCTGCTTGATATTAATACATCAAGATACTCTCAAGTTGCACGTATAGATCTATTCTTTTACGGAGAGTCCCGTTTCACGGCTTTATCCACGTTACTCCCACGATAGATAATGGCGTGAATACAGCACATGATAGAAGCAAGCTCAGCGGATCTTGCGGGAAATCCCCTGGATTCCAATAATCGCGCATGGCATCCAACGGATGCTGGCGAAGTGGCTTCAAGACTTCCAGCCTATTGGCATGCACCGGGTGGTGCTGGGAATGGCCAAGCCCTTCACTCGAGTCACGGTCCACAGGGCATGGTACCGTGGAGGCGGTCCAGTTGCCTCGGTCTATTACGCCAGTTTTACTAAAGTCCTGTTTTCCAACTTGTATAGCATCGCCGTGTCGAACATATTGATCTTTATGCTCGGCGCGTCATCTTCTTTCCTCGGCATCGCGACTGCCCTTAATGCCCTCGCCTATTTTGCGGGGCCCCTCCTTTTCCAGGGATTATCGAGGAGGGCCGGGATCAAGCGGACGATCTTCACCATCAGCATTGCCGATCTCGCGATGATGATACTCGCTGCATCCATCCCCTTGCCAAGCATCATAGTCGCGGTATTCATCATCTCTGGATTTAGCAGCTGCATTTTTTGGGCAAACATGGCCACGGCGGTCCGCGCCTGGCAAGACGAGACGCCCGAAGATAGCCACGGGACTATATACCGGCGGTACGTGATCAGTTGGATCGGCGGGGGCCTGGCGAGCGAGTTGATTGGCATCCTGATAATAGCTACGGGGTTTGACGATCGCCTCGTGCTAGCGATAAGCATAGCCATCGCATTCGTCCAACTTCCTATCTCGCACCATGTTTCTCTGCCTCATTCTGCTTCCAAGAGCAAGGAACAGAAACGGGTCGCGAGGGTAGACCCCGGAAAGGTCCGCTCTGTCGGCCGCTTGCTCGTCGTGCCGGTTTGCCTCATGCTAATCGCCGAGCTCTCGGTCCAGATGATCAAGGGTACTTACGATTTCCTCTACCCCTTTGTCATCCGCGATGATGGGGGTTCCACCGGGTGGATTTACCTCATGTCGTTGATGCAGCGATTTGCCTATATGTCTGGCATGTTCATGAGCAGCAAGCTGGGCACTCGCGGTCAGCATACGGGGGCGATGATGGGCCTGGGAATAGCCACCATGTTCACGGTGCATTCGATCAGCTTTCCGATACCCATCATGTTCACTTTCACACTTGTCATCTCCGAGTTTGCCACGGGCTTGATATATGGCTATTCATCCCAGGCATTACTTCGATACGGCGAAAAGCGAAATGCATTGAGGCTCGCTTCGCTCTACGAGACCGCATCGGGTGCGGGATATGGCGTGATGGTCATCATCGCGGGTTTCGGCGGAGATCACGACGTGCGACCGATCTTTATCGGCCTCTCCGCGTTCCTCGCCCTGGCATTTGCCTCGTTTGCCCTCGCAGCGTTCAAGGTATCGAGCCGGTTCCGCCGCCTCGTGAACAAGATTCCCGGGCCATCGATCATGCCAAGCGGCAATTTGTTCCACCTCTTGCCGATCACGGTTCGCATGCCCGTCGCTGCATTCGCGAGCGGCGAGTGCGCATACCCCGTGATGCTGTTGGACACGGCGAAGAAATAGCGATAACTCGCCCGCGACACGCTATGCGGGCAAGACATGGCCATAATTCGCTCTCTTTTTCTTGAACATGGCAATGGTGATGGCGATGATTGCCAATATCAAGCACGTGAACGTGGTAGCGCCGATGAAATATGACGTCGGATACGGCTGTACCTCGATCGTCTGGGTGATGAAGCCCGCCAGCACCGGGCCGCTGAAGTTGCCCATCGCTCCGGTCGACTCGAACAAGCCCATCAAGTATCCCTTCTTCTCTGGCACCCCGCTTAGCTCAACCATGTTCAAGGATTCCGCGTACATGGTACCCATGGCGGCGCCGAGTAGGGGGAACCACAAGAACATGAGCAAGAAACCGCTCGCGCTCGAGGAAAGGCCCATGGCGATCGCTAACAGCACCACGGCGACAGCGGTAGTCGTGATGGCAGTAACCTTCACCTTCGCGCCGTGCTTGAACCACGTGCTCGTGATGGTTTGCATGGCAAGGCGCAGCGTCTCGAAAATCCCGAGCAAAGGCACGATGCTCATGGCGAAGCAGAAGTTAGTCGTTGTCGCGTAGATCCAATTGAGAGAGAAGCCATAAAAGAACACGAGCATGAGGCCGAGACCCGCGGGCATCCAGCCCTTGCGTCTGTCGAGCGTGGCAGTTCGGGCGCCGTCTGTTCCTTCGCGTTCCACGTGTGCTTGCTGGCAGGTCTGGCTTTTCGGCGCCTCGCCGTCGTTGTAGAACCGGTACATGGCAAGGTTGATCGCCTGGGCAATTATGGCAACGAACATCACGAGTCCCAGGTTGTCCACGGCCATAATCAGCCAGAACATGAAGGCACTGGACAGCAACCCGACGTTCCACCCGAGGTTGAAAAAGGAAACGCCCTATCCCGTGAGACTGCATCGATCCTGCTCGTTCGCCGAGCGCAGCGCGGCGATGTCGGAGATGCGAGCTTCCAGGTTCGGCCAGAACATGCTTTGGGCGATGCCCTCGCCCCCGCGGCACGCGAGGACCAACGGGAACATCCAGGCCGTGCCGGTGACAGGCCCGAGCAGCACGAGCGAGAAGAAACACGAGAAGATGGCGAGGTTCCCGACCAGCGAGATGAGCATGCTCATCCTGCGACCTATTTTTCCAGATATCTTGCCAAACAAGAGCGTGAAAGCGATGTAGAAAAGCGACGGGATGGATAATGAGACGCTTGAGAGGAGATCGGAGCCCCAGTTGCGCAAGACAAAGATCGGGATGCCCATCGCGGTGATCTGGGCGGCCGATGCCATGCAGAAGCTGTGCAACGCGATGATCGTGAACTGGGCCGAGCGTGTACTCGGTCCGACTTGAATCATTCGTGGACGTCCAGTAATGGTGGCGAGCACCTCTTTCCGGGGCGCACGCGAGAACGGGCGTGTGTCTCTCGTGCAAGATAAAGCAGCACCGGGATTAAAACGGGTCGAAACGCCTTTTCTAGCTACCACTGCCCAGGCGATCACGTGACGCGCTTTTTTTCCTTTCTCGCCTTGATCTACATGAACGCTGAGATCGGGACAAATCATGGGCCAAGAAGAGCTATGCGACGTCATAGTCGTCGGTGGCGGACCAGGCGGGCTGTCGTTCGCGATGCACGCGGCGAAAAAAGGATTGAAGGTGCTCGTGCTGGAGCGCGGCGAGGCCATCGGGGACAAGAACTCGTCGGGATGTGCTTTATCGCCGAAATGCTGGCGGGACTTGCCGTTCATGGACCGGTTTTTTGCAGAGGTACCACACCGGATCGGGAAGCTAGCGGCGATGCATTTCATCGACTCGAATCGCCAAGAAACAAGCTCGGTGTCGTATTCTCCATCGAAGCGGTTCGCTCCCTACCCGGTAGCGAGCCAGTTCTTGACCGTGAACGTCTACAGAAGCGAGTTCGACAAGTGGCTCGGTAAACTAGCGCGAGAAGCTGGCGCGACGATAAAGACGAGTTCCTTGGTCACGGCCGTGTCGAATTCGCATGAAATCGGTACCGAGAAGGTGCCCTTGAAGAAGGTGGAGGTGAACGAGTCACGGTCGTATTTCGCGCCCGTCGTCATCGGCGCGGATGGCGCCTTCTCGATCGTGAGCAAGGCTGCCGGCCTGCAAGACCGATGGCGCAATGAAGACCTTTCGATCATCGTGACCATCGATTTCGAGGCTGATCCTGCTCGAATCGACGAGTTTTATGGCAACGAGAGTCTCCATTATTATTACGGGGCAAATTTTCCCATCGGCTACGTGTTTTTCAATCGTGACGGTTTCCACCTGGGCCTTGGGCATTACATCAAGTGGTTTCTCGATCAGAAGGTCAATCCTGTCGACGTGCTCGAGGAATTGATGGCCACGCCGGCCGTGCAGCGCGTGATCAAGATCGTGGGTGGCAAGCCCCGTGAATTCCAAGCACACGTGCTGCCTTTTCTAGCCAGGCCCGGCAGGCTGCATGGTGACGGGTTCATCGTGCTCGGAGACGCGGCAGGCCTGATCTGCCCCCTCGAAGCGGAAGGCGTTTACTATGCAATGCTCGCGGGCAAGATAGCCGCCGACGTGGTGGTCGATGCGAAGGCACGCAACGATTTCTCGGACACGGTCCTGTCGAAATTCGGCCGGCTGGTCAAAGATAGCCCCATCGGGAAGGAATTTACTATGGGCGATGTATGGAAAGATTTCATCGACACGGTACCATTCAACGTGGATGCATTTCCGTGGCTCGTCCAGCTGCTTCCCGACGCGCTGTACGCGGCGATAAACGTCGCGGAACCGCACGCCGAAACGGTTGAGATGAATGCGCGCGACCGGGCCATCACGCTAGCCCGCCTCGTCTATCCCAAGATCAAGAAGGTGATATCGAAGCCCGCGGTCGCGATTCTTGACGAGTTCCTCAAGCATTACATCGACAAGCTGAACTTGTCGCTCATCATGAAGCCGTTGCTCGAATCAACGCGCGGGATGCGGGAGAAAATCATCCAGCAAGTGCTTGATGATTGGCTGGCAAAGAAGTCGTACGATACGGGCTTCTACGAGGCACCCCAAAACCTGGCGTCGCGGCTCACGATCGATCGGAGCTTGAACGTTCGTCCTTTGATTCATATCAAGCCTTCATCCCGCCCGGTCATCACGCACTTCGATCATCGATGCACCGGCTGCGGGCGTTGCGAGACGGTCTGTCCTGCTCGATTATGGTCGATAAAGGATGGAAAAATGGCGCTTGAAAAGGGTCACGAGAATTGGTGCACAGAGTGCGGATCTTGCTTCCAGGCATGTCCATCGAGTGCCATCGCGATGGCCTACCCCTTGAATGGCGAGGGCATCGCATATAAACACGGTTAAGGCCCTAGCATCGTTTATTTTCGTACTTCTTGAAAACTCTTTCTTCTAATTGTGAGTTTTTCAACCAAATATTGGAAAAAAAAAGTTATTGTGATTGTGACAAGCATCCATGCTCGTACGAAGCGAGCTCTCGATTTACTTCTTTTTGTCCTTCGCTGCTGGCGCGGGCTTTGCCGCGGGTTTGGCAGCTGCGGGTTTTTCGGCTGGTTTGGCAGCTGCGGGTTTTTCAGCTGGTTTGGCAGCTGCGGGCTTTTCTGCTTTTGCTTTTTTTTCCATCAAGACACCATTTTTTGTTGATCGCATTTATTTACGCGATTCGTTTCTTGAATTCGGCTTTTGTTTTAAAAATTTTTTGGTTATCATCGGGGGTTTCCCGACTTATTATTACGTATGTCACGAACACAAAAATAATTCGCGGTCTTCGCCAGTTGTACATCCATTTCATGCAATGTTTTATCTTCCCCGTGATCTCATGCCCCACGAGTGCCACGATCTTGATGCCTGCGAGGACGGCACCAAAACGCGGGCCAATCACCTTTGCCCCATGTAGCCAGCTCGTGTGCTGGCCGTCGCCGATGACATCTTCTCGCTTCTTCACGATGTCGTTGATGCCCTCATTTTGACCACGCGTGGCGTACACGAGCTTCCATTCGGTCGTGCCAAGGGGGATCGTTGTCAGGCCGAGTTTCTTCTCGTCGCCCGTGCCGTGCACTCGTATCTCGCGTCGCGCTCGCGTCACGTCGTCACGGCGACGTCGCTCGTCCCTTTTTTCCTCGTCCGTCAAGCCCCTCCGTAACGCTCGCGCCGCGAACTTTCGCAGTGTCTTGTTCAGAACTTGTTTTTTCTCG
>JAUQYZ010000146.1 GCA_030587475.1 Candidatus Sigynarchaeum calidifontis
GGAGGACTTGCAAGGCGCCATAGAAACCCTCAACAAGTGGTACAAGGAGACCGAGAAGAAGTGACCGCGTCCCTCGGCGCGCCAACTCGAGAGTACCCGCGCTCGATGCTTATTTCTGTATAATCATCCAGCCAGGCCCGGGCCATGGGAGACGACAAGATCGATTCCAAACTCATGTGGGAGATTGCCGAGGAATCCCCCTTGTCGCAAGGGCAATTGGATGCCATTGTCAAGAAACATGAAGCATTCCTTGCATCGGGCGGGGGTGGAGGCACCTGGGAGACGTTGCTCGCTTCCGGCATGGTCTTCGCGATCTACCGCGGGCCTGTCGGCAACGAGGCCGAGTTGAGGTACAAGAAGATCGAGGGGCTCGCGATGCGCGGGCTCGTGCTCTCGTATTCCGAGTGGATCGGTTCCCTCTGCCGCGGGCAAGACCTGAGCGGGGCGGATCTCACGGGCAGCGTGCTCACGGACGCGGACTTCACGGGCACCTCCTTCCGCGACGCCAGGCTCTCTCGCGCCGACTTTTCCAGGTCGAAGCTCGTCCATTGCGACTTTCGCGGCGCCGACTTGTCCGGCGCCGACCTCGAGAATGCCGATCTTTCTTTCGCCGACCTGCGCGGCGCCCGGCTGGACGATGCCAAGACGCCCGGCACGATCTTCACCAGCGCCCGGCGGGGCACGTGAAGCCGGCCGCGACACGAGCTTCAAGCTTTTTGTATAGCTTTGCTCTATAACTACCCAGAAGAAGGCATCTACACGAGTGGAAACCATGCCCGTCCTGGACATAGAATTTTACCCGGCCCTTCCCGCGGACACCGGAGACGTCGATTTCGAGCTCAAAAAGAACGCCAGGAACTGGGACAAGCCGTTCTTTTTCGAGCCCAGGAAATGCTTCGACATGGGCGAGATAAAGAGGCATTGTGATCCGATGCTCGAGAGGGGTATCGAGCACGTGGTCGTGATCGGCACGGGCGGCAGTATCCAGACCTTGCTGGCACTGTTGCCGTTCGTTGAGAAGCGCGTGCATACGATAACGAGTTCCCGGCCAACCGCGCTGAAGGAACTCTTCAAGGTACCCGGTATCAAGGATAAATCGGTCGTCGTGCCTGTATCACGCGGCGGCGAGACCCTCGACATCAATTCCGTTCTCGGGCTCTTTGGCAGGTACAAGATCCTCGGCCTGAACTCGAAGGGAGCTATGAACAACATCCTCAAGACCTATGGAGCCACCATTATGGACGTGCCCGACTTGAGCGGGCGTTTCGCCGCGTCGTGCACGAACGTGGCGCTGGTTCCGGCTTACCTTGCTGGCATCAACATAGACGTGTTCGTCAGCGGGCTCGAGGAGGGCTACGAGCTCTATGGCCCAAAACTCCCCTTCTCTACCAACATCGCCAAGAAATTTGCCTATTACTTCTACCGGCTCTATAAAAACGGCTTCCGGAACGTGTTCTCTATGCCTTACTTCTCCTGGCTGGAGGGCGTGGTCGGCTTGTGGGTGCAAGAGCTATCGGAGAGCACGGGCAAGAATGGCCTCGGCCTGCTCGGCACGAGCCAGTCCGCGCCTATGTGCCAGCACAGCGTGCTTGAGCTGCTCCTCAACAAGCAGTACCACACGATGCCGCTGCTCTGGGTCGTGGACAAGGATCCGAACGACATGCCGCTCAACTCGTCGATATCGCACATCGAGGGGAAGACCGCGGCCCAGACGATCCTCTACCAGGCGAACGCGACGCTCGAGGCGCTGATCGAGAAGGCGATCCCCTCGGCAATGCTCTCGATCGACGTGCCCACGGTCAAGAACATCGGCCATCTCATCGCTTTCATCCAGTCCACGGTATACTGGCTCTGCTTGCTTTTCAACGTGAACTGGAGCGACAACCCGAACGTGCTCCTGGGCAAGGCCATTTGCAACACCGCCATGGGTGACAAGAAGGGTTGGGGCGAGTTGCGCATCCGCCGGGAGCAAACCGCCAAGGACACGTTCAAGGATTTCTGGCTCTTGTGAGGCCTTCCTTTTCCTTTTCCTACACGTTCAAGGTGCAAGCATGCCCCTTCATCGAGCGTGGACCAGGCGCACGCTGCCCGACGGCACCATCGTGTCTTGTTTCGACAAGCTGACCGCCCTATACGTGTACGACGAGATCTTCGTGAACGAGGTGTACACGAGGCAAGGTGGTATCGAAGTCCACCCCGGCGACGTGGTGCTCGACGTGGGCGCGAACATTGGCCTCTTCACGATGTACCTCGCTCGAAAAGCGAGGAACGTCGAGATCCACGCGTTCGAGCCCGTCTATC
Source organism: Candidatus Sigynarchaeum calidifontis (assembly GCA_030587475.1). Classification (GTDB taxonomy): domain Archaea; phylum Asgardarchaeota; class Lokiarchaeia; order Sigyniarchaeales; family Sigyniarchaeaceae; genus Sigyniarchaeum; species Sigyniarchaeum tengchongense. The sequence continues at coordinate 2,302 of JAUQYZ010000146.1, forward strand.
CGATCTTCAAGGCACTTGCTGTTAATGTCGCCGGGCTCCAGGCAGACGTGCACACCTACAACATCGGTCTAGGGGAAACGGAACGCGACGCCGATTTCCAGTTCTACCCGCGCGTGTGCGCCGACTCGACAGCGACCCCGTTCGACCTCGATGCCAAGGTGGCGCGCTATGTCGAGACCTATGGCCAGAGCATCGCCAAGGACATGCCGATCGCCCGCATCGTTCCCAAGGCATTCGGCCACCGCGTGGTACGCTCCTTCATCAAGTGGCTCTACACGGGGCAGGCGGTTCCTTGCCATGTCCGTCCCTTGAGCGATGTCATCGCGGAACAACACATCACGCGCATCGATCTCTTGAAGATGGATGCGGAGAACGCGGAGCGCCAGGTTGTCGCCGGGATTACTGATGCCGACTGGGACAAGGTTAAGCAAGTGGCAATGGAAGTCCACACGCACATCAAGGGCGGCGAGAACCTCGTGGCCGAGATGCAAGGCGTGCTCGAGTCAAAGGGATTCCGTGTCTCGCACGGCGCCGAGTCCCGAGAGACGATCATGGGCGTTTACATGATTTACGGCAAGAAATAAACAGCACGGAAAGGTCGATCCACTTGATGTCGAGCAAGCAAAAAGCTGTCATCCACAAGTTCGGGGGTAGCTGCCTCGCGGACACGGACTCGTTCTCCAAGACCTTGTCCATTATGAAGCGGTTCACCGGCACGCCAACCGTCGCCGTGCTATCGGCATTCAAGGGCGTGACCGACCAGCTGCTCCAGCTGATCAGGCTCGCCCTCGATGACTTGGCTGCGGCGGAAGCCTACTGCGCGAAGATCGAAGCCTTTCATGTCGACATGGCCCGGCAGATGATCAAGGATGACTCGGCGCTCAAGGACGCGCTCGATTTCATCTCGATTCGGTTTAACAAGTTGCTCGGTGCCACGAGGGACATCTACAAGGGGGGCTTTCCCCCGCACTTGCAAGATTACGTCGTCTCATTCGGCGAGCGATTGTCCACGTTTCTATTCGCTTGCTTCTTGCGATCGAATGGCATCCCCGCCGAGTATCTCTCGGGCGAGGTCGTCATCACTACCAACGCGGATTTCGGGAACGCGATGCCAATAATGGACAAGACGGAGGAGAAGGTCAAGAAAGCCATACTTCCCGTGCTTGAAAAGGGGATTTTTGCGATCGTGACTGGATACTATGCCGAGACCGATGATCATTTAACCACCACACTGGGGAGGGGCGGTTCAGACTTCACGGCCACGATCATCGCCAACATTCTCGCCGAATTTTACGATCCCGAGGTACTCTTCTGGAAGGATGTCGATGGCTTGCTCACGGCCAACCCGAAGATCGAGCCTTCGGCCATGTTGATCGAGGATATTTCCTACGACGAGGCCAAGGAACTCGCCTATTTCGGCTCCAAGGTGCTCCACCCCATCTGCTTGCGGATGACCAT
>JAUQYZ010000177.1 GCA_030587475.1 Candidatus Sigynarchaeum calidifontis
CTTGCCACGCTGCCGGGATGGTTGGCATCGTGCCCGCGTGTGGTAGTGCTACATGTCGATGCCAAGCATTCATCCTTCCTTTTCTCATCCCATGCAGCAGCAATGTAGCCCGATCATGACACGTGATCATTGAAGGGATCGGAACATTACCCGCCGTTAACCGGGTGGTGTAACCTTGTGATCCCGCGAAAAATCAAGGAATATTTAGTACTAACGCCTTATTTTAGACTGATCAAATCACTTAGTCCTTACCAATACTCTATATTGTGATCGTCAAACTCGGGTGGCTAGGCGGCATGACGTGAGAGTTATGATATATTATCGCACGTTTTATATCACACACTAGCCATTGCGATGGTGGTGCCATAATGAAAGTCACGAGGAACGGACACATTGTCATCGGAGGCTGGATCGCCTTATACACGATAATAACGGTTCTCTATTTCCAAACGCAATTCCAAACCGATGACGGGCTCGTGCGCCTTTTCGCGCTCTTCGGCATCACGTGCTTGCTGAACGCTTCGATCATGAGCGCGTTCACGAGACAGATCTATAAGAACCTCGGAATTGCATTCCTCAAGATACACCACCTCTTCGCGATCGCGGGTCTCGTGCTGGTCACCCTCCATCCCGTGTCTCTCGCCATCCTTCGTGGCTGGCAAGTGTTTATCCCAGACTTCTCGTCGTGGTACAAGTTCTGGAGCCTCGCAGGACGACCAGCCTTCTACATCGTGTACGTGGGCGTTGTTTCCGTTCTATTAAAGAGACTATTGAAGAAACATTGGAGGATCCTTCACGCGCTCTTGTATATCGCCTTGGGATTTGGCGTAGTGCACGGAATCTTGCTCGGCCAGAGCTATGCGAACCCCATCATCGACGGAATCTACGTCGGACTGCTTGCCTTGATGATCTTCGGATTCATCTACAAGCGATACGCCACGAGAGCCCGAAAGAAAAGCCCGCCTCAGAGCTAGGTCTCGCGGTGATTCACATATGCTGGAAGCAAGCATTGCATTTGTCTTGATCTTCGTTATCGGCTGCATGAGTCTGGTAGGCGTGTTTTTTTTATCTATCAAGGAAAAAACCCTGGACAAGATATTGTTCTACCTGGTCGCTTTTGCCACGGGAACGATCATCTCGACCGCCGTGTTCGATCTCATTCCGGAATCGATACACGGTTTCGAGGAACTTGTTAGCCAAGGTTTTTTCATCGAGGAAGACATATTCTTGGTATTCATTTTTGTCATGAGCGGCTTCATCACCTTCTTCGTGCTCGAGCGGTTCATCTACTGGTTCCACGGCCACGCGCATAAGGAAGAAAAGGAGAAATTCGTGTGCCATGACACGTCCGGGAAACAAGTGGAAATCGAACAAGAAAGCGGCAAGGGAAGGAACATCGCGCTCCTCAACTTGGTCGGCGACTGCTTGCACAACCTGCTCGACGGCATCATCATCATGGTATCATTCCTTCAAAACATCGGATTGGGCATCATCGTGACCATCGCTGTTTTTATCCACGAGCTGCCGCAAGAGATCGGTGATTTCGGGATCCTCCTTTATGGAGGCCTCACGAAGAAAAAAGCCCTCCTGTTTAACTTCATGAGTGCCATGGTGGCCATGCTCGGCGGGGCGATCGCGCTCGGACTGTCCAGCATCATCGGTTCCTTCAACACGTTCTTCCTCGGTTTCTCGGCAGGGGGATTCATCTATATCGGGGCTGTCGAGTTGATGCCTGAACTCTTGAAGGAAAAGAACTTGAAGAGATCAATCCTACAGTCGATTATCTTCTTCGCTGGCATAGCCACCGTGTTCATCTTACTGCGCATTCTCCCTCACGTCTAATAAACGAATGCGTGTCTGTTTTTTTCATTTCTAAGGGCACTCTCGGTTATTACTCCACGTCCCGAATACCGTTGCATGTCGGACACGCGAGAGACAGCTTTTCCCTGCATGCATCAGCCGACACTTCGGCCACGAGCGACTTCCAACAAACCAGCTGGCCGTCCTTGGGCACCATTTCACGGCCATGATGCTGGGGATAAACGCTGGTCGTCTTGCAAGTCTTGCAGATGATCTTGGTCGCCTCCACCTCGAGCTCTTCAGCAGAGACATCCTGGAACTTGGATCTATACCCGAATACCCGGAACCCGTTGAATATCACGAGTAGCGACACGCCCATGTCACCGATTCCGACGGCGATTGCCAAGTTCATGAATCCTAGCACCGTGAGGATGGCGAAGGTGACCTTGATGATGATGGACAGCCAGATGTTCTGGCGGACAATGCGGTTGGCGATGTGCTTGACGTCCAGCAGCACGAGGATTTTCGTGAGGTCATCGTTCATGATCGTGACATCGGCGGCCTCGAGGGCGATGTCCGTGCCCGACGATCCCATCGCGATGCCCACGTTCGCTTGCGTCAAGGCGGGGGCGTCGTTGACGCCGTCGCCGACCATAGACACGTGAAACCCGCGTTCTTGTAATTGCTTGATGCGTTCCAGCTTCTGCTCGGGCAGCAAGTTCCCGTATCGCTCGTCGACGTACAGGCAATCGCCGATGGAATCGACCGTCGACTGCGTGTCGCCCGATATGATCATGCTCTTGATGCGCCGGTTCTTCAAGCCTCGCAGCAAGACAGGCGCGGACACGCGGAGGTTATCCCGGATCGTGACCACGCCGAGGTATTCGCGCCTACGAGCCAATAGTACGGGGGTTTTCCCGACTGCCGTGTACGCCCCAATTCGATCGTCGGGGATGCTGATCCCGAGTTCCTTGAGATATCCCATGGAGCCAGCAAGATGCTCGACGCCGTCGATCTTGCCCCTGATGCCCTTTCCCTTGATCTCCGAGAAGTCTGACACCGGCAGCAAGGGAATGCCCTTGGCCCCCTTGACGATGGCCTTGGCAATCGGGTGCTGCGAGTTCGCTTCCAGGCTGGCGACCAGCTGCAACAGTCGTTCGGTGGTCGTTGTGCCGTCCGATGGCACGACATCGTGCACCTTGAGCTTGCCCTCGGTCAGGGTCGCCGTCTTGTCGAAGCCGAACATGTCCACCCGGTCGAGTTCCTCGATGTACCTCCCGCCCTTCACGAGCACGCCCTCGCGCGACAGCTTCGTGAGCGCGGCGACCATCGAAAGTGGCGTGGAGAGCGTGAGGGCGCACGGGCACGAGATGACGAGCAAGATCAATGCCCTGTAGACCCACGGGAGCGGCGCTTGCTGGAACACGAGCCAGGGAACGACCATGAGCGACAGCGACGCCATGAAAATGATCGGAGTATAGTAACGGGCGAACTTCTGGATGAAGACCTCGGTCTTGCTCTTGTTCTTCTGGGCAGACCTAATGCTGTTGGTAATCCGGTCGAGCAGCGTGTCGCCTGATGCCTTGATGACCTCCAGCTCCACGAGGGAATCACCATTGATGCTTGAAGCATACACGATTTCCCCGGCAACCTTCAATCGGGGCACTGATTCACCTGTGATTGCGTGCGTGTCGAAATATGATTCCCCGGCAATGACCTTGCCATCTAATGCCACTTTCATCCCTGGCTTGACCACGATAACGTCACCGACCTTTACATCACGCGTCTGGACCTGGCGCATCTCCCCTTCAACCTTCAATAATGTCACGTCTGGCGCGAGTTCCATCAACTTGGAGACCGCGTCCCTCGCGCGGTCTCCCGACAAGTCCTCGAGCTTTTCGGCGACGGAATACAGCCATATCGCCATTGCGCCCTCTTGCGCGTGCAAGATGAGGAACGAACCAATGGCCGCGACGAACATCAGCGTGGACGCCCCCAGCCGTTTCTCCTTGATCTCGGATATCGACGTGATAACCACGTCGTGGCAAGACAATACGACAGATGCGATAGCAAAACCCTGGGCTAGCACGAGGTCGGCCACTTTGTCCATCGTCGTGAGCCACGAGAACTCGATAGCGATGGATAACCCCAGCAAGATGCCTGATGCAGCCAAAAACTTCCAGAAATGCCTCTTGAACGCGGCCCTCTTTTCGCCCTCGTTTTCATAGCGCCCGGATCCAATGTTGCAGCAATTCTCGCAATGCTCGCACGCGTGCTCTGGCACGGTAACCATGAGGGATCATCCTCGTTTCTGTTCTTTCTTCCCAGGGAAACACGCGCCTGGCACCACTTGAATGTGATCCTTATCAAGCGAACAACTTTGCCGTGGGGTACTTATGAGAAATAACGGATACGGGAGGAGATGTCGGCCTATCGGGAGATTCCCTATCACGGAGGCTCACCGAGCTATTCTCAAGGGAACACTATAATGATAGGCCAATGTTAGATCCCTGTTCGTGCCTTTTGTAGGTTTCTTCGCAATGCATTCTTGTCGATACAACGAGATCGGATAAGAAGGCACGTGCGAACCGTTCAATAATAGGCTTGTGGAAGCAATTCCTTGGGATCGACGATCACGTCGACGAGTTGCAAGCCCTTTGCGTGCACGGCGTCGTTAATGGCACTATCCAGGCCGGCGAGCTGCTCGACGCGTGTCCCGTGCCCTCCGAATGATTCCGCGATGCGGGCGAAATCGGTGAGAGGCCGATTGGTCTCGTAGAACCCGCGTGCTATTTGTCCAAATTTCACGAACCCGAGGGCTGCATTGTTGATCACGACGATCGTGCAATCGAGCCCGAATTTCACGATGGTTTCCAGGTCTGCCAGGCCGCCGTTCATCAACCCGCCATCGCCGGTGAGCAGAACCTTCCGAGGCTTTCGTGAACCGAAGTCGCAAGTGTCCGACGCGACGCATGTCCCGACGAGTGCCCCGAGACCGAAGCCCGTCGGACCCACGCCGCGAGGCGTGATGATCTTGCGGCCGAGGGACTTGACGGGAAAATATGGGCCGATCCAACGCGAGCTCGCGCTCGCGTCGGTCACGAGGTAGTCTCCCGCATCGAGGACGGAAGAGATTGCCCTCAAAACTCTCTGGGGCTTGATGGGTTGCGCGTCGAGCCACTTCGCCCCGTCTTTCTCCCGGTATTTCGCGTGTTCCTCACGAAGCCCGGCAAGGCTTCGTGCCCTCGACGCAAGAATGGTAGATGTATCACCATCGCATGTTCCCTTGATTTGTAACTGCTTGATGACCATCGAGAGGGCGAGCTTTGCGTCGCCGGCGATGCCCCAAGGATGGTAATGTTTTCCGATCTCGGCAGGATCGATATCGATCTGGATCATCGGCTTGCGGTCCGGGGGGTACTTGAAATATGCCGTGTCGTCTTCCGTGAGGCGACTGCCCACGACGATCACGAGATCGGCATCCTTCCGCAAGTATTTGTTGTTTGGCGCCTCGCCGAACAAGCCGATAGTGCCGAAATAATGGTTACCATCATCAAGACCGGGCAATATAATTCCTTTCCCGGTGATCGTCGAGAAGACAGGGGAAGCGAGGATCTCTGCGAGCTTCGAAACCTCTGGAAAGGCACTGGACTGGATGGCTCCCCCGCCCGCGATGATGGCGGGTTGGGAAGCCGCGCGGATCATAGCAACGGCGCGATCGATCTCGTGTTCGGCGGGACCCGGCCTGCACCCGTTAATCGAGCAAGCACCGCCACCATCAACGAGGAAATCACCAAGCGGATTCCCCTCGGACGAGAAGAGATCCTCGGGGATGACCACGGCGGTTGGTCCAGGGCGGCCGTTGATCGCCTGCCGTATAGCATAGAGCAAAAACCGGGGCACGTGATCCGCCGAAGAAACCATGCCCGTCCATTTCGTCACGGGCTTCAATGAATCGACCACATTCACGTCGTGCGGGATGTTGAGGAGCACGTGCTGAAGCTTCACCATGCCAACAATGGCCAGGACGGGACTCGATGAACCCATCGCCTCGGCGAGGGCAACGGGAAAATTCAACGCCCCAGCGGCGCCAGCATCGCACACGCCGAGCATGCCCGTCACGCGAGCGTACGCGTCGGCCGCGAACGCCGCAGTCCGCTCGTCGTTCACTAGAACGTGTGCCAATTCATTAGTTTTCGAGAAGCCATCGTACAAATCCAGCGTGTGCCCGTCAGGAATGCCAAAAACGTGTTTTACCCCTCGATCAGCGAGCATACGGGCAATGCCAAGGCCATTCCGTGCCTTTTGTTTCGCGTCCATATCAGACGTCATATTAGAAGCCGTGGATCTATCGGTGTAAGGCTTCTGATCCCCTTCTATTTCAATGCGACGACTACTAATCAAATGTGAGAACTTGTTTTAAGAAAACAACGCCCTTCTTACTGGACTTTCAAAGTTATGTTTTATATATCCCTTGATAAAACCGTTCTTTCAAGTCAATCACTAGTTTTAGATGTGCATGCAATATTTTTTACTTGTTTTATAGATCGTGGAAACGGAGGCATTATTTGAAAACGGGACTGAAATAAACGCGGAAGTTCCTTGACGGACGTGAATTTCTTCCTCTAGCCCATTGCGCTAACATCATCAGATTTGAAACCATACACGGCTCGAATTTATCGTAGTGTAAAATAA
>JAUQYZ010000283.1 GCA_030587475.1 Candidatus Sigynarchaeum calidifontis
TCCCGTCCCGTGCGTCCAGCCCGATTCCCAGCCCGCGCTGGCTGTCGGTACCCCGGTCGACGAGGCGTTGGAGTAATCTCGTGTCGTGCCCGAAGCGTTCGAGAGCGCCCCCGTGGAAGGCCATGATCCCGCGCCGTGAGAACGCCAGTCCGTGTCGAACGAGTAATCGGTCCCGATGGATGGCTCCCACGCGGCGGTCCCCGCAGGCGCCCCGATCGTCGCGTATTCTGCCCCGCTGATAGAACTATCGGCCCCGTGCATGTTCGTGAGAAACATCGTGCTGCCCGCGCCGAGCGAAGTTATATCGATCGAAGATGTCGATTGCTCTTGCACCGACCACTGGTCCATCGAGTTCTCGACCAATGTCGACGATACCCAGCAAGGATCGTTTATGATCGAGATCTTGGCAAAATCATACCCTGCATAGTACCGATCAGGCTCGTCGTAGCGCTCGGGGGGCGCGAGCGCGGACACGGGCATGCGGGCACCCAGCTTGATCTTGAACACGCGGGGCGCCTGGAAGAGCCACGTGACGTTGACGTTGCGGGTCACGAGCGAGCCGGAATCACTTTGCATCAATTCCTCGTGATACAAGACCATGTTTTTATAATCTAGAATTTCGATGTAGAAAGAAAAGTAACTCACGTTCGCGGTCTTCAAGTCGCAATTCTTTTTTCCCGTGCCGAGGATCTGGTGGATTCCCTGGAACCGGACGGTCACTATCGCAGATTTGGCTTCCACGCATTCGAAATGCACGGGCTTTGATATAAAAGCGGCATCCACGTCGGCATCGCCGGAAATCGCCGAAAAATACAGCAAGTGATCGCCGATGCCCACGCCCGGCGCGCCGGTCACCGTCTGGACAGTGTAGCCGAGGTAGTCGTTCACTTCGCCCGTTGCCTTGCCCCAGTTCCAGGACGCGTTCAATCCGGTGTACCCGGGAGATATGATATAACTCTTGTCGGGAACCTCGCCCGTCGCCGTCCACCCGGCGCCGTCCGGGATGGATGGCTTCCAGTTGGCGTACGCCTCCTCTGCGGTCACGGAATCGGAGCCCTCGGCCTTGTTATATACTTGATCCTTCTTCAAAACGGCCTTCGCCATGAGCGGCCACGGCGAGATGGACGCGCGCTCCTCGGACGCGCCGAACTCTCCCGTGTCGGTGAGGTTCGCCCTCGTGAAGAGCTGGTAATCCCGCCGCGACGCGTTGTACGTGAAGATGTCGATCGCCCTGCCGGTTATCGGCACGCGATCATCCTCGATGGCCTTGCCCTCGTATTGTATGGAATAGATGATGCCCGAGGGCTTCAAGAGCTTCTGCACCGAGCAATCGAGCGACACGATGGCCGTCTCGCGTTGCACCTGGATGCCCTCCGTGAGCACGAGCTGGGAAGTCGTGCGCGGGTAGATGAAGGCGGCATAGTACGCGACCAGGACCTTTATGATATAGAACCCCTCGCTGAAATATTGGGGGGAGAGTTCGAGGCGACAGGTGTTTCTCCCTTCTTTCGCGAAATACGCGACCTCGTGCACGAGCTTGCCATTCCGGTATGCTTGTACCCATGCACGCGGCTCGAGGCCGTTCCGCACTTGCACGCTGAACGATACTTCCGCGAAATCGGTGAGCTGGTACGCGGGCCCGCGGCATGACGCCTCGATGTCGCTCACCGTCGTCGTGCCGACCGCGACGCCGTCGTTGCTGGCGATCATCTCGCCGATGAACATGAGCGTGATGAGAAATCCCATTACCAGGACACGTTGCAGCAATTTTTTCGGCATGCGGGCGTTCCGGCGCGCCTGGGCCTCGGCAGTATGTGCGTATCGCCTGCGCATCCCGGGCGAGAGGCCGTACCCACAAATGGAATACGACAGCGCTGGAGCCGCCGTCGGGGCTGGCGAAGGCTTTTTCGCCGCATTACTGCCGGGGGGGACGAGGTGGTTCGGATTTTCTTCGGGCCCATCATCCTTGCAACGAGGCGTCTCTATGACCGCGGTTCCGGGCGCCGTTGGCGCCGGATCCGGGACGACAGGACGGACGACGGGACGGGATCCAACCGATCGCGTGCTGGACGGCGAGCAGACACTCGCCAATTTTGCTTCCAGGGCCTCGGCGATGTCCACGCTCCCGTGCCCTTCTTGCTCGTGGATCTCGGCCAGCGCTTGCTTGACCTGGCGCGTGCTTGGCATGAGCGGGGCATGGATCCCCTCGCATGCCGTGATGGTCGTTTCTTGAGCATCTGTCTCTGGCGATTCGTGCCGGGAGCTGGCGGCGCGGGGGGCGATCTTGTAAACCACGCCGTCCGCGATGAGCTTGTTCACGCACCTGGCGATTTCCCGTTTCGAATACGGCAAGCCGTGATCGTGCAGCAGCTCCACGAGTGCGGGGCAATCGATCCGCCCGCCCGATCGTTCGATGATGGCGCGGACGACGGCCACCCGCTTGTTTCTATTCGATATCTTGCGCCCGTAGACGTCGCGATCCTTCGACAAGCATCTCTCGATCACGGCGTGCAAGTCGTCGTACTTGGCGTTCAGGAGATCACATTCCTTGCCCGCGGCCCGCAATTCCTCCGCCACGGCAAGCTCGGTCCTCGCCAGCTCGCGAGGGCCGACCCGGCGCGACCAGCGCTCCTCGGCGGCGAGTTCCTTGCCGGCACGCTTGATCTCCGATCGCAGGTCCCTTTCATCCAGCGCGAGTGCCCGAGCTGTTTCACGAGCAAGCGCTCTTTGCTCCGCTCGCAAGGCCCTGCCTGTCTTGAACCAAAACGCGCGGCGCTCGAAGAATTCTTGTACCTTGTCCTTCAAGAGCTGGAAGGATGCATTCCGGAGCGCCCCGGCGAGTTCACGCTCGTCCTCGCGTATCGCGTTCTTCGCATCCCTCGCGAACGCCCGGTACTCTTGCCTCGCGCCCTTTTCGTCATCGCGGAGCGTCCGTCGCAGGTCCGCGGCCTGTTCGTGCTCGCCTTCTCGGAGCAAGATCTCGGCCTCGTGAATCGCCCGCTGGATTTCTCGCCGAGGGCCGGCGAGGTCGGCATCGGCGCGCCTCGTGAAAGACCGGTATTCTGCTCTCGCCCGCCTTCCATCTTCTCGAAGTGTCCTCACCGGCTCCATTGCCTGGGCGAGCGTGTCGCGCCACAAGTCGAACCGGCAGGCGAGAATGCCCGCCTGGAGGGTGATGGCTCGTGTCGACTCCTCCCATGCCAAATCCACGCGCGCCTTCCATTGCCCCGTCTTGATCGCGCGTGATTCACTTGCAAGGTCGTGCGCCGCCCGCCAGCACGCGAGGATGTCCCTCGTCTTGTCAAGGGCGAGATCGAAGGCGGCCCGGTAGAGCTGGAATCGCTGCTTGATGCTGTCCCATATCACGATGCACGGGAGCCAGGCGCGTTCCCGCCACTCGCGGAAGGCAACGATCCACAACTCGTGACTTGCTTCTCGCAATTCACGATCGATCGCCTCGTTGTCCCGGATCAATTGCGTTGCGAGCTTTTTCTCGCGTTTTTTTTCCATCGCATCTTGTCTGGCAAGGTCTTTCTTGTCGCGCGCGAGGCGACGGCGATCCTGGTACCAGTCCATGGCAAGCTCGAGACTGCCTTGATGCTTCTGTACGAGATTGTCTAACCACAGCCCGAGGGCACGTCCCCTCGCCCGGAACCATTCAGCATGGAGATCCCGCGACGCTGCCGCGATCGCCGCGCGCGTCTCGATCTGGTCGATCCACAGCTGCCAGGCGAGGGATCGAGCGGTCTTGCTGTCCAGCCCGTAGATCGCGATGTTCTGCGCACGAGCATCCTTCGAGGCGCGCGCGCCATCGTCTCGCTTCGTATCCTGGTGCCGCGACGAGCCGTTGAGTCCCGGCTCGGCGTCGAGGTCGAGGCGCGACAGCGTCAATATCGATCGCCATTCTCGTTGCATTAATGGTTAAATAGCCCGAGGAGATCACGCCCCGGCGGGATCGGGGGCGATCGCTCCATAGCGCATGTCATAGCGTCCTTCTTGTGCATCCAAACTCGGCAAGGACCCTTATAAAGCTTCGTCTCGAGCCAGGCAAAGGGCAGCACGGTGCGCCCGCGTGCAGCCGGCATTCTGCGCATGCGAGCACGGCGATGGTTTTCTCGCGATCCATTCGGATTCCTTTTCAAATGCAAGTCAGAAGATGGATCTGGGACTGCATCGAGGATGAATAGAAGGGATCCGCGTAAATCCCTAGATTTAATATCATTTGCATGCAAAATCGATTTATCACGGTTTAAGTCATGAATGCATAGTAGAAATCGCGATTGCATCCAAGCCAAATCTTTATGAAGGGCTTGCACGCTATTATTATGGATACAGATCCATATAAATCAAGATGATAATATCGTGTGCGCGGATGAGATGCAACGAGCATCATGCACATGTCTATTTACCTCCCCGTGCACTCGATCAGCCGTCATGCCCACACGGCAGCGGAAAGCATACTCGATCGCGGACATGGAAGCGGCGGCGCGGGAGCGGGGCGGGCGCTGCTTGTCGACGCGGTACGCGAACATGTCCGCGAAGCTGCGATGGCAGTGCAAGGAAGGGCACGAGTGGGAGACGACGCCGTTCAGCGTGATCATCAACAAGACGTGGTGTCCGTCGTGTGCCAGGCAGGCGCGGCACAAGGGCGTGACGATCGAATATTTCCACGAACTGGCTGCGGCTCGCGGCGGAGAGTGCTTGAACTGGGCGTACCGCAACGCGAATGTGCCCCTGCAGTGGCGCTGTGCCAAGGGCCACGTCTGGTCCGCGTCGGCGTCGCACGTGAAGCGCGGATCGTGGTGCCCCATTTGCGCGAAGAGCTCGAAAAAGCCGTCCCATACCATCGAGGAGATGCGGGCGTTGGCCGCGAAGAGGGGCGGTGAGTGCCTGTCGGCAAGGTATGATCCATATCAGGTACTGACGTGGCGGTGTTCTCGCGGTCACGAGTGGCAAGCCAAGGGCTCGGCGATCCTTCGCGGCCACTGGTGCCAGGCGTGCGCCGCGGAAGCGCAGAAAGGCAAGCCGCGGAAGGATACCCGCCACTTGAACATCGAGGCGGCGAGGGCGATCGCCAAGGAGCGAGGCGGGAAATGCTTGTCGGAAGAATACGTGGGCGGCCTGGGAAAGATGCGATGGCAATGTGCCGAAGGGCACGCCTGGGATGCCCGGTTCCAGGAAATACGCCGTGGCACCTGGTGCCCGCTCTGTGCCCGACCACGCCAAGGATGCCGCGAGGATGAAATCCCGAAGGAGATCGCGATACGCGTCTCGCGCCCCTACACGACCGGCGGGAAACCAGCGCGGTACCTCTTCGCCCGCCGCGTCGCGCCGGGTGACGAGGCCGGGGCAAGGCTCGTCGTGAACAGCATCGTGATGCAAGTCGACTCGGGCGAGATCCCGCCGCTCGGCGCTGGAAAAGGTGTCCTGGAAGCCTACATGGCGGGATCGACGAGCGCCATCTCGCTGGTCGAGGCCGAGTACCGTGGCTGTCTCACGGCCCTGGCGAGCATCCACGTCCCGTCCGGCAACCCGTGTGGCTGGCTCGTCTTGAGCAGAGCAGTAGCCGGCGATCCTGCGGTAGCAGTGGACATCTACCTCGACCCCCGCTTCCAGGAACGTGGCTTCGTGGCACCGATCTGGCACCACGTGCAGGAGATGGCGGCGGCCTGGCTGCCCACGAGCGATGCCGGCGGGAAAAAGACGACGTTCACGCTGGGCAGGCTCGTGCCAGGCAAGATCGCGGCGATCCTGTCGACACCGCGCTCGATCGCGGCGAGAGCGCCCATGGAACGGGCGGCTTGATCCGGCCGTCGTGTATTAAATAGCCGATTCGGATCATAGACTAAAGGAGAGATGAACCCCATGCCAACCGGCCAGCAGACCAACGACTTGATCCATGCCCAGGTCGTGTATTACACGTCATATACCAACTCGAAAGCCGTCGCCGAGACCATCGCATCGATATTGAAGGCGAGCGGCAAGGTACATCCCGGCATGGAAGTGAACGGCATCCGCGCCGTCACGCCCGGGGAAGTCCTCGAAGAACCGCCCCACCTGGTCGTCATCGGCGGCCCGATCCAGCATGGCACGAGATTCGCTAAACCCTTGCTCAAGTGGTTGAAAAGTCTCGATAAAGAAGCTGAAAAAGCCAACTGGGACGGGGCCGTGCTCGTCTTTTTCACGCACAAGTTTAAAAAAATGTGCGACGAGGCCATCGGAAACACGAAACAAGTGCTGAGGGATCTCGGGCACCTACAGCCGCTCGTGTTCAAGAAGCTGCTCCACTTGCACGTGATGGACACGAGGGGACCCCTCGAGAGCGGCTATCGAGAGGAGATCGAGTCGATCGTCGCCGGGTTGCTCGCCACGGTCGAGCCAAAGGTCAGGAAACAGAAAGAGCGGGTCGATGAGGCACTGAAGGGCATGGTCGAATCTATGGACGCCAAGCTGACCGACCAAGAAAGGCAGAATAATGCTAAAGGCATTATCACTGATACGCCGAGCAAGGAGGAAAAGAAATAGAAAACAAGGGATTCGCCTCATGATAAAGACCCCCGCCATGCTCTTTCTGAAAGGGATTTTAATGACCAGCCTCATCGTTCTTGGTTCATTAACCATCACGTCTTGTTTCGTGCAGAGACAAGGTACTCTTCGCTATACCCACAAACAAGTGATAAGATCTAGTGGCGAATTGCCATATTACGCTGCCTGGTCTCGGCATGGTGGATGGACCGGCGACAACTATTACCGGTCAGTCTGGGCGAACGGGTCCGCCGTGTATTGCACGGGCGCCGGTGGCGGGGACCTCGTCTTGGTCAGATATAGTGAAAATGGAACACGGATCTGGAACCGCACGTGGGGAGGACCTTCGTCCGATTCTGGAATGGAAGTGTATGGCGCGGGCGATGTTGTCTTCACTTGTGGAACCACGGCGAGTTTCGGAACGGGTGGCGTGGACAGCCGCACGGACATGGTGCTGGTCAAGTGGGACGGGAACGGGAACCAGATCTGGAATCGCACGTGGGGTAGGAGCATCTCTGATGATTTTGGGCAAGCTATCTGGGCGAATGCCACCGCGATCTTCACGCTGGTCTACACCACCACGTATGAAGTGGGAGGTTCTGATCTGGTTCTCGTGGGATGGGATCATGCCGGGAACCAGACCTGGAACCGCACGTTAGGTGGTGGTGGCACGGATATCTGGGGAGACGGGGTGAATATTTTCACGTGCGGTGGGAATCTTCTTATCAAGTGGAGTGGAGCGGGAGGCCAAATATGGAACCACACCTTTAATCCACCGGGAGGTGAGGCTTTCAACGGGATCTGGGGCGCTGATGGCCATGTATACACGGCCGGAAACACGGATGAAGGAATGCTCCTCGTGAAATGGAACGCCACCTCGGGCGCACAAGTCTGGAACCGCACGGGAGTGTATATGCCGAATGTAAACTTTTTTTCGGTGACGGGTGATGGATCAGGATCTCTCTATACGTTTGGCTTGAATTATATCGACTCAGCTCTAGTATTGGCCAAGTGGAATGTCGATGGAAATTGCACGTGGAGCAGGTTGAAGGATGCCGGCTCCCTATACATCATCGGGCTAGGAGTTACCTTCGACGGGACGCATATCTATTCTTGCGGGTATTACCAGCGGTATTGGCCAGGTGGCCTGGACGCTCTCCTCATCAAGTGGGCGCCAAATACAGTGCCCTCGATCACGGCTCCTGCTGACTTGGATTATACATTTGGAACGAGCGGGAACGCGATAACATGGATCGTGAACGATACCAGTGTCGAAACGCCGGCATATCAAGTGTTTCGCAACGGCACGTTGGACAAGGCCGATACCTGGGCGAACAGCGTGCCAATAGTTGTCAACGTCGACAGCTTGGCAGTGGGCTCGTGCAACTGCACGATCGACGTATCCGATGGTGCGGGAGGAATGGCCACGGACACGGTTATCGTAACAGTATCCTTCCCCACCACGTTGGTCATTACCATCGCTGCCAGCGCGGGCGCGGGGTGCTTGATCGTGGCAAGCATCGCCATCAAGCGCAAAAAACAGCGAAACCCGAAAATATCCCCCGCTCCAATGACCGGCATACCGCCCCCTCCGCAACTTCCATCCAGTTGATCGCTGAAATCGTGATATGCAGTATTTAGCACCATTCAGCAAAATAAGAGGACTGGTATGGCGTGAATGTCAAGCCAAAACACGTCGCAATCTTGCTGACCTTGATCGCAGCCGGGAGTTTCGTATCAGCGCAATGTTTGCAGATATGGCAAGATGATCAAGAAAGGCGATTTGGCTTCACCAGGGAT
>JAUQYZ010000308.1 GCA_030587475.1 Candidatus Sigynarchaeum calidifontis
ATTCCCGTAGCCTGTCGCAAGCGACGTGCTTTCCAAACGGGACACGAACGACGAGCGTGCCGGCGCCGGACTCTTAGTTTCCTATGCGGGTGGGCCCAGTGGGACAAGTCATTTGGCTCCAGCCTCCCATTTTCATTTGCGGGTACCGCACGTGGCGGACCATGTAAATTCCGGGAGTGTGCTCGGACGATGGGCATGGCGGCAACAAAAAAAAGCTTGTTAAGGGACGGCTGGCTTCAGCCAGCTGGAGTTTTCTTTTCTTTCTTGCGCGTTCACAAATTCACAGCACCCATCCCGTTCTAATCCTTTGTGTCATCCCCGGCAACCGATCATGGCCATCATCGAACAGCGCGACACGGAAATCTTCCAGGAGCGGGCGAATCCCAATGAAACGATCAAGACCAAGATCGACCTGATCGCCAGCACGATCGTTAAAGTCGAGGCAAATAAGGCGCGGTTTGCCAGCACGCTCTTGAAAACCAAGGCCACGTTTCGCATCCCAGCCGAAATCAAGAAGGAGTATGCTATCAACGATGACGCACTTGCCAGTAGATTGGCACTGCAGAATCCAGCGGGCATGAAGATAGGTGCAGTCGACGGATCCGTCCTCCGGGACTCGCTCGTCGGCGTGGACATCATAGCGTCGAAGGCGCGAGGCGTGGTGTTCAAATTTTATGCGAAGAAGTCGCCTATCGTCAAGTACTACCCGCAAGAAAAGAATGAGAACTTCAATTTGTTTGGCATATTCCAGAACACCAACGCTCAAGATCTCGAAAGATTCACGAACGCCGAGCGGTTGCTAAGCGAGCTCGAGCTTGTGCATGCCATCCTCTCCGCGGAGCCGCACCTCGACATGATGATCATCGACGGCTCCTTGTTCCTTCCCGAGATCTTTACCGGCAGCGAGAACTATTACGCGAGCCGGTACAACAAGCAGATCTCCGAGGTGCTCAAGCGCATTCTCGACACGAGCATGGACCACGGGACGATTCTCGTCGGGGTTATAAAGGACTCGGTCAAGGCAGAATTCGCCGGCATCGTCGGGAAACTGATACCCACTTGCATGGGCGCATTTCCCGCGTTCAAGGACTTCCTCTCGTTCGATTACAGGCAAGCAATTCAGGTGTTCAAAGACTATGATTTGTTTTATCGCATCTTGCTCGAAGGCGAGCGTTCTTTCTCCATTCGAACGTTCCCGAAAACTGCGGGCGTTATCCAGGCCACCGAGTTTGACAAGTACTTGAAAGACAACGATCTCGGCTTGTACTCGTACATGTTCAAGGCCGTGCCCATGGACATTCCTTTAAAGGTCGAGTTCTTCTCGAGGAGCGACCCGGCGATCGTCGCCAGCCTCGTTGAAAAAACTTCAGCGCTGCTCTATCCTCTTTCGAAAATAAACATGGATTACTCCGAACCAAGCCCGCAAATGGAGGCGCACAAGCGCGTGCGGATACCAGAGCAAGATTTCAAGATCATCATCGATATAATCCGGCAGAAGACAGGTTTCTGCTCCACTATGCTGCAAAAGCGACGCGAGCGGAAGCCATTCTAGTCGGCTCTGCGAGGCCACGTGCCCGTTTCCTTGCAGCCCCGCCCTGCCTTTGCAAGATCAACCGCTGTACGAAACACGCCCATAAGCAAGAAGAGTTCCCTGCTGGATATATGCGCCCTCGCGACCATAGACTTGAAGGCCCGGCGCGTCTTCTCCACCTTATGACCGGGCGTGCGCGTGAGCTCGATTAACTCGTCAAAATAGTCCAGGAAGACTTCTAGCTTGAGCTTCGGCGCGAGCGCGATCTCGCCCCTTGTGTTGCCGATGGTCAGCAGCTTCGATATCTCGTAGAGGAAGATCGTGACAGCATGGGCCAGGTTGAGGGAAGGATACGCGTTGGACGTGGGGATCGTGACGAGCTGGTCGACCTGGTTGAGGATGTAGTTCATAAGGCCTGTTCGCTCGTTGCCGAACACCATAGCTATCTTTGACTTGTTCAAGCCCGCGACGCGGGACAAGCCCTCGATGAATGCATCGATTTTGACTGGGATGCGATGGAGCGTTTGTTCCTTGAAGATCCGGCACGAGGTGCCGGCCACGATGTCGAAGCGCTTGAACATCGATTTGAACACGCTAGCCTTGGTTGATTCGTCGTCGTCAGGAAAGCGAACGATCTCCGCCCCGTCGAGCACGTCAACCGCGTGCACGGCATAATTTTTCGCTTCGTCACCAAGGGAAACGAGCGGGTTGACAAGGATCAAGTGCTTAAATCCAAAGTTCTTGATCGACCGGGCAACGCTACCGATGTTGCCCTCCTTTTCTGGTTCCACGAGGATGATGTGGACGCCATCGTTGAAACGCGGTTCCGTGTCCATAATACCACCGCGTGAACCCGGAGCGGCGGCTTAAAAAATCATATGATCGCGTGATACGCTTCGATGTCCTCAAAAAACGCGTGGATGCTGGACTTTTCAACTATCGTGAAGCCGAGATTTCTTGCCCACGCGCTGGCATTCTCGATGCCCGTGAGAGAAGACTTGATGAAAAATACGTGGCCACCGGGCACGAGGTGATCCTTCACGATGCGCAAAAAACGCTCGAGTGTTGCCTTCCCGCCGTCGGGAGCATACAATGCTTTGTCGATATAGAAGGTATTGTCGCAGTAATCCTCGCTGTCCTTGATCCCGGGGCATTCATAACTTTCTTGCGGGAGATACGGGGGATTGAAGCACGCCAGGGAATACATGCCACTGCAGCGTGCGTCACGGAAAGCATCGAGCAGGCTTCCCGCGATCAGCGTGACCCGGCTAAGCTGGCCGCGTCGGAAAAGCTCGCCCCTCACGAACGCCACGGCATAGGGATTGATATCGATCGAATTCACCCGCGTGAAATAGCGGGCCAGGTAGATGGTGGCGAGGCCCGCGCCGGAGCCCATGTCGAGCGCAGCACGGCATGGATCCAAACCGACCAGCTGTCGCGATTCGACGAATCGCTTGAGCATGTCGAGTAGCAGGAAGGTATCCTCCGAGGGCGGGTAAATGCCCTTGCCGCCAGGGATCTCTAGCTCGATGCCATCGAACCGGGCCGGGATTTTCGTGGCCATCACCTCTTCCCAGTGCGCTGGGTTTGCTCCGCGCTGATTGACGCGTACCAGCTAGCGACGGCTTGAAAGTCCTCCGCCGTGAGCTCGCGCACGCGCTTCTCCTTGAACGGCATCGCGTCGAGCAAGCCTGGCTCTAGATAGCGCCCTAGCTCCTTTTTCGCGAGCAGGGCCATCGCCCTCCGCAGCACCTTGTTCTTGTAGGGAAACAAGCCTCGGGTGAGGGTGATAAAGGCTTGGGCGGCCTCGCGATGCGATTGACGCCGGGGCACGAGTTTCACGAGTACGGAGTCGACATCCGGCAGCGGGTAGAAATTGTTGCGAGAAATTTGCATCGCTATGTCGACATGTGCGAAGAAAGATGCATTGGCTGAGATTCGCCCGTAATCCATTGTGCCAGGTTTCGCAGCGAGTTTCTCGCCGAACGCCTTTTGGCACGTGAGGAACGCCCTGGCGGGCTGGCGCTGCAGGTAATCGAGTACCTTGAAGGTGAGCGGTGCCGAGATCGAGTAGGGCATGGCGGAAAACAAAGCTGAATAGCCAGCAGGGAAGTCAATCTTGAGCGCATCGCCGTTCTCGATGCTTAAATTGATGATACCGAGCTCAGCTGCCTTTTTTTCCAAGTATCTCGCGAATTTGGAGTTCAACTCGATCGCGTGCACGTGTTTGACCCGCTGGGCAATGTTCAGCGTGAACGCGCCAAGGCCTGGGCCGATCTCGATCACGTTGTCTCCGCGAGAAAACATGCAGAGATCGAGAATCCGTTGGATCGCGGGCCAGGCGTGGATAAAATTCTGCCCGTGACGCTTTCTTGGCACCTGGCCGAGCTGCTCGAGCACTTGCTTGATCTCGGGAACGGTGAGAAAAACGGGGAGAATATTATCCGCCATTGTTCAATGCCGGACGAAGAGGAGGTATTTCTCGTCTGGATTTTCCAGCTCTTTCAAGATGCGCTTGACGATAACGATCTCTGGCTTGCTGATCCCTGTCCGCTCGGTAATTTCAGCGAACGTGGCGAACGTTTTCTTCTTTCGCGCATCAATGATCTGCCACATCGTTTTCTTCCCGATCCCAGGCAGGAGCTCGAGTTGGTGCATCTTGGTTGATATCGGCTGGGAATTGTTGAAGAAGGCCAAGAAACGCATGGGATCGGCGGAAACGATCTTCTCCAGGATGTGGGGTAACTCTGCCTTCGCGTTGATCGTGAGCCTCTCATAACCAATACGCTTGAACCGGTGGCCGATAACGTTTTGATCGCCCTTTCCAATGAAGACACGCTGGCCTGGCTCGAACTTGAAGTTCGCGCTCTTCTCCCGGTCGATGATCACCTCCAAGAGCGAAAAGTAATGGTCGCCAAGAACCTGCACGATGGAGTCGCGCAGGTGCATCGGGCGGGGATCGTCTACATAGCCATGCGGGAGAAAATCAAGCTCCCACGCGAAGTCCTCGTATTTTTTCTGGGTCGGCGTTCCATCATCCCGGTCGCCATAATCCCTACGATCGCCCCGATCACCGCGATCCCCACCTTCGTCTTGTGACCGGGGATACGGGCGGCTGTTGACGTCCAAACTCCTCGCTGGGGGCTTCCAGTAGGTCATCTATGCTCACCTTACTCGTAGGATGTGGTTTCGTCCGGGTCTCCTCTTCTTGGATGGTCTACGACGGAGATCGATGGATGCCTGCTTGTGAAGAATTAGATATTTTCGAATTAAAAAAGCTTCTGGCCAGTTGCACCGGGAATATATATTATTTTAATTCCTTGTAATTGCGGATGTCAAACAATAACTTCTCGACCTCCTCGTCGGATAGCCGTTTCTGGCTCTTTTCAAGGAGGAGTTTCAATTCCTCTTTCGTGTCGGGATTTATATTAACGATCTGGATGGCGATGAGTAGGGGCAGTTGGTTCTCCGTGACAAGTTTTTGAACGACGTTCCTTGCAACCCGCGCTTCCATCCTGGAAAAGGTCTGGACGTAGTCGTATGTACTCTTCAAGAAGTATTTCTTGGTCTTGTCGGCCTCCAAAGTCTCTGGAATTATTTCCGTGCCCTCCTGGCCTACCTTTTCCTCGATCGGCGCGAGTTTAACGTCGATTTTCTCGGTGTTTATGATCTTGTCGAGGATCTCCTTGACCTCTGGAATGGAGACGGCCTTCTCGTTCACGACTTCCCTGACCATTGTGCATCACGGGCGTTTTGAAATTTTATACGTGATTTGTTGTTGCTATTCCTCGCCGAGCAATTTTTGGCGCAAGTAATAATTGGGCTTGAAGTGGCTACGGTTCGTGATGACCTTCTTGACCTTGTTGCCGTCCTTGACCTCGATGACGAACGCGTTGCCACGCTTTTCGACGATTTTACCTGTTTTACCATGAAACCTGCGGTAAGGCATCGCCTTGTGCTCGGACGGGTCTATTTTGATGTCAACCACGTCTCCGATGCCATACTGGATGAGCAGGCTCGTCAAGGGGCGGATGCCTCGCTCGCGTGGGGGTTTGCGGAGCATACTCCTTGTTAAAGCCCTATAGCCCTTATGTCGCGTCATTTTTAACATCCGGTAAATATTAACAATTTTCTTGGCAATTCAACAGCCATTCCCTAATAAAAGGCTATCGATCGCACGTCGTTAGGAGTTAAAGTCTAGCTCAGTTAAAAAAACTTCTCGATAAAAATCATCGTTTATGTCCATTCGCTATCACGTCCTGGAGTATCGATATCTTCTCGCCCGCGCCTTGGGGACCCGGCGGCCGCGGACCGTCCACGAGGAGACCTTGAAGCACCGGCGGCACAGCATGGGGCATACGTAGCCAGAGGGAAGGAAGTTAGTTAAAAAGCATTGTTTCGCCCGGCACGTCGCGGAGCCACGCGTCGGCCTCGAGGGCCTCGGCACGCGTGACGCCCTCGCCAAGGCGCATCTTGTCGAGGCAGCCTAGCACGTGCCCGATGCACTCGTCGTACTCGTCAATGGCCTCGTTCGGCTTCTTGCCCGACTTGGCCGCGCTCGCTTTCAGCTCGCGGAGGTAGTGGCGGTAGTCCGAGAAGATGGTCGCCAAGGATGGATCGGGCGGGGTATAGGGCCGCGCGCGGGCGGCGGCGCGGAACAGCTCGCGGGCGGCGGCGACGGCGGGCAGCAAGGCGGCCTCGAGCTCGCGGAGCGTGCGCGTGGCCTTCCCGCGAGGCAAGTCCAGTTGCCCGGGCGTGGCCTCGACGATAGCTCGCTGGTCTTCGAGCCAGTCGAAGTCCTCCTTGGCGAACTGGTCGAGATCGGTCGCCCCGTCCCCGGCGCGCTTGGCTGCCTTGGCCGGCTTCTTGCCCATGATATGACATTCGCCAAAGGGCTTTTAAACCCATCGCGACGGCTTTTCGTTCATATGCCGGTACTTTAAGGCTTGAAATACAAGAAATTCAAGAGTGGTCAGACTTGGACCTGTAAATTCAAGGGTGATCAGACTCGTCCTAGCCATCGTCCAGATCAATCACCAACATCTCAAGTTAATCAAGAGCATAGATGTGGCATTGCTTTTTAAATCCTCGAGGCGAACTAATGACCAGCGGCACCGCTCCGGGAAAGGCGACTTGCCGCCGCGGGAAACGTGCATGGGAACCGGACAGCAGCAGCCCGGCGACGAGCAGGCACGGGACAAGGAAATCGTGACGTTCCGGCGCAAGCCCGCCAAGACGGGCGTCAACTACGTCATCTGGATACCGAGGCAACTCGTGCGCGAGAGTCGCATCGATCCGGACGCCGAGTACGATGTATACTTGCGAAAAATCGAGAAAAATCGGCCTTGACGTGCATCGTGCAAGGGATGGGCGAGCCCGGCAGCCCGGCGCGCGATGGTAGGTTCGTCGAGGGAGAGGGAGGGATCTTGGAAAAAACGCGATGTGTATACGCGTGGAAAACGAAAAGCGCGCGCCGTGCCTTCCTGGGCCGTGGCTCGCCTGAAAGTGTTCACTTCGGCATCGGCCTTCCCGTCGCCAGGTCTTTCTTGCATGCCATACAATACTCGCCGTTCGCGTCCCGGAATGTCATAGTCGCCCCGGCCTTGCACCAGGGGCAATTGATCTGCTTCTCGTGCTTCACGACTCGCGTGCTCGTCACCGTCTTGCGGCAGCTCGGCGCCCGGCGGGCGCGCCAGTGCCGGGGAAATCCGTCTATGACGCGTTCTATGGTCGCAGCCGGGATATTTATCGGTAGTGTTTTATTCCGTCTGCGACCTCGCGTCTCGTGGTGACCACCATGGGCAAGAAAAAGACCCTGTCCGCGATAGAGCCGGAAGCCACGAAACACGATGCACCTGCGGCCGGCACGATCTCGCTCGGCATCGAGCAAGGCTTCGTCAAGTTCTCCCGCAAGCCCGCCAAGATGGGCGAAGATTACATGTTCTGGATCCCGCGGGTTTACACGCGAAACGGGCTCGTCGACACATCGATCGAGTACGAGGTTTTCTTGAGGAAAAAAATGACTTGAGCAGTTGGCTCAAGATAACTTGAGCATCATTCGATGATCATTCCGAAATGAAGCAGCTCAGTTGTTGACTTCGAGGACGTCCAACTCTTTGCAAACGATTTTTTGCCCCGCCAGCTCCGAAACGGAGGGTTTCGTCCGTCCCTCGTCCGAGGAGATGAGTTCCTTGATGTAGGTGCCGCCTTCTGCCTCGATGAAAAGGATTATCTCCAGCGGATCCGCGACGCGCTCCCACGTGAAGCTATACACGTGCTTGCGTCTCGTCTTGTCGGCCCGCCGGTGAAGCACTCGCTTCGGTGTTTGCTGGTCGAGCGAGGCGCCGCTCTCGAGCGTGGCCTTGATCGACACGAGTATCGCGTCCTCGATCGGCTTCTCCAGCGTGCACGTCGCCTTGTATTTCTTGCGCGTGGTGGGCGCCTCGCCCTTGAGGGCTTGCATCTCATCGTTCGTGCTGGGCCTGAGCCCGGAAACCT
>JAUQYZ010000115.1 GCA_030587475.1 Candidatus Sigynarchaeum calidifontis
CCGCAGCGCCTGTAAACCGTCACGACGATGTAATTTTCCCCCTTCCCAACGACGTGGTGCGGTTTCGACCTGGCTTGCACCTTCATTTTTCGCCCGCACAACTCGCACGTCGGCGTGGGATTAAAATCGAGCTCGATCCGCTTTCCATGAAACCGTCTTTGGAATTTCTGCACCGCGCGAGACATGTACCCATATCCGCACGAGGAAATTTGAATGTTTCGCCCTTTTTGTCGCCGTCAGGTGCCTTTGTTAAGTAAAAAAAAGGGTAGAGGTTTTCACGTCTTGCGCACGGGGGCTTTCGTGATGAACGACAAGGCGAGCGACGCAAGCGACATGCAACCGAACAGGATGAAATACCCCGTATAATTGCCGCCCATCGCTGAAATCAGCGGGGCAGCTAGCAGAGCACCTAAAATGCCCGCGGTACCATACGCCGTGAACACCAGCGCGTAGTTCAAACCCATATACTTGGCACCGAAGAAGCTCCTCGTCGTAGCAGGGAACAGAGCAAGGTTACCGCCAAAGCAGAAATACACGAGATTCCCGAAGATTGCCCACGTGGCAATGGTTGGGATGGAAAACATCATCATGGCTGCTGCTTGGACGAGGAACAGGATAGTCATGGTCTTGACGCGACCGATTTTATCTGATAGCTTTCCCCAAAATATACGGCCTATGGCATTACATGCACCCGCGATGGCTGCTATATAAACCGTGACTTGATTGAGAATCGGATCGATCATATTCAGCAAGTCTTTTGATGCGAAATTGCCGATGACCATCAAGCCGCAGATGGCCGACATGACATACATGAGCCATAACAAGTAGAACGTGGGCGTCTTGACCATGTCTTTCGTTTCCCAGTTCTCGACGACGGCCGTGGCGCCTGGTTTTGGTGCCGGGGGTTCCCACCCCGCGGGTTTATAACCGGCAGGAGGATTTTGCAAGAAAATCGCGCCTCCCAATGACATCCCGCCCATGAGCAACCCAGCAAAGATCAAGGTCGGGCCGAGGGTTAAAGCACTCGTGGCCATGAACTTGTAAATAAAATTGAACAAGATCGAGCCCGCGCCGAACCCGGCCACGGCGAGCCCATTGATGAGCCCGACCTTGTCCGGGAACCATTTCGTCGCGCAAGCGATAGGACATACATATACCAAACCAATACCGCCGCCGCCGATCATGCCGAACGTGACGATCATGCCCCAGATCGAGCCGCTCCCTGGAAGTGCGATGATGCCCGAGAGAACAACGCCCGATAGAAGCACCAGACTGCCTATAATGGCCACGATTTTCGGGCCCTTTTTATCCTGGAAACGGCCTGCAGGTATCATGAGGATAGCGAAGAAAAGCAGAGCGAATGCAAATGGTAACAAGCCGGTCGTGTCATCCGTGCCTGGCCCGGCGAAGCTCTTCATAGGGCTCTTGATGAACGAATAGGAGTAGATTGCTCCCAGCGCGAACTGGACAACCACCGCCGCGATGACGATGATCCATCTGTTAATGAGTTTTGGTTGTTCTACTGCAACTTGTGTCATGAATCATTCCCTTCATTTTCGTTCTTGATTGGTGATCGCCTTTGTGCTGCGGGGTACTTGCAGCGGAGTATCAGAAAACGAAAGGTGGATACCGAATCGAGTCATGTAGGTTTTCAGTTAATAAAAATTTTCCATCCGGCACGTGCCACGGTGAGAAATCAAGTTAGAAGCCGAACTTGGCCATCTTCCTGAACTGCTTGACCTTGTACTCGAGGTATTTTTTGACTATAGGCGATAGATCCTCCTTCTGCAACGAGTTGGCGATGCCCATCGCGTCGTGGTAGTTGCCCTTGCGCCGCAGCTCATCCATTCGCACGAAGCGGGCTGCGACGTCAGTATGCTCCTGGAAATACCGGGTGACCTCCTTTTCCATCTCCTTGCGCGTGATCCGCTTCCCGAACTTCTTGTTCAAGTACCGCTCGTTCAAGTAATACCGCAAGGTCTGCCCGCCGATGAGGAACCCGAACGTGACGGCGATGCGGCTCCACGGGTCCAAGGGCACGAACAAGAGGACGGGCAATGCGCCGCCGATAGAGAGCGCTGAGGTCCAGAGCGTGAGCTTTTTCCGTCTATCCACGTGTGGGTCAAGTGATGTGTGCAAAAAAAGGCCGCGATCGCGATTGATCGTAGCGAGGGAAGGGAAATCGCCTACTCGAGCTCCGCCCCGCAGCTCGGGCAGAACTTTTGCGTCGCGGTGACGGCGGCGTGGCATTCCGAGCACTCGAACTCTCCCTCGGCTTGCGGGGGAGACGCGGCTTGCTTTTGCTCCTCGGGGGTGAGTTCAAGCTTCTTGATCCCGAGACGGTTCATCGCGGCCTTTAGATCCTCTTCGGTTAGCTCCTCGACTGGCTTTCCCGTGCTCGATTCGACCTTCTGGGCGTCCGAGCTCGACATCTTCACCGTCGACCCCGCTGCAGCGCCACCCGCGGCAGCGGCGAAAACGATAGCCGGGCCGACGACGACGCGGCGCCTGAACACCCGCCTCGCGGTGCGCCGGACGATCCTGCGCGCGACACGCCTCGCGGCCACCGGACCGACCGCGGCGCGAACCGCGGCGCGGCGAATTGCTCTCCTGACTGGACCTGGCATTTTCATTCACGCTGATACTTTCGTTGGTGTTTGTTCAAGTTAAGGAACGTGTCATCAAACAAATCCACTAGAATAAAAATTTGTTCGAAGGAGATGGGCAAAAGCATGACATGGCCGGAAGCATACCGCCGGGCAGTTATTTCTCGGGGACCTCGACGTTCACCTTGTTGGGTTCGATACCCGTGTCTTCCTTGTACATGCCATCGATCGAGTGCTTGAAGATCTTGCAGGACTTGAACTTGACCGTGCAGTTCTTGAACTCACGAACCTGGCGGCCTCCAACAGCAGCCAGCGCGTGCTGTCTATGCTCGTTCTGCTAAGTGCGCTTAATAAGGTCAGACGATGCGCTTGAATTCCTTGTCGAGCCACGTGGAGGGTTTCACGAGAAAGGTCGGGCGGCCATGGCAGCAATGGTACGGGTCATCGCACTTGTCGAGGTCCGAAAGGAGTGCCCATATCTGCCTCCGATCCAACGGTTCACCTGCCCGTATCGCGGCGTGGCAAGCTAGTAGCTTGAGGACATCGTCCTCCACGTCCAACTTGTCCAAGGAAAGCAGCGACGTCAAGAAATCCTCGATTACCTGGAAGCTCACGTTCCGGTGGAATATGAGCGGGAACTGCATGACCTTGTACGCTGGCACATCGCCCGTGTCGTCCTTCACTATCTCGAAGCCGAGCTGCTTCAGCGCGGGTTGGTTGGCATCGATCAACGGCAAGAGGCTTGGCGGGAGGGACAAGACCTTCGGCACGAGCATCTGCTGCGATTTGGGACCTGTTGCCTTGTATTTTTTCACGATCCGCTCATACTCGATGCGCTCGGACGCGGCATGCTGGTCGACGATGACCAGGTCCCCCCCGGCCGAAACGAAAAGCAAGTAAGTGTTCCCGAGCTGCACCCCCTTGGATAACATCTGCAACGGGGGGAGAACATTGAACGTCCCGCTGTCGACGTTCTCCAGGTCACCCCCGGCAATGCCGACATCCAGTGGCTTCCAGCCCGAGAGCCTGGCGCCTGCCCCGGAACCCGCGGGGGGCGACGAAGGGGGTTCACCATTCACGCTTCCGACACCCCCGCTATCTAAACCCGATTCGCTTTGGCCATCGTCGAGCTGTTGCGAGAAGTCTTCGTCGATGTCGAGGATCCGCTCGGGGATCCTCTCGCTCGCATCTTCCAAGATGTCGTCGAAGCTCTTCTTCCTCGGGGCACGGCCTTCCCGTCCACTCGTGGAAAGGCCTTGCTTGTTGCTCGAGGGCTGGATGCTCTGGGGGCCTGGAACGTGATCGTCCAGCTTTCCCGCCGCGGGAATCGATCCCGGCCGGTTCACCTTCGCGTCAAGCGTCGCGCGAACCCAGGACTCGATCTGCTCGAGCAGCTCGTCCTCGTTGCTGAACTTGATCTCCTTCTTTGTCGGGTGGATGTTCACGTCTATGAGCGAGGGCTTGATGTCGAGGAACAGCACGTAAAATGGAAACCTGCCTTTCATCAAGCGTGCCTCGTAGGCGTTCTCGATCGCCCTCGCGATGTCGGCAGAGTACACGTAACGGCGGTTCACGAGCAGCGTGGAATAGGATCTCGCACTCCGGGTGATGTCCGGCGCGGCAATGAAGCCGTGCAGCGAAAAATCGGGGGCCTTCTGGTCGACCGCTATCATGCTTCCCGCCTGCTCCCGCCCGTAGATCGACACGATCTTGTTCAATAGATCGCCCTTGCTGGCCGGAGCGTCGAGCACGAGATGCCCGTCGTGGAAGAGCTTGATCGCCACGTCGTGATAGGCCAGGGCATAGCGCGTGACGATGTCCGAGATGTGCGAGAACTCCACGGCATCGTTCTTCAGAAACTTCCGCCGCACGGGCACGTTGAAAAACAGTTTCTTCACGGTGATGGTGGTCCCGATGGGACACGCCACGGGACTGTCTTCCAGGACCTGGTCCCCCTCCAGCACGACTTTCTTGCCCAGATCGTGCCTCCTCGTACGGGTCACTATTTCTACTCGCGCCACGGCCTTGATGCTTGCAAGGGCCTCCCCGCGAAAGCCGAGGGTGGACAAGTTATACACGTCGCTGAATTCCTTGATCTTCGAGGTCGTGTGGCGGTCGAACGCCAGGATGACCTCATCGGGCTCGATGCCGGATCCGTCATCGATGACCTTGATGGACATCGTTCCTGCCTCCTCGGCGTACACCTCGATCCGCGTCGCCCCCGCGTCGATCGCGTTCTCGAGCAGTTCCTTCACGACGGCCGCGGGGCGCTCGATGACCTCGCCCGCGGCGATCTTCTCGAAATCCTTGATCTTTTCGATGTTGCCCATGGCGATCATGCTCGTCTACGAAATCGCGATGCGTTTCACGCTGTCTGCGGGGATCAACGGACTCGTTATCGTTATGAAATATGACTCGAGGTTGGCGGGGAGCAGCTCGTGCACGAGGCTAATCTTCTTGCCCACGATAAAAGGGAGCACCTGGTCAACGAAGAACACCTTGGTATCTTGATCGATATCGAGGGAATCCTCGATCTCTATGACGGTATACCCACGGCCCTCGAATATTTTCTTGTCTTTTTCTATCCTGGTGCAAGCGTGGAGCTTTTCCTGCGCCCGCTCTATGTCCTTCTTGATGCGCTCGCGCCGCTTCTCCTCGACTTTCCGGGCGTTGATGGTCATCTCCTTGATCTTGTCCTGGAGTTCCCGGAGATCGACAGCGACATGGACGAGAATCTTCAAGACATCATCGGGATTACCGCTCGTGACCTTGCCATCGAGATCCACGAGGAAATCCTGGATGGGCTTGTCCTTGATCCCCGCGGCGAGCTCGGGACCATGTAACATGACGAGTGCCTTCTTGTCGTCAATCGCACGTGTTTTCACCTTCGTGATGTCAGCGAAGCACGGCACGACACCGCCGGGCGTGCTAGATGTGGCCAGCGTGAATGTCTCGATCCCCCTCGTCGCGAGCGGCTCCAGGAAGCAGCGGGAGATTAGCTTGGCAGTCATCTCGCGGGACTTGTCCCCCACCTTTGCGGGCGGGACGAGGTACAACCTCGCCAGCCCCTGGATCTCCGTGTGGTACCGGGCGAGGTCGAGGAAAAACAGGGGCATGGCGTCTTGCTCCCAGTATCGCTCGGTCCGGATGATCGCGTGCACTTTTTTCGCTTGCTCGAGGAATTTATCTGCAAGGCGCACGCGCGCGTCACCTTCATCATCCGCGTATGAACAATGATAATAAAAGACCTCGGGGAACGTGTCCTGGAAATCAGGATCGATGGCGCGGTACAAGTGTTCCTTGAGGACTTGCGGGAAGAGATCCTCGATGCCGAGATGTTCGAACACTTGCTTCACGATGGCCTCGATCGACGGTTCCCCGCCATCGCTCCACAGCGCCGCCCCGTGGATCATGATGGCGACCTTGCTCGAGGGTGCCCGTACCGCGTCAGCCCTCTTCGCGGCCATCTCCGCCTTCAAGCCAGCGAGGTATTTCATCAAGTTCACGAAAAAATCGAAGTTGTCGACTTTCTCCTCGTCGCGGCCCGTATTCGGGTCTGGCTCCGACGTGAACACGTTCCGGGAAAAGGAGACGACGATGCCGTCGCCACGCGATATCTTCACCGCGAGTCCCTTGCACCTCGACCCGAAATCGGCATCGTCGATGCCATCGAGCAAGGACTTGTAGGGATCCCCGGCGGGCTTGCCGTCCACGATCATGTCCTCGAACCCCGACTCGTCCTCGAGCGAGTACAAGTAGACGATGATGCCGCCCCCGTTCACGTAGGCACCCAGCGCGCTGTTCGTTGCACGCTGGAGCGGGTCGTCTTCAAGCACGATGATGTCGTTCTTCGGGATGTTTTCGATGTTCTCGGGGCGATCCTCCCAGATCTTGAAGGATTTGAAGCCGACCTGCAAGTTTATTTGCTTGACCAGGGGAAACAACGTGCTTATTTTCGACACGACGAACCCGATGCCGGTGAAGTCCCTCATGAGCGATGTCCTCTACGATAATTGGGTGTCATTCCTTATTATCCCGCGCGATCGCTTCCTTCAGCTTCTTGAGCACCGCGAGCGCGTCGAGCGGGGTTGTCGAATCGATGTCTAGCTTCTCCAGCTCCTCCCGCACGGCGCGCATGCCCGGATGGTCGTTTTGTTCCTTTAAGATCGGGAACAAGATGGTCTGGATGGTCTTCTGCTTCATCGCGTGCCGCGCCTCCCGGGGTCCCGCGCTCGCGATGCCCCTCTCGCCGATGAGCTTGATGCGGTCGGTCGTGAGCGGGTCCTCGTCCGAGAGTTTCTTCAAGATGTCCTCGGCCCGCGCGATAACGGGCGCCGGGATGCCGGCGAGCTTGGCGACCTGGATGCCGTAACTCTTGTCCGATGCACCGGGGACGACCTTGTGCAGGAAGATGAGGTCCCTCGTCTTCTCGTCCTCCTTGACGAGCACGTTCAAGTTTTTCGTGCGCGGGAGGAATGATTCGAGGTCGGATAGCTGGTGATAATGCGTGGCGAAGAGCGTTTTAATTCCCTTGGCTTGCAAGTACTCCGCAACCGCCCATGCAAGGCTCAGGCCGTCGAAGGTCGAGGTGCCGCGGCCAAGCTCGTCGAGGATGACCAGCGACTTGGTGGTCGCGTGGTTCAAGATGTAGGCGGTCTCGTTCATCTCGACGAGAAAGGTCGATTTAGCCCTCGAGATATCGTCCTGGGCACCGACGCGGGAAAATATCTTGTCCGTGATGCAGATCGAGGCCTCCTTCGCGGGCACGAACGATCCGGCCTGTGCCAGCAGCACGATCAAGCAGATCTGCCTCAGGAAAGTGCTCTTGCCGCTCATGTTCGGTCCAGTCACGATGGTGAGGACGTTCTCGGCAGGGTCGATCTTCACGTCGTTCGTGATGAACTTGTCGATCCCGATCAATTTCTCGATGACAGGATGTCGTCCCTCCAGGATGCTGATAACGCCGCCCTCCTCGATGCGTGGCCGCACGTAATTCCCCGATGCGGCTACCTGCGCCATGGTGAGCAAGACGTCGATCTCCGCGATCGTTTTTGCCGCGGCCTGGATGTCACCCGTTGCTTTTATCGCCCGTGCCTTCATGTCGAGGAAGATCTCCTTCTCGATCTCGAAGATCCGCCCTTCCGCGGAAACGATCTTCTCCTCCATTTCCTTCAGCTCGGGCGTGGTGTACCGTTCCGCGTTCACGAGAGTTTGCTTTCTCGTCCACGAGCTGGGCACCTTGTCCACGTAGCTCTTCGATATCTCGATGAAGTACCCGAACACGCTGTTGTTCTTGACCCGAAGCGTCGTCAGCCCGTACTTGTGTCGTGCCTCGTCCTGGTACTTTTCGAGCCATTCGTCGCTTCCCGATCGGATGCCCCGCAATTCATCGAGTTCCTGGTTGATGCCGGGGCGAATCATGCCCCCTTCACCCGTCGTGGCGGGGGGTGCATCGACGAACGTGGTGAGAAAAATCTTGGCGAGAGGTGCGAAGTCAACGAGGCTCCTTTCGTACCGTCGCGCGACGTCTGAATTGATCCTTGCGATGATCTTCTTGATGGCGGGGACCTGCTCCAGGCTGTGCCCGAGCTGGACCAGGTGGCGAGCGCTAACAACGCTCGAGTAGTTGATCCGGGCGATCAACCGCTCCAGGTCGCAGATGCCGGTCATCTCCCGCTTGAGGTCCTCGCGCACCATGGCGTCTTTCACGAGCAGCTCCACGAAGTCAAGGCGGGCATTGATCGCCCCCTTGTCCATGAGCGGCGATAGCAGCGTCTTTTTCACGAGCCGCATTCCCATGGCCGTGCAAGTCCTCGAAAAAAGGTCAAAAAGCGTCCCCCGCGTGCTGCCGTCGACGTTGTTCGTGACGATTTCGAGGTTGCGCACGGTGTTGTGGTCGATCTGCACGTAGCTCGACGGGACGCGATGCGTGCTCGTCGTGATGTTGGACAGGGCTTGTTTCTGGTTCTCTTGCAAGTACAGCAAGAGTGCCCCGGCAACGCCCACCACGTCGTCATTCCCCTCGATACCGAAGCTTTCAAGGTTCGAAACCTTGAAGTGCTTGGCAAGCAACTCCCGGCTTTCTACAGGGTTGAAATCCAAGGCCGAGCGGTGCCGGATGGACGCGACCGGGAGTAGCTTGGCGATCCACGTCGTGATGTCCTCGTCCTTCGCGTTGTCGGGGACGATGATCTCCACGGGGTTGTAGCGTGCAAGATCGCTGGAGAGCGTGGCGAGGCGCTGGCGCGAGTCGACGTAGCTGGTCGTGAAGAAATCGCCCGTGGATATGTCACAGAATGCCATGGCAATCTGTATCGAATCTTGCGCTTGCTTGACGGGGAACCATGCCATCGCGGCGAGGTAGTTGTTGGAGTCTTTCTCCAGGACATTATCCTCGAGGATGGTACCCGGTGTGATCACGCGAACGACATCCCGCTCGACAATGCGGCCTTTCGCCTCTGATGGATCCTCCACCTGGTCGACAACGACGACCGGGCGCCCGGCCTTCACTACCTTTTCGAGGGCCTCCTGCCCGGATGCATAAGGAAATCCAGCAAGCGGAACCCCCTGGCGGTCGGTCAAGGCGATGTCGAGTATTTTCGACACGTCCTTGGCGTCGTCGTAGAAGAACTCGTAAAAATCGCCCAACCTGAATGCCATGATGTAATGCTTGTCGTACCGGGTTCTGAATTGTTCCCATTGGGCTTGCAATGGCGTTCGTTTAAGGGCAGACAATGACTCTCATCCTACCATTGCTACCTGGAAGATCAGTAGTGTATTAACACAGATTATTAACGAATAAATACACCTTTGCTCGAGAAAGAATCGACAGCCTCCTTCTCGCGATTCATCCGTCCACGTCTTGCACGCCCTTTTCGGTCAGCCTGAACGCTGCTTCGGCTTCGGGAAGCCCCGGCGCGTCGATGATCCGTGCGATCCGCGTGTCCCCGTTTCCCTTTCGCAATTGCAGCCGGTAGGTGCTGCAGTGCGCGATGATGTTCCCGCCGGCTGGCTGGACGGGGTTTCCAAAGACGATTTCCGGCTTTGCTAGCACCTGGTTGGTCACCACGGCAGCGATGCCGTAAGTGTCGACCAGCTGCTGTATCTGGTGGAGATGCATGTTCAGCAGCTGCTGGCGCGGCCCCAGGGTGCCGAGCCCGAGGTATTCTGCCCTGAAATGATTTATTATGGAGTCGATCACGAGTAGTTTTATCCCGCGCGCCTCGACGAGCTGCCTTGCTTGCTTGATAATGGTTATCTGATGCTCGATGTTGAATGCCCGCCCGTAGATGACGTTCTTGAGTGCCTCCTTCACGTCGATTTTCATGCCGATGGCCATCTGCACGAGACGTTCCGGCCTGAACGTGCTTTCCGTGTCGATGTACAGCGCCCTCCCTCCAAGTCCCCCGCGATCCAAGGGCAGCTGGACGTTCAAGCATGCCTGGTGTGCGATCTGGGTCTTTCCTGTACGGAACTCGCCCACAATCTCGGTGATGGCCCCGCACTCGATGCCTCCGCCGAGTAATTCATCCAGTGCAGCGCTACCGGTCGTGATGCGACCGAGCCGCTTCCGTTTCTCGAACACGCCATCCGCGGTCTGGAACTCGATCTTGCACAACTCTCGCGCGGACTGGATGATTTTTTGTGCGATTTTATCGCCGATGCCGCTTTGCTCTTGGAGCATCCGCGTTGAGAGGATAGCAAGAGCACGCAAGTTCGAGAATCCGCTGTCTGACAGCTTCCTCACGATGCCATGCCCGAATCCCGGAAGGTGCTTCACGGTAAGTACAGCGTCGGTTTCAGCGGGTTCTTGATCTCCCTCTTCGGCACTCGACGAGTCGTTTTCGTGTCGTGATCCGTTTTCTTCCATGATCGTCACGCGCGGGTAGGTGGTCTGGACTCTAGCGGGGGGCAAGGTCTGTGGATTAGCACGTGTTTTCCTGTGCGCTTGCGATAACAGCGCCCCCGCCATGTTTTAAATCCCCGATCAGCGAGGAATTTCTGAACGATGGCAAACCGAAGATCGCGCGTGCGGGGCACCAGGTCCTTGAAAACGAGGTTGGCCATGCTTTCCGCGGCCACTCGCGTTTTACGGTGTTCTTTATCGACACGCGAGTATTTCGGCGTGCTATCGCGATACGCGCGGACGGGAAAGGCATCGACGTGGAAAAATCTCCCGCCACCAAGCGACGAAAAGGATGCGGGCTCGCGTGATCAACTAGGGGATGCGATCCGCGTGTACGAGGCATTACTGGCAAGAATTGACCATGACCGGGCGCTTGCTATTGCCCAAAACGTCGTGAAAGCCGCGGCGATCGCGTTTTTGCGCGGCACGCTGCCCGTGATGAGCCGGCAAGACATGATCCTCATGAGTCCAGAGAAACGGCGGGCATTGCTCGAACGGATCGTGCAGGTGTTTCCGAACAGCGACGGCAAGGTCGTTGCGATCTCTCCCGGCGAGTTCACTTTCCGGGTCACTCGATGCCGCTTTCCCGAGCTCTTGGGACGGTTGGGGCACCCAGAACTCGCCGGGGCCTTCTGCTCTGGGGATCTCGAGTACTTCCAGCGGTTCCAGCCGGACATCGAGGCGTCGCGAGACACGACCATCGCGGCCGGGGGCGATTGCTGCGGGTTCACCTTCCGTCTTAAGACTTAAACGGCGCGGGCGCGGAGAGCAATCCATGAACAAAAAAAATGTCTGGCGGATCGTTTGGCGGATAGTGCACTTGGTCATAATCGTGAACTTCATCGTCGAGATCGCTTATTGTGGCTTCCAGGTCTTCGCCGTGCTCGGCGGCGGGCCGCTTTTCGGTGCTGCACTCGATATGGACATTGATCTCTTCTTGAAGCGGCGACTGTACGCGATAGAGACGTGGATCGCCATCGCGGGCCTGGCCATCTACCTGGCGATCACGGAGATAGTGCCGCGTCAGAAAAAAGAGATGGCCAGCGCGGGCCGGGTCACCGGGGGTCCATGAGAGACACGACATCGCCTTGATACTTGGCCAGCAGGTTCTTTGCCCGTTCCTTGCTCTTCGCCTCGACGAGAACGCGGAGAACGGGTTCCGTGTTTGACGGGTGAATGAGTACCCACCAACCGTCGCCAGAGAACTTGATATCGTTCATTATACGCGAGAATGAAGACGGCTCGTGATTATCTGCTATGCGTTCTATGACAGCGAGCGGATCGTGCCCGGTTGTCGGGATCTTGACCTTTTCCAGGTGATATTCAGGCAGTTCCCTTGCCAGCGCGGAGAGTGGCACGCCCCGATTGGTCATGATGGCGATCGTGCACGCCGCGGCAAGCGTGGCGTCGCGGGCCAGGTTGAGCTCCGGCACCATGATGCCCCCGCAACTGCCCTCGCCGCCGACGATCGCGAGGCGCCCCTTCACGTGCTGCTTTTTCGCGAGCTCGTGCATTTGCACGGCGAGGTATCGCTCGCCGATCGGGGTTCGGATGACCTCGCCTCCCCGCTCGCGGGCGATGTCGTCGAACATGAGCGAGGACGCGACGTTCGTGACGATCACGAGCTTGCGATCGGAATCGTATAGCCCGACCATGTCGCACATTAATATCGCCAGGCCTTCATCTTCACGCAATATTCGGCCTTTCTCGTCGCATAAACTGATGCGATCCGCGTCACAATCAAGTCCGAAGCCGATATCGGCACCTGACTTTGGAACTGTTTCCGAAAGCAGTTTCAAGTTCTCCTCGATCGGTTCGGAATTGCGCGGGAAGAACGGCGGCGTGCTTGCCATCTCGTTGTTTATTGGCATCACCTCGCAACCGATTGTCGTCAATAATGGAATGGTGGCATGCTTGCCAGCCCCCGCGCCGGTGTCGACGATGGCCTTGACTCGTGGCTTCTTCTTGAGTAGCGGTTTGATGAAATCACCTATAGACTTCAAGTACGGGGACATGATATCGACGTGGGTAAGGGTACACGGTTCCTTCCACGAGCTCATGTGGAACTGCCCGTCATGCAAGACGCGCTTGATGGGTTCCAGCTCCTCGTTGCTCAAGAAGGTGCCCGGGGGCGCGGGTGACAAGAACTTGAGGCCGTTGTATTCTGCCGGGTTATGGCTCGCCGAGATGATGACGGCACCCTCCATCGCGAGCCGCTGCTTTGCATGGACGACGGCCGGGGTCGGGCATGTTCCGGCGACGTGCACGTCGCAGCCCGAGGAAAGCAAGGCGTTCACGACCCCGGCTTCGATCATGGGGCCGGAGGGCCGGGTATCCCGCCCGACAACCACGGCGGGTATCCTATCTCGCTGCATCCGCTTGAGCCAGGTGCCGTATGCCATGGTCAAGTTCAAGACGAACGACGGCGTCAAGCCATCACGTGCACCGACGATTCCACGCGTTCCCGATGCGGTGACGATCACATCCTTGGGGATCTCGGGCATCTTGAATGCGCCTGGGTTCTTCCGGGTCCTTCAGCTTCACTTCGGGTATCCAGTTCAAGAAGGACGGGAGAAGAATTAATCTTGTTCATTATTGACGAGAGAAAAAAACATCTTCCCTTACAGCTGGTTGGTGACAGATGGATACAGCCATGATTCCCGTTATTATCCTGATCGCGATAGGTATCGGTTTTATCTCGGCGATGTTCGGGATCGGGGGCGGTTTTCTCCTAAATCCTTCGATGGTTCTATTGTTGGGGATGAGCGTCGGGCTCGCAGTTGGCACGATTCCTACCGTGATATTGATGATGTCCTTATCTTCGGTGATCGCCTACACCCGCCAGAAGCGGATCGATTTCGTACTGACCGCCATCGTGGTACTCCCGTCTATCATTGGTTCGATACTCGGGGCACTGACGACGATACTCTTGCCGGGTGTTGTCGTTCTAATATGTTTCGGCATCGTCGAGATTATCCTCGCTGCCATTCTCGCGATAAAGAAAAATCCTCAAGAGTTGGTTCAGAAGGCGAAAAATCAAGCATTTTCAAGCGATAAGAGTTGGTTTTGGTCCGGAACAACCCTGAATAGGCGCTGCGTCGATATAGAAGGCACGGTATTTACCTACTCCGCCAGATTGACCATTGCAATGCCGTTCAGTTTCCTCGCCGGGTTCCTGTCGAGCCTCCTCGGCATCGGTGGTGGTACCCTTTACATACAGATCTTCACGTTCTTGTGCGGGATGACCATTCACATGGCTATCGCTTGTTCCATGCTGTCGGTTTTCGTCACGTCGATCTCGAGCTTCGTCACTTTCACCGCGGTCGGCCAGGTTGATCTTGCCGTGGCCATCATTTTCGGTCTCGGTGGAATAATTGGCGCCCAGCTCGGGGCACGCGTTAACAAGCGAATCAACTCGAGGTATCTCAAGCCCATGGCTGCTATCATGATCATGGTTATTGCGGTTAACATGATCGCATTCGCGTTAATCAACAACCCAGCTTGATCACGTGAATCTGATG
This sequence comes from Candidatus Sigynarchaeum calidifontis, assembly GCA_030587475.1. Classification (GTDB taxonomy): domain Archaea; phylum Asgardarchaeota; class Lokiarchaeia; order Sigyniarchaeales; family Sigyniarchaeaceae; genus Sigyniarchaeum; species Sigyniarchaeum tengchongense. Next base: position 14,034 of record JAUQYZ010000115.1, read on the forward strand.
GACGAACCACACATCTTGCGTGTGAATCTTGGCACGAGAACCTGTTCACGAGAGAAAGTTTCCCGCGGGGTCATGTTGAACTGGATTGGCGGGAAAGGGCTCGGCACGAAGCTACTGCTCGACGAGGTGCCACCCCGTTGCGATCCGCTCGGCCCCGACAACAAGCTCATCATCGTGTGCGGGCCCCTCACGGGAACCAGCTTCCCCACGTGTAACCGGTATGGTATGCTGTTCAAGAGCCCCCTCACGGGCACGTTCGCCGAGTCATACTCCGGGGGCGACGTGGCTAGGTATATGCGGGCCACGGGAAATATGGTCGTCGTCGTGGAGGGGGCTTCCGATGCGCCCGTCTATGTCCTCGTCTCGGAATCTGGTGCCCGCTTCCATGACGCGGGTGACTTGTGGAAGAAGGACACGTTCGCGACGCGGGACGCGCTGAAGGGGCGGCACGGGAAGGAATCCGAATCGGTCGTGATCGGGCCCGCTGGCGAGAATTTGGTTCGCATCGCTTGTGTCCAGAACAATAAGCATCATTCTGCGGGCCGGTGCGGCCCCGGGGCAGTGATGGGATCCAAGAAGCTCAAGGCCGTGGTCTTTACAGGCACAGCACGCCCGGTAATCAACAAACGGCCGGAATTCCAGGCCATCATCGAGGAGTCGCTAGATCGATTGCGCGGGAACCCCTTACTTTACGGCCCCGACGGGGTCTATCGAAAGTATGGCACGCCATCGATCGTCGAATGGACCAACGAGATCGGCTGCTTCCCGACTCGCTACTACGCCCGGGGATATTCGGATGGGGCTGAACGGTTCGGAGCAAACGCGATCAACAGCACGATCTTGAAGCGGCGCTTGGGTTGCTGGGGTTGCCCGTTCACGTGCAGGAAGCACGTCAAAGTTGATGACGGCCCATTCGCTTGTGAATTAGATGGGCCAGAGTATGAAACGATCGCGAACTTCGGCGGGCTGTGTGATATCCGCGACATCGCGGCGATCGCGAAGATCAACGAGTATTGCGATCGCGTGGGCGTGGACACGATATCCGCTGGTTCGCTATGTGGCCTGGCCATCGAAGCGCGACGACGGGGCCTGATCCCCGGCCTCAAAGACGTTCTCATCGATTACGAGAATCCATCATCCGTGCTACGTTTCCTCGAGGACATGGTGAATCTCCGTGGCATTGCGGCTGATTTCGCCTTGGGAACGCGCCACGTGGAACAAAAATTCGGGTTGCACGGCATCGCCATGCATGTCAAGGGCCTGGAGTTCGCGGGCTACGATCCCCGAGCTTTCCGCGGCTTCGCACTGAGTTACGGCGTCGCGCCCGAGGGCCCGACGCACCTCAGATCCACCTACCACGCCATCGAGCAAGGGCTCACCCCTTCCTACGAGGGCCGCGTGCTGCCAATGATCGAGCAAGAGGACAAGATCGCCATCATCGATTCGCTCATCGTGTGCAAGTTCATCAGGAACATCCTCGATTGGGATATTATGGCACGGTTGTACACGGTCGTGTTCGGCGAGAACATCGATATCCAAGGGCTTCGCGCTATGGCTGCCCGAATAGTGACGGGAAGCCGCGTTTTCAACGCGAGGGAAGGATTCTCCAGGAAGGATGATTACTTGCCCGAACGCGTTTTTAAGGAAAAATTACCACGGAAGGCAGGACCAGCACACGAGCTCGACAAGGTTGCGTACGATCGCATGTTGGACGAGTATTATACTGCACGTGGGTGGAATCATGACGGGCTTCCACCAGATGTTTGAGCTTCTCGTTTATGATGCCGGATATCTTTTCATTCCAACATTTGATGTCGAATATCGCCCGTGACATTTTCCTTCTTTAATGGTAAATAGACTCTATTTAGCCTTTCCTCGAGAGGCAACCATCCATGCACGATGGCCGTAATATCCGGATGCTTAATTAGTGCCAACTACGATCTATTCAATAAAGAAGTGCTTGACTAGCTCGTACCAGATGATCTTGCCAATACCGCGCCGAGCCGGCCAACCGGTGATCGCAAACGGGAAAGAAAAAAGCCACGACCGAAAAAACGCCCACGGACGCTGTGGCCAAACCCGCGAAGCCAAAGTCTACGGTTTCAAGGAAAAAAGCCAGCGGAAAGGCGGCCGAGACCGGGGCAGTTGAGCCGGATGCAAAAAACCCTACCGAAATGGCCGGACCGGAGTCATTGGACTACAGTTACTTCGAGCATGTACGGCTCAACGTCGACAAGAAGAAATACTTCGAGCGGCCGATATCCACGAAGGAAGAGCTCGCGGAAATCCGGGACAAGATGGCGGAGGACATAAAAGTTGTCAAGGAACTTATGGCTCGATTGGAGGGTTACCTGCGATCCCGGGTCGACACGATCAGCATAAACGCCAAGCAATTCGAGATCCTGATCCCGATCGATTACATGTCGCTCAAGTTCACCACCATCCTGAGCGTCCACCCCCAGTGGGTGTTTGTCAAGTGTAAACTGATGGATCTAGAGGATGTCCCGGAAAAGGTGCGCCACGAGCTGTACGAGCGCATCCTGGTGTCGAATTTCGAGCTCAACGCCGTGTTCTATTCCGTGGATCCTGACTTATCGGCCGTCTGGGTCGAGAACGATATCTCGACGGCTGGCCTCGATATCAGTGCTTTCGAGATCGAGTTCAACGCGATCATCTTCGGCATCCGGTACTTCGTCGACTCGATCGCATTGCCGTTGAACCAGCAGATGAAGAGCACGTTCGATTCGACGAGCATGTACACGTGACACGCCACTCCTTTCTTCTTCATGGTGAAAACACATATGCTCAAGATAGACTTATCCAAATGCACGAAATGCGGGAGCTGCGAGCGGGTTTGCCCTGGTTACGTCATCGAGGTCGAGGATAGTGGTGCAGTGGACAAGTATCCCGAGGATTGCATCGATTGCGGTCATTGCGTGGCGGTCTGCCCCGCGAACGCCATCATCAACGAGCGGATGGATCAAGCCGGGTTCCCGGACATCGAGGATCCCGGCATAACGTTTGATGCCTTCAATCACCTCGCCCGCAATCGCCGCAGCACGCGCCGGTTCAAGAAAGAGCCTGTCTCGCAAGCGGATATGGAGAAAATCCTTGAATCCGTTCGCTATGCCCCCACCGGCCAGAACGCGCAAGAACTCGAGTATCTCGTGATTAACGACCCCGCCCGCATTGCCATGATCCGGGAGGCGATGGCAAAGCAGTTCAAGATGCTGCAGTCTCTCTTGAAGTACCTTTATGGAGTCGCCGTGCTTGCACTCGGTAAAAAGGAAGCGCGGAGCTACAAGTCGTCCCTCGCACGCACCATGGCGAACTGGGCGAAGGGGAGGGAGGCGGGCGAGGATCCATTCCTCCGAACCGCGCCGACCATCCTCGTCATCCATTCGGGGGAGAAAACCTTCATGGTCAAGACAGATGCTGGCATCGCCGGGTACCACGTCATGCTCGCGGCGGAAACTCTCGGTATCGGCACGGTCTGGTTGGGCTTCCACCAGGTCTTCTGCGGGATGATGGGATCTATGCGGAAGGTCTCGCTCGTGCCCAAAGGCCACGCGGTGCTCGCAAGTATCGGCCTCGGATATCCCGCGATCAAGTACAAGCGGAACGTGTACCGTCGACCCGTGAAATCGCGGATCGTCGGTTCCGGGGAAACGTGATACCTTTAAAGCATCTGCCCACGATTACCACACGCTGCACGCTGGTGAAACCGATGTCGGATGACAACGACGGGAAAGGCGGAAAACAGATGGCCGCCTTCATGATAAAGAAGGGGGACTACCTCTGCACGCTCGCCCAGACCCACTCGCAAGGCATGGAATATGATAAAGCCAAGGCTCTATACGTCCAAGCAGCGGGCTGGTATAAAAAGGCGGGTGCGGTGGACAAGTTAAACGAGGCCGTCAAGAAGGCCAAGGACGAGGACGAGAAGTTCAAGCAGCAACAAGCCCAGCCGCAGGAATGATCACTGTTTCTCCGCCGCGAGCAAGTAGGCCGACGCGGCCTGGATAAAGAAGATCGTGCCCAGGTCGCGGATGTAGTAGGGGTTCCGGTCGGTCCCGTCAGGCGGCAAGACCTTCTCCAGGATAGCGCCGAGCAAGTTCTCGTCTTGAGGCACCCGGAACTGGAGGCCCGTGCAACATTTCAGGCAAGTTTCGATGGCCCTGTCATACCTCTCCATTCCCGTGGCCTCTTTCAACCGCAGCCAAAAAAGCACCGCGCACGCCGCGCCGCTCGTCGCGTGGCCGAACGACCGCGTGTTGAAGTCCACGAACGTGTCCCGCATCATCCCGCCGTCCTTCCGGATGGCCCGGGCGTACCACTCGGCCGAGCGCTTCGCCACGGCGAGGTACTTCGGATCCTTGAACGCGTCGTACGCGTCGACGAATGGCATGCCCCACCAGTACGCGTGCCGCGGGTGGATGTGGCCGCCGGTCACGCTCGCGGGCTTGAACGAGATCCAGTTCCCGGGCGGATCCTCGGCCTCGATCAAGCAATCGCACGTCTCGATGAAGATCCGCTTGAAGTCCTCCCGGCCCGAAAGTTTCCACGCCTTGAGGAACATGGCATCGTCCAACAATGGCCTGCCGCCGGTTCCGTAAACGTTATCGGTGGCCTTTTTTACCGGGTCGTATGTATCTTCGAACAATCCTTGACCGGGGTGATAAAGCTTCCTGGCGACGAAATCGAGCGCCCCGATGGCCCGGTCGCGATATAACCGGTTCCCGGTGGCATCGGCAAGGTAAAGCAAGCCATCACAGCTCTCCAGGATAGCTGACGTGTTCACGAGATGGCCATAGTCCTCGTACGCGAGGATCAGCCCGTGGTCGTCGTCTTTCTCGTCCCAGACCTGGTTCACGAGCAAGAAATTCGCACCCTCCTTGGCCGAGTCGAGGATTTCCTTGCGATCCTTGAGCCCGGGAACTCGGGATGCCATGACCAGCGCTTTAACCGCTTGTCCCGTGTGCCAGCACGGGCAAAAGAAGTCCCACGTCTTGTCGGCGACGCTATACTCGCCCCGGATGGCCCCCTTCCAATACGTGTGCTTGTGATTGGCGGAATCGTGCTCGATGGTCAATTTCTCGGTCTTGACTTGGGCAATGTCCGTGATCCAATGCACGGCGAGCTCCAGGGAGTATTTCAACGTGTCGATCATGAAATCATCGTATCAATGAAATCGTTTTTGAATGAAAAACTTCTCATTTCGCCTGGTTGCGTGCATGGTCGTGCCACGGATGTTCCAAAAATGTAACATGTGCTTATTTTTACACCGAGAAATGGACATTGCATAATAACAGCCTTCCGCGTGAGCCCCTTCATGAGAATCAGATCAAGGAAGAAAATTCACCTGCATCGGATCGGCGCCCTCGTGGCTTTCATCATTCCCTTTGCCACGTTTGGCACGATAGTCGGCCAAGTCGTCAGCATTTTTAACGAGATACCGAGCTTCGGCACCGACGAGAGTTTAAAACCGGATCCATCGACGTTTATCCCAGCGAACTACACCCGGCTTGCCGAGATGGCGGAGTTTTACGATTACCGCTTCGAGAACTACCACATTCCCTTGAACTTCACGGTCGGGACGTCCTTCACGACCGAGGATCTCACGACCGTCTCGACCTACCATTTCTCCGACAACGGCGCCTTGTGGACTGGTTCATCGCTGGTCGGGTTCGTGGGGAAATACAAGGCAGCAAAGAGGGAAGGTAACGCGACGATGAAGGCCGACGCGATCCGGGTCATCCGGAAGCTGGTCGATGGCATGGCAATGATGCTCGCCGTGCCGAACGGCGGCCTCGGTGGCGATTACGGCGCCACGGTCGCGCGCTCCTGGTGCCCCCCGCAGAACAAGACGAACATACCTGGCGTTCAATACCTCTTTAACATGGATCACCCGAAATATTTCAACGGCACGGGGGATTACAGCCAGTATCGCTGGAGCGACTACACTTCGAACGACGAGTACGGCGGGTACTACATGGGCATCGCCATCACGTTCAAGTACCTCGACGAGGCCGACGCTCCCGACGTGCATGCCAAGCTGAAGCTCATAATCGACCAGCTCTGCGCGGGGATGCTCAGGGCAAACTTTCTCGGCATCGGCGGATTCGGCGGGCCGACCGGCGTGGATCAAAAGATGCGCATGTTCAACGGCGCGTCCTGGTCGCTCCTCGTGCTGAAGATGGGTGCGCTCGCCTTCCCCGAGAAGTACGCTTCGGTCTATTACAACTTCGCGCTGGAGAACATGAACGCGTACTACGGCAGCAAGGAAGGCGGGATCCAGGAGATCGTGTCAAACTACTATGCGTATAATTTTGGCATCGACGTGTGCTTCGGCCTGCTCATGCTCGAGGAGGATCCCGTGCTGCTCGCCAGGTATATCAAGAATTTCGAGGAATCGATATGGTACTGCGTGCGATACCACCGGAACCCGTATTTCAACGCCATCTACCTCGCCGCGAAGCGTACCGTGCACGGAGACGGCAAGTTCGAGTCCATCGAGCGCGATGTCGAGGACCAGCTTATGGAATTCTACCCCAGGCATTTCCCCGACGTGTACAAGGGGGTAGAACCCGTGCCTTCTCATTATAAGATCGTTGACTTCTCAAAGTACAAGGACTTCTTCGCGAACAACACGATCGGGGTGCTCTTCGCGCCATTGTTCGAGGAATTCGACCTGGAGGGCACGTTCTGGGATCATCCGCTAACCGTCAAGATGAAGGACACGAGCATCTTCATGTGGGACAGGAACCCGTTTGACCCTGCGTGGGGCGGATTCAACTTGCTGCACGAGGAACCGGGCTCCAGTTTCGCCGCGCCGTACTGGATCATGCGCGGGCTATGCCAGATGCCAAACACGGGGGTGAGGCCGAATTGGACGGGCTAGACCTGGCAAAGCGGATCGCCGGGCTCGGCATCGGCGCGACTCTTATTGTCATGTCGGTGTTGATGCTCCTCTCCGGCATGCGCATCCCCGGCGCGTATTTCGAATACGAGATCTCGATGAGCGGCGATGTCAAGACCTTCCAGTTCGACCTCACGCTGTTCATTTATTTCATCGTGATGTTCATCGGGATGGGCGCTGTCATGGTCGCGTTGAAGCCGTCCCGCATGCCGACCAGCGTGATCGTGAGCTACCCGGTGAGCCGCCTGATCGCCGGCCTCCTTCTCTTCTCGATGGGCGTCTACTTTCTCGTCGAGTACGGGGTCGAGTTCGGCGGGTATACTGGTGTCGGGAACTGGCTTTTCCTCGGCGGTTTTTCCATGTTCTTCCCGACCGGTGCCTTCCCGCTGCTCGTGGGCGCCATCCTGCTCGTGATCAGCGCTTTCACCTTCATGAAGCTCAACATCACCCGCACCCCGGAACACCTGGTCATCGACGAGATGCGGTTCCCCCGGTCGATGTCCGTGAAAATTGCGCTCGACGACATCCAGGCGATGCGCTTGACGAACGGCCGGACGGGCATGCGGTTCCTCTGGGTCATCCTCTTCATCATCCCGATATACTTCTTGGCCGTGGACGGGCTATCGTTCATACTCAACCCGGACTTGTATGGGATGGGAACTTGCGGGATATTCCCGTTCATGGACGGCGCGGGCGAATGCGTTGGCCTGGCTTACTTGATCAGCGCGGTCGTCCAGCTCGCGTGCATGCTCTTGATCGTCATCAACTCGCACTACACGATCGAGATCGTGACCAAGGACAAGTTCATCGAGATCCCTTACTACCCGATCAACTACAAGTCGCTCGAGCGGTCGAGCCTGGCCCGCGTCCTCTTTGGAGACACCGGCCGGGCGCTGCCCGGCCAGCCGGTTGCATCGATCAAGCAAGCGGGGGATGTCAAGCGGCTCGCTTGCGGGTTGTTGTTCGTGATCATCGGGATCGCGAGCCGGGTGTTCTACTTGTGGGCAGGCGAGATGCTCCGCTTCGTGCTGCTCATCGCGGGCATCATCATCTTCGTCGATGCGATGAAAAACGACTTGAAATTCGCGCATTCCCGCGTCGACGTCCAGGCGATCGACGAGGGGAAGGGTTACTTGCTCTCCAGCACGGGAAAGCTGTTCAAGAATGACCTGTACTTCTGGCAATCGCGCCAGCTCTCCGATTGCAGGCAGCAAGACGTCGTGTCGGCCAATACAACCGTGCAGCCGCGGAAGATCAGCATCGTGGATCACTTGCTCGTGACGGCCATCTTGTTCTTTATCGGCTTCCAGGGATTCCCTGTCGGCTTGCTCGTCCCGCCTAGCATGGCGGGCTTCATGGCCGCACGCGTTGGCCTCGTGATACTCACGTGCGCCGCCATCGCCCTGGCCATCATGCTCAACCCCGTGCACGTATTCAAGGTGAAACTCGGCGACTGCAATTTCCAGGTGCCCGTGAAGATGGCGGCGGTGCCGGGCATGTCGGCCTTTGCCAGCCTGTTCGTCAACTTCGGGCGCAAGTACCAGATGGCGTGGCAAACCCATCGCGTGCAGATGATCTGGCGCCTGGCCGAGATGGCCATCGCCGCGTGCGTCGGGATGCTCGCGAGCGGGATAATGCTTTTCGCGTGAAAACTCGTTTTTCTTCCCTTTACCTCGAATCGGGAGATCATTTCTTCGTGATCTTGAAGAAATTGTCCAGGTCTTGCAAATAGTTCACCAGCTTGTCCTTGTCTGCCTGGTCAAGGCCCAGCAAAAAGCTTATCTCTTCGGCAAGCTCGCGGAAGCGTTTCGTGGGAGCGGACGCGAGGTTTCCGAGGATCCCTCCCGGCGTCGTCGACGCGAGCAGCAATTGCCGGCGGCGCTCGCCGAACTTGGTGAGCTGGTAGTTTTCGATGCTGCCCCAGCCAAGGTTGAAGACGAGGGCGTCTGCTGCCACTTTCTGCAAGAGTGGATCCTCCGACTTGAGATTCTCGATGAGCGGGTCGATCGCCTTGGCGCTCTTGATCTTGTTGAAGGCGATGATGGCGGGAAAGCGTGCCTGGGTCTCCTTGTCCTTGAGGGCCACCACGAGGGCGTCGATGGCCCGGGGGTCGGCCTCGAATGCTTGCAGCGAGGGCAAGACGGAGAGCCGCACCTTCACGTCGGGCGACCTTGCTTTCTTGACCAGAGCGTCGACCGTCCGTGCATCGCCTATCTTCGCGAGAGCGTTGGCCGCTTTTTCACGCACGCTGAACGACTCGTCATCGAGCGCCGCGACCAGCTCCACGAACGTCTTCTTGTCCTTGATCTGGCCGAGCGCGTACGCGGCGCTCTCCCGGACCATGGGATTATCGTCGTTCAGGTGCGCGGCGAGATGGTGGATCGAGTGCTTGCTGCCGAACACGCCAAGCGTGATGATCGCCTCGTTCTTCACGTCCCACTCGTCGGGATCCACGGTCTGCTCGAGCACGGCCTCGAGGAGCCGGATGGCCTTGCGCTCGTTCAAGTTCAAGTCGCGGATCTCCTTGATGGCCTCGATCCTGACCTCTTTCTTCTTGTGCTGGAGCAGCCGCTCGTATTTCTTCAAGCCTTTCGAGTCGTCGCGGGATTCCTCTTCGGCCATGGCGGGTGTCCTTGGTGGACGGTGCTGAATACTAGTGGCATCCCATCCTTATCTCGATTCCCGCGCGGGCCAGTTACGTGCGGCCTTTTCCTCATACCCGGCACGCTAGATCATGGCATCGTCGTAGGATATCCGGCCAATGCCCTCGCTGCCACGGAAATCATCGTTGATGAGGTAGAAGTAATAGATGTCCTCTATGGAAAGGCCACTGGACGAGAACGAGATGATGTCCTTGTTGTCGAGCATCAAATCGCTGATACGCGCGACCTCGTCCTTGGTCTGGCAGATGAACTGGACGTGGGATCCGACCGCGCGCCACGGCTGGTCGAAGCTGTCCCAGTACTTCTTGTCCTTGGCGCTCCGCGGGAGGACGTCGACGTTGTACCGGTAAGGAATGGATTTCAAGATCTCGTTCACGTCGCCGAGCTTCAGAACCGATCCGCCACGTTTAAGCATGAGGATCTTGTTGGAGAGGCGGTCGACGGTCGTGACATCGTGATCTATGATGATGAACGTGATGCGATCCTTACGTTCCGAGAGATAGGCGAGAAGCTTCTCCTTCCGGATAACGTCGAGGTTCGCGGTGACCTCGTCGATCAGCATGATGTCCGGCTGCTTGAGGAGCGCGATCGCAAAGCGCGTGATCGCCTTCTGGCCCTCGCTGAAGACCTCGAGCATCTCGTCGAGCATGTTCGCCACGCCGAATTCTTCGATGAACTTGAACGCGGGCTCGGGATCCTTGCCTTGTGCCTTGGCATAGAAGTTGATCTTGGATCGCAGCGTGAGTTTCTTGAGGAAGTTGAGGGCCGGGGACACGAAACTCACGTGGTCGAGGACGTGGCTCAACTGCTTGGCCACGTCGTAGCCGTGGATGTTCGCGGTTCCCGCGTCGGGGAGGTAAATGCCGGAGAGGATTTTCATGAGCGTGGTCTTGCCAGAGCCGTTGGCGCCGATGATGGCCACGTGGTCGCCCTTGCGAACGCCGAAGGTCATGCCGTTGATGATGGCTTCGTATTTCGGCTTCCAGAAGGATCCACCAACCTGGAACCGCTTCACGAGGTCCTTGACCTCGACCACGTATTCGCTTTTCGTGTTATCCATGCCTCTTTTGTCGAATCAGTACGCCTCGATCATGCCGAGCAGCTTGGCCTTTTTCACGAATATCTTGATGCAGATAAGGGCGATGATGATTAATATACAGACACCTATGATTTGTGACTGTATTACAAAACTTGTCCAATATTCCGCTGTGGATTGCCAGCCCATACCTATGATAGCCCCATCACCATGGGCGACTGGCATGCCTACGATAAAAAGATCCCTTATAAAATCGATACCAGATGCAATAGGCACCGATTCAAGGAATAGGGCACTTTTTTTCAATCCGAAGATGGGAAAAAACATACCTGTAGCTACTTTGAGTCCATATATGAACACATTCGAAAGCACGCCCGTCTTCTTGAATAGCAAGCTGAACGACGCCACCCACAAGGACACGCACATCATGAACAGCGTCATGGATGCCATGATGATGAGGATCCATGGCAGCGAGACCAGGATGTTTACAGCCATCCCCATGATGAAGAAAAACGGGGTCACGACCGCGGTCGCGAGGAGAAACGATGTTATGAAGGACGCCCAGAACCGCCCCATGAGGATGGCGGGGATGTCGATGTTCTGGGTGAGCAACAAGCCGATGGTCCCTTTTTGCGTCTCCTCGGGAAGGCATTGCACGGTATCCTCGAACGGGTGCGTGAATATTGCCCAGAAATACGTTCCCACGAAGAGGAACTTCAAGAAGCCGTCCGTGCCATATTCGACTGGCAAAGCGCCTGGCTTGGGCTGGACCACCTCGGCGATGACCGTGAACAAGGCGAGGTTGATCGCCGTGTACAAGCTATTCAAGAGCAGCTTGAACTTGTACTTCCAGTCGCTCTTCAAGTTGCGCACGGTCACTTGCCAGATCTTCTGGATGAGGCTGGCCGGTCCATTGACGCGACCGCGCAATGGTTGTTCTTGAGCCAAGATCTCACCATTTAGGCTCGCACGAATGCCCACGATTGATCGATCTAGGATCCGCATGGCATAAATCGTTTCCCGTCAATTAACCACGATACTCATGTGGCGAACGAGCAACTTGCGGGTGCTCAAGAACCCGCGTCCCCTCGTCATGGCGCACCGTGGCAACAGCGCCGACGTCCCGGAGAACACGCGCGAGGCATTCGAAGATGCTGCCCGCCTGGATGGCGTTGACGTGATCGAGACCGACGTTCACCTCACGAGGGACGACAATCTCGTGTTCTTCCACGATCCCGTGCTCGACCGGACGACGAACGGCCGCGGCAAGATCAAGGACAAGACCCTGGCCGAGCTGAAGTCGCTCGATGCGGGGTACAAGCACGTCGATGCGAGCGGCAATTTTCCCTTCCGCGGGAAGGGGCTCACGATCCAGACCGTCGACGAGATACTCGCGGCGTTCCCGGGACAGCGCTTCAACATCGACATCAAGTCGCGCGACCCCCGCGCGCCCGCGCTGCTCGCGCGGAAGCTCGAATCCCTCGGCATCGAGAACGGCCCCGGCTCGCGGGTGCTCGTTGCCTCGTTCTCGGAGGACATGATCACGCGCTTCCGGGCAGAGTCGGCGATCCCGACGAGCGCGAGCACGAAGGAGGTCATTCGCTTCTTGCGCAAGGTGAACGGCTGGGCAAGGAAGCACGGCAAGGAGAACATCCCCGGCAATATCCCTCAAGCCGAAATCTTCGGCAAGGATCTCCCTTACGTCGCCTTGCAGATTCCCGAGAAGCTTTCGATCATCAAGGTCATCCGCGGGAAGTGGTTCATCGATATCGCCCACGCGTTAGGCTTGGCGGTCGAGGTATGGACGGTCAACGAACCCGGGCAGATGCGAAAGCTGCTCGGCTGGGGCGTCGACGGCATCTTCTCCGATTGCCCGGGCAAGCTCATCGAGGTCATGGACGAGCTGTTCCCGAGAAAAGCTCATTGACCCGGACGGGCGTTTCCCGCGGTTAATTCTATTTCTCGAAGCAATATTCCGAGCCCTCGTCCACGCACCCGTCCCCCTCGGGCAAATGGTTCGCGAAAACCCGCCAGACATCCTCCGGGGCGCAGTACTTTTGCTCCTCCATCAGCCGGTAGATGCTCGTCTTCCTCTCGATCTCCGGGAGCGAGCGGAACAGGATGATGAGGCTCGCGCCTATCGCGAAAAACATCGTCCATTCCCACGGGGGCGTGAACTCGGTGACCGGCTTCGCCGAGAACGTCTCGAAGTCGAACAGCTGGAATACCGCGATGCCGACCACGACGTTCGCGAGCGCCCCGACGATCGGGATGATCCTGCGCGTGCCCGTCTTGAGGATCGCGTCCTTGACGATGATGATCCAGTAGATCAGACCGCCAACCACGAGACCCCCGAAGGATGCGACCGCAGCGGGAACGTGTATATCGAGGGTCGCAACATCATTCGAGAAGATGGCGAGGGCGATGAACCCCCCGAAACTGACGAAGTTCGCGATGAGAGCGACCTTGGCAAGCACCCTCCCGATGGGCACGAGCCGCTTGTACACGAACTGGTAGAAGGGGATCAGCGAGAACGCGAGGTAGAAGAACGCTGCGGAGAAGAACCAGGAACCCAAAGGATTCAAGGCATGGTTGCCCAGGTCGCTGATCGTGTTCGTGATCAAGGAATAGCTCCCAGGGAAGAGCAGCCACGAGGTGATGAGCAGGCCCGCGTAGATGCCGGCGATGATGGGTGACATGCGCTGGAACATGGTTTTCTTCGGGTAGGCGCCCTCGAAGTAACGGGACACGGTTTTTTTCACGACCGCCTCGATGCTACCCGGTAGATCCATCGCGATCGTGTCTAGCCAGGTCCACAGGTTCGATCCCTTCCGGGTCGAGCCGTTGAACCAGTGCCAGAGCTGTACCAGGCTCCGTTTCGCGAGCTTGATGTCGATCGTCGTGATCACCCGCTGACTCTAGTAAAATTCTACGCGTATATTGTTAACGCAACGGAAGCATATGTTTCTCTCCCGGTCGGGAGAAAATCGATTTGCAGTCAAAAAAGGAGCGGGAGGACCCGTCCCCGGTTACACGGCACGTTCAAGCGGCCGTCCATCAGCATTTTACTGGGCCGCCCGGTCGCGGATCATGCGTGCCAGCTTCTCCTCGAGCGCCTCGCGCACGGACGGGTCGTGGAACGCCGCGAGCTCCTGCTTGGCCGCGGCGAGGTATGTCGAGGCGACGAGGTTCTCCTTTTGGAGGAGAAAATCCTCGAGCAAGTCGAACCGGCGGGCGGCCTCGTCCTTTGCCTGGGGATCGGCCTCCATGACCTTGACGATGTCCACGAGCAAGGCAAGGAAATCGTACGCGTAGCCGATGAGCGCCTTGGCACGCGCCTTGGTGGCTGGCTCGGAAGCGTAATCGATCTTCGCATATGCTCTCAGCGCTTCGTTTATGGCACGGTTATACCCGGCCGATGCGGCGGCGATCTCGGCAACCAGGGCATCATCAATAGTCGTCGTGTCCTTGTCGTGCACCCTGGCGGCGAAGGTGGCAAAGGCCAGCTCTTTCCCGTGCAAGGCATCTATCGGCGGCAACATCGCAAGCTCTCCCGGGCAATTCCGCGAATATACGATTACCTGGCGACCGCCCCGATCGCTTTATTAAGACACGCATGATCCTTTCCATACGGACTCGTGTCGGGAAATGTTGGATTTCTTCAAAGCTCGCCCCGGCATGTAAACCGAATCAAAAAATCGGAGAAGGAAGGTAGACCCGACAAGAAGAGGAAAGATATCATGGTGAAGTGGACTGAAATACCCAAGGTAGATGCTCCTTGGAAGAAATATTATCCAGACGTGACACCACAGAGCATTGATTTCCAGGTCATGACAACGGACGAGATGCTCAAGAACAGCGCGAAGCGATTTCCGGCCTCGATCGCAACGTATTTCGAGGGCGGGAAGATCACCTACGCCCAGCTCGACGAGCTCGCCACCAGGTTCGCTGCCGGGCTACAAGGGATGGGCATCAAGCCTGGTGACGTCGTGCTCATGGACATGCCGAACATCCCGCAGTTCGTGATAGCGTACTTCGGGATCGTCCGGGCAGGTGCCATAGCCAATCCCATCATCCCGCTGCAGAAATACGCGGAGATCGTCCACCAGGCCAACGATTCAAATGCCAAGATGCTCGTCATACTCGATTCCTTGTACGAGGAATACTTGCACGGCAAGGACTTGTCTGCCATGAAGAGCTTGAAGACGGTCGTCTTGACCGGCCTCGCCGAGTACCTGTCCAAGATCAAGGGCATCCTCGGCACCGCGCTCGGCAAGATCCCGCGCATGAAGGTCTGGCCAGAGAAGGCCGGCGACATCGACTTCCGCAAGTTCCAGGATGTGCTCGCATCGGGGGCTGGAAAGGCGGTTGCCCCGCATAATCTTGACCCGAGAAAGGCAATCGCGTGCCTGATTTACACGGGCGGGACGACAGGTACCCCGAAGGGAGTGCAAATGACCCATTTCAATCTCGTCGCTAACTGCCAGCAAGGATACAACCTCGCATCCACCCAGCTCGAAGGCATCAAGAGTACTGAAGGGAAAGGTGGCATGGTGTGCGTGCTACCCCTCGCGCATTCGTTCGGGCTCTCGGTTGCCATGCACATCGGCGTCTATACCGGGTACGAGTTGATCTTGTTCCCCCGGCCACCCGCGAAGATATCCGACCTGCTCAAGGTCTCGGCAGCGCGAGGCGCGGTGTTCTGCCCCGGCGTGCCGACCTTGTGGAACAAGCTCAACCAGGATCCCGATTCACCGAAGTATGCAGCGAAGCTCACGCAGTTCAAGGGCTGCCTTTCCGGCGCGGCGGCGCTGCCCTTCGACGTGAAGGAGAAGTTCGAGAAGATGACGGGATCCCTCATCACGGAGGGCTACGGCATGAGCGAAACCGCCCCGATCCTCACTGCCAACCCGTTCAAGCGTCCCCGCCCGAACTCGGTCGGCCTCCCGCTCGCGGACACGTACCTCAAGATCGTCGACGTCGAGACGGGTGACAAGATCCTCGGGTCGTGCCCGCACACGGAGCCCTACTGCCACGAGCACTGCGGCCCCGACGAGGCAAAGTACATCGGCGAGATCTGTGCGTGCGGGCCTCAAGTTATGCCGGGTTACTTGAACAAGCCGGAGGAAACGGCGAAGGTCTTGCGCAAGGATGCCGACGGGATCACCTGGTACTACACGAGCGACATAGGCTGCTTGGATTGTGAAGGATACCTCCGTATCAAGGACCGGAAGCGCGACATGATCAAGTACAAGGGCCACGCCGTGTTCCCCCGCGAGGTCGAGGACCTCATGATCTCCCACCCTGCCATCAACGAGGTCGGCGTCTACGGCATGAAATCGAACGACGTGGAGACCGGCGAGATCATCGTCGCCTCGGTCTCGCTCAAGCCCGACTACAAGGGGAAGGTCACGAGCGATGACCTCATGACCTGGTGCAAGGAGAACCTGGCCTTCTACAAGGTACCCCGAGAAATAAAGATCGTCGACGAGCTGCCCAAGTCGTTCGTGGACAAGGTGCTCCGCCGCGTGCTGCGCGATGGCGATGAAAAAGCGGCCGCGACGGGGAAGAAAGAATGACCCGCTTTCTATCCTTTTTTTATCGGCGATTCATTGCCCATAAATAGGCTTCAAGCCCCGCAATCCCTCTCGCATCGAGCTAACGGCCTCCAGCACGAGCCGCTGGTTTCTTTCGTCCACGAGGATGCCGACGACGCGTGCATCGAGCTCGCGCCTGGCAACGTCGTCATCGAAGATGGTTCCAAAGGATTTCTCCTTGAATTGTTCGAAGAGCGCTGCCATGGCCTCTCGCTGGGGCTGTTTCAAGGCAGCAACGTCGGGCACGCGATATTCCTGCAGCGGCACCTTCTTCCAGTGGATCCAGGGGCCGCGAGCCTCGTTCCTTACCGCGAGCAGGAGCAATATACCGGGCGTCGTGTTGGACCAGAGCGCCACGGCCTTCTCGACTTCGCCGGTGCCCGTTCCCTTGCAGCTCCACGACACGTTCGACAGCACGGGCTGCCTGGAATAGCAGCCGAAGACACGGGCTGTCTTCAAGAAGAGGCTCTCTGGAAGCAAGAGGTGCGACCGAGCCGCGGCGAACTTGTGCCGTATGCCGGTGCTGGCGCGTTCCTTGAACGCGCGGGACTGGTTCGCGCCCGTGAGGATCGAGACCAGCACGTCGTTTTCGCGCCCCCACGCGAAGTCCAGTGCATGCTCGGCCCCGGCCCCGGCATCGACATCGACATCGACATCGACCGGCACGGTCTTCTTGGTCAGCTCGCTCCGGTCCGGGCCGATGGTGGCCAGGTTCCCGAGCCTGGTGAGGGGAAGGGAGACGCCAGCGAGCGTTGACCGGAGGACGAGCTCGGCCACGACGTCGTGCAGCTGCTTCGAGGGCAAGCCAAAGAGCTGCTGCCAGTTCACCACGTGCGATGCCAGCATATCGACCGGCACCGCGAAAGCTTCGTCATGACGGGCACCTCCTGGCCCGGCGCCTTGCAAGGCGCTGGCGACGAGGCGATCCACGTCCGCTTGACCGTTCACGTTCGCCACGATGTTGAGTATGGCGGTTTTCTCCCCGCTTTCCGCTCCCGGCTTGGTTCTCTTCCGGGCGACGAGCATGCACTCGGACAGGGCAGTGTTCTCGCTGAACGAGAAGCCTGGCGGGACGAAGTTGAACGCGAGCAGCTCGACGTGCACGCGATCCAGCACGTACCGCCGCAGCTTGAGCCACGCGGCCCCGTCGATCAGCGATTTCGGGACGATGAAGGCGAGGCGGCCGCCCGGTTCCAGGCTCTCGATCGCCAGGACGATGAAATCGGCCGCTTGGCCGGCCTGGCCGATGCCCTGCAGGCCCCTCGCCCCCCGGATGGCCGTGAGTGCTTTATCGAGTGCCCGGCGTTCGCGGTCGTCGGTCCCCGCGCCAAATTGGAGATTGTCGCCGCAGCTGCGCGCGAAGGGCGGGTTCATGATGACCAGCGAGTAACGGTTCTTTTTCGCGCGCTGGAGGCTTTCGAGCGCCGGGGTATCCTTGAGCAGGTCCAGGCTCCCGAGGATGTCGGGTGGTCGTATCGGCGCGTGGATCAAGTTCCAGGTCGCTGGATGGCTCCCCGGGCACGCGCTGGCGAGGGCGTCTCGGGTCATTCGCAGCGCCTTTTCCATGACGTCGAAGCCGTGGCAGCACGACTCGACGAAGCAGCGGTGGAACGATTCCGTGGAGAATGTTTTTCCCGCGCGCGAGGTCGCCTCCCTGGCGCGCTGCTCGAGCGCGTGGAAAGAGGCGAGCAAGAGCATCCCCCCGCCGCACGCGAAATCGGCGACCTTGAAGCAGCGGTGGAACGCCGGATCGTCAAGGTGCCAGGACGGGTTGGGCAAGGACAGCGCGAGCGAGGCGAGCAGCACGGCGTTCCACGGCTCCGTGTAGAACGTCGAGTAGGCCTTCCCGTCCTTCCGGCCGAGCCCGAGGTCGTCGCTCCGTCCCGCCATGTCGCTATCAATCATATTGGGCATGGCTTCCATATCTGATTTGCATCATGGCAGACCGGGAAAGCGAGGTGCGGGAGCTGATCGCGGCATTCAAGCGGTTGGACGCCCCCGACGAGCGGCTCGCCGACAAGATCCTTTCGGCGCTGGGCATCCCCGGCTTCTACGAGGTCGGGGCGGCGCTCAAGAAGCCAGCCAAGAAGGAGCGGGACGCGGCGGTCGCCATGGTCGAGCAGCACGTGCTGGGGCTGCTATCCGGGGACGAGAAGGCGCGGCGCGAGGCGCGGCGGGATCTCGACGCGCTGTTCGAGGACATCCCGATGCTCAACGAGGATGCTTGAACGTTCGCTCAGCGGAAGCGCATCGCGAGCGGGAAAAAGTAGGGGCATTTTTCCGGGTTGGTCGATTCGAAGCCTGGCTTCCCTGCGAGCTGGCACGCCTTTTTCGACTCGTCGCCGCGCGGGTTCGCGCCCGGGCAGTGGTGCGTGGCCTTCTGCTCTTCGGTGAGGGGCACCGCGAAGTATTTACACGACTTGCACTGCGTGGACATCACGTGCTCGATCTACGATCCCAAGTATAGAAGGTATGCGATAAATGAGACATGGCTAGCAATGCTAGCACATGGGTAAATACAATAAGTTCGTGGGCATACACCAGTCCATGGTCGGCGGTTTTTCCCGGCGGGTCTCGGACATACAACCCTTCATCGTGATGGAGCTGCTCGCCCGGGCGCAAGAGCTCGAGCGGAAGGGCACGAACATCGTGCACATGGAGATCGGCGAGCCTGACTTCGACACGCCCGAGGCCGTGCGCGACGCGGCCATCAAGGGCTGCCAGGCCGGGAAAACGCACTACACGAACTCGCTCGGCTACCGGGAGCTGCGGGAGGCCATCTCGCGGTACAAGAAGGATACACGGGGGCTCGACCTCGACGTGGATCGCGAGATCATGGTCATCGCGGGCACGAGCCCGGGCTTCCTCATGGCAATGGGGGCTCTCGTGGATCCGGGCGACGAGGTCATCGTGACCGACCCCGGCTACCCGTGCTACCAGAACTTCATCCGGTTCTTCGGCGGGGTTCCCAAGTTCGTGAAGATACACGAGGAAGAGCGGTTCGAGCTGGACCCGGCGCAACTCGAGCAAGCGATCACGGGGAAGACGCGCATGATTCTCCTCAACTCGCCCGCGAACCCGACGGGGCAGGCCATATCCGAGAAGGCACTGCGTCGCATCGCGGACGTCGTGCTCGCGCGGAAGGACGTGTGGGTGCTCGCGGACGAGATCTACGCCGAGCTCACCTACACGGGCAAGATCGCGCCCAGCATCTCGTCGATCCCAGAGATGCGGGACCGGACGATCGTGCTCGACGGGTTCTCGAAGATGTGGGCCATGACGGGCTGGCGCCTCGGCTACATCGTTGCCCCAGGCCCGCTCATGAAGGCCATGGACAAGATCAACCAGAACTTCATGATTTGCGCCCCGTCGGTATCGCAAGAGGCCGCCATCGCGGCCCTGGGATGCTCCAAGGAAACAGCTGCAATGCTGCGCCTCTACAAGCAGCGCCGCGACGTCATAACGAAGCGGATCAACCAGATGCAAGGCATCTCCATGAAATACCCGCCGAGCGGGGCGTTCTACGCGTTCGCGAACATCAAGGCCGTCAGCAATGACTCGCTCAAGTTCGCCTATGACTTGCTCGAAAAGGGGCACGTCGCGGCGACGCCTGGCATCGGCTTCGGCGCCAACGGGGAGGGATTTATCCGCTTCTCGTACACGACCGACGTCTCGAACATCGCCGAGGCTATGGACCGGGTGGAGCGTTTCCTCGGAGCCCCGCAGCGATAAACGATCGAACCAGCATCCATAACAAAATTAAAAGATGCTCAATCTACATCTCAATTACCGCATAAACGCGTGGACCCGTAATCTAGTGGTTGTGAATCGCCACGGAGGTTTCACCATAGATGATGCTCGCTTGACGTGCGAGTTCTCGTGAGTTCGAATCTCACCGGGTCCACCATTATTCTTTCAACAAAAAATGGCGCTGCAGATGAGCACGGAAACCGTACCGATCAATATGTGGGGCGTGCGCCTCGTTTACTTCAGCGTTTCGGGGTTGGTTCTCGCCGGGGCGATCGCCTTCGCGCAGTACGTCACGAAGGTCGGCGAGGTGCAGGTGATCGTGCTTATCCCGATCGTGCTCGCCTTCATACTCGCGTACGCGTGTGGCATCGTCCAGCGCCGCGTCGAGCGCGGCATGCGATTGAAGCGGCTCAAGCCGACACACGGGAAGGGTGGCGCATCGCGGTACTGGCATAAATCCTACGCGTTCGAGGTAATGGCAAAGACCTTGATCGTCATATCCGTTGGCTTCACCGGGATTTACTTGTTGCTTTCAGCTGCGATGCTCGCCGCGCCGCCGCTCATCAGCTTCGTCGTGAGCATCGACATCGCCGGCGCGCTCATGCTCGTGATCCCCGCGTATCTCGAAGACAAGGCCGTCGTCCGGAAGCGATAAGTTATTAAATACATGCAATTTTTGCTTCAACGTTTTATATCCTTGTCCGTGAACACGTCGTGCTCGTCCGTGCTGGTCGACGAGAACTCGGAGACGATCGCGCCCCTCGGCCCGCCCTGGAACCAGTGCAGCGTGTCCGGCGGGAGCGTATGCTGTTCTCCAGGCGTCAAGACTATCTCGTGGCGAGCCGTGAAGGCGTCGCGCCTTTTGGCGGGGATGGTCGCGTGCAAGCGCCCCGCGGGTGCCTTCCCGGGCACGTAAAGGTACACCTCGCCCCACCTGCACCTGAACGTCTCCTGCTTCCCGGGCTTTCCGGCGACGCCTGGATGGCGGTGTTCCGGGCACGTTTGCCCGGGGAACAAGATCAGCTCCTTCGCGCAGTACCGGTCGTTGTTTACATAAACGATGATTTCCAGCCCGATACCAGGAAACGTGCCCTCGGGGAGCCCGAAATCAGCGATCTCCATGCTCGCCTTCTCCTTTGCCGTGATGACGATACCCGCATCCTGTAACATCCTGGATGCTTGTTCGACCCACCGGGTTCTTTCTTGCGCGTCCATGATGGTTGCTCCGACTCGCGATCGAACGGTCGATGATTGGCCAGTTGGGATATCACTCGCCGCGTGTTTATCTTTTTTCCATGCTTGATATATCGTGGTTCGCATGATCCTATTCGGTCACAGGGGCGCAATGGCCTACGAGCCCGATAACACGCTGGCCAGCTTCACGGCGGCAGTGGCCATGGGCGTGGACGGGGTCGAGTTGGACGTCTACACGTCCGAAGACGGGCACGTCGTCGTCTCGCACACCGACACGCTCGATATCGGCGGCCATTTTTACCGCATCACGAAACTGCCGCTCGCCGAGATCAAGAAGATCGAGCTGTCGAAGAACCAGCGTGTCCCGACGCTCGACGAGGTGTTCTCGGACATGGAAAAGCTCAGCGACAGGAAATTGCTCTATTCGATCGACCTCAAGGACGTGCGGGACGCGGAAGCCTACCACGGCGTGCTCGTCAAGCACGGGGTCTCGGCCCGCGTGTTCACCTGCATGGAATCCCGGCTCTTCATCAAGAAGGTGCAACGCCAGTTTCCCGACCTGACATACGTGCTTTCCACGCATCCCACGGCCGCGGGCGTGATCGAGGAACTCGACAAGGTGGACCCGGCCATTATCAAGGTCGTTAACATGCCTGTCGGGGAAGCTAGCAAAGCCCTCGTGGACGCCATACACGCAAAGGGCTTGAAGTCATTCATCTGGGACGTGAACGACGAGAAGGCGATGCGCGATGCGGCGAGCTGGGGCCCAGACGCGCTCTATTCAAACTACCCGGACGTGCTCGTGAAGGTCGCCAGGAAAAAATGAGACCGGATGCGGTCATTTCGCGTCGCGCTTCTTCGCATCCTTCTCCTTGTCCTTCATCAAGTCCTTGATGTTCTTCATGAGCTCCTGCTGGAAGCCCTTGGGCAGCATGTCCTTCTCCTTGTCGAGCTTGAGGATGCCGGCGGGCTTGGTGGCGATGGACGCGGCAGGTTTCACCCCCGGCGTTGATCCCGGCTTCGCGGCTGGCGCCGCCGGTTTACCTTGCTTCTTGCGCGATGCGGGCCTCGCGGGTTTCTCTGGCTTCGCTATCGCCGGCCCTTTTTCTGGCTGCCGTGTAGCGACCTGGGTCGCCCGTGCCGTCGTTGGCTTCGCCGTGCTCGCGATCCGGTCGATACGCTGCTTCTGCTCGTCCGCGGATTTCTGGAACTGCTGGAGCTTCGAGTCGAGAGATGCCTTTCCCATGGCCTCCTGGGCGGGCTCTGCCTTGATGGCAGCCTCCTCGGCGGCTGGCTGCGTCGCCGCGGGCTTTGCCATCTTCTGCCTGGTGATCAGCGTGCGTATGCTCGCTGCTATGTCCATGACATCGCGTTCCGTGGCCTCGCGCCTCTTCCTCGGCTCCTCGCCCGAGCCGACGGCCGCGGCGGCCGCGGCGATCATGCTGCCTTGAAGCGTCCCTGCAAGGCCTGGCGGCACGGGTGGCCCCTCCAGCGCCTTGAAGTGGCCCTGCTGGCGGGCGATGTCGACCTGGTTCCGGATCGTGCGCACCTGGTTGAGCACGGTGCTCTGCAAGTTGGAGATCGAGCTCTCCACCTTGCCCAGCTCGAACGTGTACTGGTCGAGCATGTTGATGATGAAGTCGCCCATGAAGTCCATGAGCCCGGACAAGACCTGGAACTTTTCCTCCGGCGTGAGCTGCGCCATGATCGGGTCGAGGATCCCTGGCGCCTTCTTGGCAAGCGAGATCTCGGCCGCGGCGGCGGTTTCACCAGCATTGCCCGGTTCCGACGCATCGTGCTTCTCGATCTTCGCCCCGGCCCTGAATCCCCCGAGCAGTTCGGCGAGGCTATCTTTTTTAGCCACGGTCGTGCACCTTTCTTTCAGCCTTCGCCCTCGTCATTTTCCACGAGATCCTTCAAGGCTTCTGGATCGATGCTATCCTCGTCGTCCCTGTCTTCATCGCTTGTCGAATCGCCTTGTAATATGGACTCGGAGAGCTTTGATAGCTCCGCGAGATCGTCGCTTGCCTCCCCCTCCTTGCCAGCCTTCTTGTCATCCTTGACCAGCTGGATGGCCGCCGACATCTTGAGCTTGTCTTGCAAGCCAGACTCGAGGATCTCGATGGTGTTCTCGCGTTCTTGTAGGGCTTGCTCTTTAGCAGCGAGCTGGTCAGCCAACTTCGAGAGATACTTTTCCCTGGCCTCCAGTTCCTTCTTCTTCTGGATGAATTCCTCATTGAACCCGCCCGAGAATTCGTCGGGCCCTAGATCAATCTCGCTATCGGGCGTGGATGCCTTCGCCTCGGCCTGGCTCGATCGCATCGCTTGCAACTCGGACGCCTTCTGTGCGATGAACTGCGCAAGGCTCTGGAAGTACGCGTTGGCCATGGTCGCCGGGTTGGGGGGTACATCGAGGGCCGGAACCTGGATATCCTTCAAGCCTTGCATGCCAGGTAGCTGGCGAAGGCGGCCCGTGAGATCATTCAACTGCTGCGCGAGGTACGCCTGGATGTTGTTGATGCCAGATTCCAGGTTCACCAGGCGATTTCCAGTAGTTTCTACTGCGGATAAGACATAATTGAGGATTTTTTCAACAACTCCTTGCAAGACGGCAAATTTATTCTCGTCCTTGCTGTCCGCTTCTTTCTTTTCCTCCTCCAACTTCTTGAGGAATCCTTCCAGGCTTTTATCACTCATCAGCAGACGCCCACGCGGCGCGATGAAGTTCCTACATGAAAAATAGCGTCTCTGCTTTATTTACCTACTCCGAGTCGACAAGATGAAACCCGCGATCTTGGATGCGATGTTGAGCCCGAGCCCCTTCGTCCGCCCGTACGCGAAAAACGGGTTCCATTCCAGCAACCATGGTTGCTGGTTGGCGTCGATCAAGGCATCGAGCGCGAGCATGTCGAGGCCGGTGAATTTTCTCGTCGTGAGGGCGATCTCTCCGAGCTCGCTGGCCAGCATCTTCGGGAGACCCACGCGGCTGTCGTCGACCGGGAGCACGATGCCCCCCGCGCCGAGCGAATGCAAGCCGCCCTGGTTGTATCTCGCATACTGGGCGATGATCTCCTCCCCGGCAACGATCGTACGAATCTCGTGGGTGGACGGGATCACGGCTTGCAAGAACATGGTGCCCGGGCGGTCTTTTAGTTTCGAAAGGGCGCGGGCATCCTTTGCGTCCAGGATGGTTATCTCTTTCCCTCCTTGGCCATCGATCGGCTTGAGCACGGCTTGCTTGTGCGTCGTGACGAAATCACGCGCCACCCTCGCGTCGGCCGTCATGATCGTCGGGGGAATGTCGATGCGATCCTTGAGATACCAGTTCCAGAGGAAGTAGATCGATGCCTTGTCGCACGTTTGCACCGCGCGCGGCGTGTTGATGACGCGTGTCCCGCATCGCTCGAGCTCCTCTATGAATGATAGCTGGAACGTCATCTCCTGGACATCCAGCATCCATCGCGCCACCAACGGGGGATCCACGGGCGGGGCAGTCACTTCCGCCCACGTGCGATACACCGCTGCGACACCACGCTTGGCCAGCTCGTCGCGCTCCTCTCGCAGCGTGTCTCGGGAGAGCAGCAAGATGTCTTCCACGATCAGCAATGGGCGCAATCATGGACATAAACGTTTCTCGACTGCCGGGGGCTCGGCTCGCGATGCGCGAGGGCTGCGGCGGGTGAAGGAAGACTGGTGTCTAGTGCACGGGCGCGGAGACGTTGGAGCACGCGCGGAGCTGCATCATGAACCTGTCGAGGTGCCGCTCGAACGACTGGCTACCCTGGCGGACTTCCGTGTCGCCGAGATCGAGCTTGGCGACGGGGGTCATGCCGCTTGCCTTCGCCATGGCATCGAACGCGTAGAAACCCCCTGCCATCAAGCTGCAGCTAAAGAACGACATCGCCTTGAACTTCCCCTTGTGTTTTTCGAGATAGGTGATCACGGGGTTCGCAGCGGTGAAACCCCAGACCGGTGTCCCGACGATGAGGTGATCATAAGCGGAAGGATCCTTGGTAAATTCGATCTCCGCCTTCGATCTCATGATGGCATCGAGCCCGGCTGTAATAATGCCCATAATCCCAGCATCATACCTTTTTGCCTTGATCTCGTCGATGTCACAACCGCCAAGGCGTGACGCGATGGCCTCGGCGGCGGCCTTCGTGGCACCGCTCCGCGAGTAGTAAACGATGAGATACTTCTCTGCCATGATACGGAGAAGCATGGTGGGAGAAAAAAAAAGTCCATTCAGTCTACCAGATCCGTCTCCCTCGTGACCGGGAACGCGGCGAGGACCAGCGAGGCGGCGCCCAGGATCGCGAACGTGCACGGTAGAGACCAGTCCGTGAGAGCGCCCCGCAGCGGGTTGAAGGCCGCCTGCACGAACATCCGAAACATCGAGATCGCCGACAATGTCGTGGCCCGCTCCTCTGACGGGATGTGCTTGTTGAAATGGCTGTTGAACAGCGTGAACCTGGACAGCCCGAATTCGCCCGCGAGCAAGATGGCGATGAAGACGGGCACGACATCGTATTCGAACGCGAGCACCAGGTAGCTCCCGCCCAGGACGGCCGTCGTGAGCACGAGCAGCCGGCGCTTCGATCCAAGCGATTTCTCCAGCCTGCGAAACACGGCGATGGACAGGACCTCTGCCGCCACGATCGACGCGTGCATGATGCCGAAATACTCCATGGGCACGCCAATGGCCGCGAGCTTGACCTGGTAGAGCCAGATCACGCCATACGCGACGATACCCACGCCGATTATGTTCGTCGCGAGCGGTTTCAAGTGCAGTCCTTCGCCTGCAGCTCATCCCATGCATAGCTGGAAAAATCGCTCCATGCTCCAGAGGGAAATTTGCGCGCCAGCTTCCTTGCTGTTGCCTTCAAACACGTGCTTTCCCCGTGGCATCTCGATGTAGACGCACTTGAGGCCGCGTGCATCGCACAACGTGTTGAACGATCGGCTCTGGTTAACGTCCACGACCGAATCCGCGTCGCCGTGGAAGATGAGCATGGGAATCGACGTGTTCAAGTCCGTGCCAGCTGTCTGGACGTAGGTGATCGGGCTGAAAATGTCGACGACCGTGAAGTCCGTGAGCACGGAATCGTTGAATAGCCCAGAGTCATGGAGCCAGGCTTGTGACATCTTGTCCCAATGGCGGATATCCGTGATGCCATAGAAATCGACGCCGCCGAGCAGGTTAACCGCGGGATTCCACGCCGAGACGTTGTACCTGCCCACGGAGACGAGTGCCGAGAGGTGCCCGCCCGCCGACAGGCCGTTCACGAAGCAACGGGTTAGGTCAACCTTGTACGTTGCCGCGTTTGCTGGCGTCGCGAGCCAGTCGGAGAAGCTGCCGATGTTGTCCATGATCTCTTGCATGCTATACTGCCGGGTGCGATTCTTTTCCCCGATAGCGCCATATTGGATCGAAAACACGACGTAGCCCGCGCTTGCAAAGTATTCTCTCTGGTAGCCCATCATCGAATCCTTGTCAAGGCCGCACCAGCCTCCGCCGTGGATGAAGATGATCGCGGGAAAAGGGCCCGTTCCGACGGGCACGTACGCGTCAAACTTGAAAGTGTCGTTGCCGATCACGAGAAACGGGACGTCCAAAACCTTCGTAAAGGAAGAGTCGTCGATTGGCAGCCCGGTATAATAGATACCGATGGAATAAGGGCTCGAAAGCCACGGGCCATCGGACGGGGCATGGACACGGCTCTCCCAGTCGTTTCCCCGCGCAGCGGCGAATTCACGGCTCGCAGCTTGGCCGACTTGCCAAGGTACGAGGAAGTAAGGGAGGCACATGCCGGTCAAGACGATGCCCGCGGCGAGGGCGCCAACTTGCAAGCCACGAGCCACTGCTTTTTTCTTGAAGAGAAAATGCGCGACCACCATGAGGCCGATGGAACCAGCCGGGGCGCCGAACACGGCATAGGACGTGGCACGGATGGCACTGTTCCCGCCCCACCAATCCGGCCTGGACCCGTACAGCCCCGTGAGCGGCCAGACAGTAAAACCGATGCATCCGATGAAGAAAATCATGAGGATGATGAGAAAAACCCGCTTGCCGGTTTCAGGATCCCGTGCTCGTGAGGTCTTCATCCTGGATAGATAGCATTGCCCAGGTACTTCATGGTTTCGATCCCCGGCTGGCCCGCCGGATCACGACGAGGAAGGCGATGATGCACGCAACAGCGATCGATACCGGCTGTAGCACGTAGATGGTGAAGCCCGGCCCGTTCCAGGGCAAGCCCGTGTGGAATATATACGCGAGAAATAACAAGACCAGCCCGGGCAAGAATGAGCCCGTCTTCCTCGCGAGCACGGCCAGCAAGAAGCCAAAGGCAGCGAAGGTGACGGCGAACCCGACCGTGTGCCACGGGTAGCAGATCCCGAACAGCACCGCCGTGACGAGGGCGGGTGGCAGCGGCCCTTTCTTGAACAGCGCTTCCAGCATCGGCAGCCCCCACATGTAGAAATAGCTGCACATGGCCCAGAGCTGGATGATCTTGGTCACGAAGTAGAAATAGTACATCTTCGCGTCGAAAAAAGAGCAGCAATGCCAGATGCACGATACCAGGCCGTACCCGAACGCGATGACCGCGACGATCGCGAGGTTCCTCGGCAGCCCTTCCCGCGATGCCGCGAAGGCGGACGAGCCGAGCTTGCACGCCCGCATGACGAGGATCGGGACGATGCCGAACGCCACCAGGCTCGCGATCGACGGGGCGTACAGCGGCCCCATGCCCAGGAAACCGCCAGGATCCCACCACCCGTAGCCGATGAGCTCGTTCGCGACGAAGAAGGCGGCGACGCCCGAGACGTAGGTAACAAGCTCGCCCCGCGAAGCCGGCGGCCTGGAAACCGGCCTTCCCTCCTTCCGCAGCAAGAGAACCGCCCCCAGCACCATGATCGCCACGCCCCACGCGGCCAGGAAGCGCATCGACAGTTCGCCGCCGAGCTCCGCGACGCCGTCGAGCCACGAGCGGCCGTTGATCGGCGGCTCCCCGACGACGTTAAGCGACAAGTATTCCAAGATGTCCAGGGGAAGCAAGAATGCGAATAGCACGAGAACAACCGCCACGGCGATCGCGATCAGCGATAACTTGCTGGCGGGCATCATCGCAGACATCGCAGCTCGAACTCGGCGAGCGAATAAAAATTAATCCAAGAACAAGGATAGAAAAACAGCGGGGAGCAGCGTGACCCGTGGTCACTCCTTCTTCTCTTCGGCCGAATCATCGGCAGCCTTCTTGGCGGCCTTTTTCGCCTTCTTTTCATCGCCAGATGGTTCATCGGCGGGGTTCGGGGTATCCGCGGGTTTTTCGGCCTCGGCGGCAGCGGGCTTTTCCGGCAGCTTAGGCTTCTCGATATCGATGATATAACGCACCTTCTCGAACTGCGGGATCTCCTTCTGTATCTCGTTGGCTAGAAGATAGAGCATGAAGCCAGATTGCTGATAAAACATCACTTGGCTAGGGATCGTGAGTTCGAGTGTCTTGCCAGCCTTGTTGATCTTGTACTCGCTGGCTGGGATGCCGTGTATGCGTTGTTCGATGATGGCGTTGAGCAGCGCGTCCTCGCCCTCCATCTTTTCCACGACCTTGATCGTGTAATACACGGTTCGGTCGGCGAGCAAGTGGTTCGTGTCCAGGATGACCCGGCCTTGGTTGGTGCTCACGACGCGGGCGTCCTCATTGGTCTGGGGCAGCTCGACGACCTCCCCGACGCGGGGCACCTTCTTGAACCGCTTCCGGAACTCCGGGAACGCCATCGATTGCCGTTTCTTGGGATCGGCCTTTCCGAACGCCTTCTCGGCGGGAATCTCGATTTTCTTCTCCTCGCCGACCTTCATGCCTACCAACGCCTCGTCAATCCCCTCGATGACCTGCTTCTTGCCAACGATGACGAGCCTGGGCTCGAAATGCTGGTGCTTCCCTTCCTCGACCATTCCTTCTGCCTTGGCAACCGCCTCGTCGGTCACCTGGAAGACGGGACCATCATGGGAATTCACGCGCCCGGTCATGTGGATGCGGACGACATTACCGATTTCGATCGTGTCGGCCATGTTGCACTGTCACCTTGAACTCGAGTTGTAAAAGCCAAGGCGGGAATAAAACGTGACGTTTTAGAAGGCTGAGGTTCTTGTTAGAAGGTAACTGGTGCCAGCCATCGTCACGGGGCGGGGAATGCCACTATGCGAAGCGATCCTGGTCGCGCAAGTAAACTCCCCGGTCGACAACGTGCTTGACGAGGATCTCGTCATCTGATACCTTCACGAGCCGCGGGTCCCGTGCCTCCAGCTTGCCAAGACCCAGGCACTCCCCGCGCGCGTTCAAGACGATGCAGATGCCGCGATCGTGGGTGATCCCGCGCGGGCATACCTCTTGCAGCGCCGGTTTCTTGATGTCCTGGCCGTACAAGAACGATTTCTCGCCATCGTCGCTGAGCTTGATCCAGTTCCGCGTCGCCGCGCCCCGCCTAACGAGCTCCGCCGCCCCTTCGAGGGACAGGTTGAACTGGTTGCCCTTGAACATGCCGAGGAACAGGCCGAAATGCTTCAAGCCCGGGTTGCCCATGAGCACCTTGAAGCGGTCCTTCGCCTCGCGTGGCATGAGGTGGATGCTCGTGAAATTGCCCTTCTGGTAGTGGAAAACGTTGTTGTCCCCCCGCACGACGAGTGCTTCCCACGCCCCGTCCCCGTCGCCGAACATGTTCACCTCCTCGTGGACGATGTCCTTCTGCTCCTTCGTGGCGAAGTCGATCCAGTGGGACTCCCGCTCCTTCTCCACGTGCTTGGGCACCGCGCGGCCCGATTCAAGACTTGAATCACGGCCTGATTCGCGACCTGCATCCCCGGGGAAACGCTCGTCGTCGGGCTCCCGGTCGTCGCGCGCCCGGCGGGGCCGGCTGCTTGGCTTCTTGCCCATTTCACGCGCCACCTCCTCGTGCCCCCGGCTTCTCCAGGATCGCCGCGAAGAACCCCTCGGGCCGTGCCGGGTGGCTGTAGGGGAACACGCGCACAGCGTTCGCGAGGTCCTCGCGGAACTTGACCTGGAATGCCTTGACTATGCCCGGCTCGAAATACCGGGCGATCGACTTCGGTGGCTCGGCGACCTTGAATTTCTTGTTCTTTTTCAGCACCTCGTTGACCACGTGCTCATTCTCCTCGGGCGCGAGGCTGCACGTGGAGTAAACGACGCGGCCGCCCGGCTTGACGAGCTTCACGGCCTTCTCGAGCAGCTGGATCTGGATGTTCATCATGGTCTCGATGTCGCCGACGCTGCGAGAATTCTTCCGGGACGGGTCCGAGCCCATGAGGCCCTCGCCCGTGCATGGCGCGTCGAGCAGCACCTTGTCGAAGCCCTGGAATTGCTCCCCGAGGTAGCGAGCGTCGTTGCACACGATGACCGAGTTCGTCACGCCGCAGCGCTGCACGTTCGCCTTCAGCGCGGGGATCCGCTCGAGCGACCGTTCCGCGCCCACGAGCACCCCCTTGTTCTGCATCATCTGCCCCATCTGGACGAACTTGGATCCGGGCGCGGCGGCCATGTCGAGCATCTGCTCGCCCGGCTTCGGGTCGAGCAGCAACGGCGGGATCATGCTGCTCGCGCCTTGCAACGAGTAGAGCCCGAGGAGGTACTCGTGCGTGGCGCCCGGCGCGATGCTGAACTCGGCGAGGCTGCCGGGGTCGTGCTTCCTCTCGTAGTCCCGCGCGTCGTAGAGCCAGAAGCCCGTGCTGCACCACGGCACTTGTTCCAGGTGAAAGCGCTTGGCCTCCAGCCGCTCCCGCAGCGCCTTCACGGTCGTGTTGCACGTGTTGACGCTGATGCTCGGCACCGGCGCCCGCTGGAATGCCTTCATGATGTCCAGCGTCCGCTGCTCGCTGAACAGCGTCAAGTACCGCTCGACGACGTAGGGCGCGTATCCCTCGTCCTTCATGATTCGGCCGATCTCGGCGGTCACGGGGCATCCACTCTAGCAAGACATTGGTCAGGAACAAAGGGTAGGAATGAAACAAGTATCAATAAGCCACAGCATTACCGTCTATTACCACCATGAAAAACCTGGAGATCGAGATCAAGGCCAAGATCGCGTCGGTCGAGCAGATGGCCGAGCGGATCACGAGGGCCGGCGCGGTGTTCGAGTGCGACCTCGTGCACGAGGACTATTACTTCGACAAGCCCGCGAAGCTCGGTTCGTTCGCCCGGACGGACGAGGCATTGCGGCTCCGCGTGTCGCGGAACCAGACCGAGGGCAAGGAGGTGGCCTTCCTCACGTACAAGGGGCCGAAGGTCGACGCGACGACCAAGACCCGCGAGGAGATCGACGTGGCCGTGGCGGACGCTGGCAAGGTGCGGCGCATCCTCGCGGTGCTGGGTTTCAATGAGATCATCGTCATCAAGAAGGTTCGCAAGCATTACCAGCACGGCGACGTCTCGATCATGCTCGACCGGGTCGAGGGGCTTCCCGACCCGTACATGGAGGTCGAGATCCTGGCGGATGACCCGGCCGCCCTCGACACGAGGCGCGAGCAGCTGTTCCGGTACATGGAAGGCGTCGGCATCGGGCGGAGCGCGTCGGAAAGGCGATCCTACTTGGAACTCGTGCTGTCCGCCCGCTCGGGCACGCCGGCCAGGCCGTGAACCAGGTCGTCGACGAATCGGGCGACGAGCTCGTGCTTGGCCTCGGCGATCCGCCTCGCGGGATTCGTGTAAAGCAAGTCCTTCAATTTCAAGATCTTCTCGTTGAAGTGGGCGAGCGTGTCCTGGAGCGACCGGCTGTTCTCGACCGAGTAGGCGACCGTTCGGATGATGCCCTGGGCGCCGAGCGCGTCGAGCTTGTCCGCGTCGGACAGGATCTCCCCTTCTATCGTGGCCGGCCGCTCGCCCTTCGAGAAGCTGTGGGCGAGGATCGATTGCTCGACCGCGGGGATCTTGGCAAGCGGGAAGCCGCCGACGTTATGCAATATCTCCCGGGCAAAATCGACGGAGCGCGCGGCGTGCGGCGCGCCCGCGGGCGGCACGGCGCGGGCGAGCGGCTGCATGTCGCCAAGCCGGCCGGTGTCGTGCAAGTAGGCGGCCGCGAGCAGCACGTCGCGGTCGATCCGCCGCATTCCCTCGGCCTCGATGCCCGTGGCTATTTCCTTGCACGATGCCACGACGCGCAGCACGTGCCCCCGCCCGTGTGCTAGCGAGTCCGGGAAATAGCGGTCGACGACCTCGTGAAGCCGAGCTTCGATGTCTGCGTTCATGTGCGCGGTCGATTTTCTGTTCAACGCCATAGGTTAAAAAATCCACGGTTCATGTGCGGTGCTAGGTGAAAGGTTACATGTGCATCGCCGTGCCGGTCAAGATACTCGCCATCGATGGCGAGCGCGCCACCGTGGACTATGGCGGGCTGAAGCGCGTCGTGTCTATCGCGCTGGTGAAGAACCAGGTGCAGCTGGGGGACTACGTCATCATCCACGCGGGCTGCGCCATCCAGCGCATCGATCCGGGGGAAGCACAAGAGACCATCGCCCTGATGCAAGAGATGCTCGGCGAAGGATGAGGAACCCGCCTTTCATTTTCTTGGCAGTGCATCGCCGGCTTCCATCGAGCCCGTGCCCGCGTCGCCCTCCTCCCGCCCCGCGGCCGCCTTGCCATAATCGATCTCGGCAGCGAGGAACGCCTCGAGTCGCTTCTTGTCGCGACGCCGCTTGAGCCAGAACAAGAACACGGCGGCGACGCACGCGGCGCCGATGCCCCCCGCGGCCAGCAGCAAGTTCGTGCGCCTGGCAGTTTCGGCTTGCGCGACGAGCGCGTCGATGGCCGGGGCGACGCCGTCCATGACCCCGTTCGCGAGGGAGACGTTGCTCGCGGCCTGCGTCAAGAGGCCCTTGGAAAGGGAAAGATTTGCCAGCTCCAGGTAATCGAGAGCAACGTTCAAGCTGGCAACGACAAGCGCGATGTTGGCTTGGGGCACGAGCCCATCCGCCTGCTGGACGCTCCCGAGCATGCCCGCGAGCCGCAACCGCGCGGCATCGAGATCGCTATACACGTCCGAGCAAGCCACGTCACCACCGGGGAACAAGTCGTAGCGGGGCATGGAAGCGCCGAGCATAATGCTCGCGACGAGGGCGAGGGCTGCCACGGCGTGCCAGGGCGCGAGCGGCCGCCGGATCGGGGGGGTCATAGGCATCACGCGAAACAAGGTTACGCCACCTTGTATTCCTTTGGTTGCCCGGGACGACGACTTTTTAACGTTGCACCGCCATGGGACTAGTAACGAACGAAGCGCGTGGAGGAATGCAATGGCGGACGACTCGCGGATCGACCTGGAAATCGACTACGATATCGAGATGGCCAAGGACGCCCGGCGCCATCTCAAGTTCTACTTGAAAGAACTGGATCATTTCAAGGATCCCGCGCACGTGAAGGCCGTGCTCGAGGAGATCTCATGCCTCGCATCGACGTGCTCGGACGAGCCCACGAAGAATTTCATCAAGCGGAAGCTGGATGAACTGCTCCAGCAATACCCGGATCTCGCCTAACCCTGCACTTTCTTTTATTTGGCATCCTTGTCGAGAGAAAAGTGAGAAATAGAAGGCCATCTGCTCATTCATAAGCAGCTTGCATGAGCTCGCTGAGTTTAATGAATGCAGCGTCGATCGACTCGCCGGTCTTGGCAGAGGTCTCGAGATACGGGATCTCGCCGAGCGTTTTCGCCATGCCGAGCGCGGCGGGCTTGATGACTTGAACTTGCGATCTGAGGTCATTCTTGTTCCCGACGAGGATCGCGGGCACGTTCGCCACGCCGTAGTCCGACACTTGCTTGTACCACACGTTCTTGATGTTGCTGAGCGTAGATGTCCTCGTGAGGTCGAACACGTACATGATTCCGCTCGCGCCTTGGAAATAAGCCTTGTGGAGCATATAAAACTGTCCCTGACCCGCTATATCCCATATAAGCAGCCCCACGTCCTTCCCGTTGATGTTTTTCAATGTTTCCTTGGCGATGTTCACGCCGACAGTGGAGTGATATGCGGAATCGAACTTTGCCTTCGTATGAGCACGTACGATGGAGGTCTTTCCGACTTCAGCATCCCCTAAGACGATGACTTTGTACGGTGGGTTGTCGACGTGGAAAATCGTGATCTCGCTGTCCTTATAGGTTTGGCGGCCGCTCATGGATCATTCCTTCACGCTTTTTTATGCTTCGTTAACGGATTTGAAGAGTCTTGATTCCGCGATAACGAGAGACCGCGTTTCAGATCAAATCCTTTCTAGAGTTCTTATCGAACGATTGAATCAAAAATCTTCCGATTTTTCACCATCGAGTCGTCCTTCAATCTCGGTGATTGCCCGCTTTGAGACTAACTGTCTTATGACTTGTTTGACGGGTTGAGATCTCGCGAACGGTTTGCCCGCATATAACGGGATGCAAAACGGATATATACAGGATAACGGTCATAACAATTATCATGTTTGACATCCCCGTGAAGGTAGTGCGCCAAGATGTTCCGGCTTCGGCGCATTTCGATGGCCGGTGCTTGCAATGCAAATCCATGGACACGAAGATCCGGTCAAGCTACACGCGCGAGGTCACAGACCTCGGGACGCCGTTCGAGCAACGGATTGCCCGGGTCACAATGGCGACGATCGAGTGCAACGCTTGCGGCTGTACGTTCACGCCGGTGTCCCGGGAATATCCGTTGAAGTATGAATACTCGCTTGCTGTCATCACGTGGGCGATGGACAGATATTACCATGAAAATGCGTCAGCCAACGTCATACGTGATGGATTGAAGAGATTGCACAACGTTAATGTTCCCGTAGACACCATTTACACCTGGATAAAGAAACTCTCTATTGAATACGCGAAGACGATGGAAGCGGAAACAAAGACAAGTAATCAAGAACCACCATCTACCACCGGCACGACACAGCCAGCCAAGAGCACGAGCGTGAAGACAATTGCGGTCGATGGCACACACGTCACGACTGGCGTTGACGAGATTGGAAAAAAAGAGCCTGTGGTATTCTTGTCACTAACCAGGCGTCCGGACGGAACATTGTTACCTACATCGAGAAAACGGAAAACCAAGAAGCAGTAACGAATGCGTTGGAAGAAGTCAAGAAAATAATTGGCCGGAATCCTGACTTGGCAGCATGTGATTTCTCGCCGAGTATAATGGGCGGAATTCGGGACGTGTTCGGAGAAGCGGTTCTTGGTATCGATCCATTTCACGTGATGCAAGAGCTCAATAACGGGATAAGGCGCGACTTGCTAGATGTTCGGAATATTCGTTTCAAGGCTGAAATTAACGATTTATATCATCTCCGGGATTGGGTATCGAGAGTTCAAGAATGCATCGCAAAGGGATTGGGCATTGCAAGTGCATTGGAAGCCGCGGGACAGCTTCCCGGTTTGAATTCCAGTCATCAATCTAGCCGTCGATCTCAACAATTCACGGGCGAAATCTGTTCTCTTTTCAAGCATTCAGATTCAAACATCTTTTTCCAAGAATTGTTAAAGTTTATTGCCGATCACGAGAATTCTGATTGTGGAGGCATCAAACAATTCGTTCATGATATCCAATCTGCGATCCCGCGTATCCATTACACCGATAAAGGTATGTCGAGAGTGCAAAAAACGTTATTGAAGAAACTAAAGGCACTATACCTCTATTTTCGTGCAACACTTGAAGAAGAATCCAAGGTTTTTTATAAGGAGCATTGGGTCATGTTTTTCCAGCCAGAGCGAATGACAGCAAGAAGGCAACAACGTCTTGATGCGTTCCTTGCTCGATATCCAGAACTAGACGTGTACCGTCGGATGACATTGCAAGTAGGTGAGATATATCGACTTCCAGCTGAAAAGATCGATGGACACCAGATTTACGACCTCGAAGAAAGCAAAT
>JAUQYZ010000051.1 GCA_030587475.1 Candidatus Sigynarchaeum calidifontis
TCATCCTTGATGCGCGTGTTCTCTTGCCTTAACTTGGCGTTCTCATCTTCCAATTCCTTGATCCGCGCAACTTGAGACGTGATATCGGGATGATCGCGGCACTCGTGCATGACCTCGGGCTTGGCGCTTACCACCGGTTTTGATGCGCGCCCCTCATGCATCACCCTCTCTTGTCCTCTCCTTCCCTTGCGCCGAAACAGCGCGCACGCGAATATGACCATCAACACCATGAGAAAGCTCGCGATGATCGGAAAGCCAGTGAGCGAGTTCATTAAATGACTTCCCACGATCACGGCTATAAATGTTCCGGTGCTTGACGAACCGATGAAAGCCGACCGCAGCCCTTTTTAATGATCAAATCACTTAGTCTTTACTCGTCCCGATGAACATCGGCATTGCGATGGTTTTCATGCTCACTTGCACTTTCTTGTTCGCCGTGGTCTATGGCCTGTTCATCATCGCCGATCTTGGCAAAGATCGGAATAAGCTGAGTATTTCGAAGTTCGATAAGATGCTTAACCAGATCTTGATCCGATTGACATACTCGCAAACGCACAAGACCCCATTGAAGGATGCTGTGGAAGAATTGGAAACGTCTGGAAAGACGTACTACGAGTTCCAGCGAGGTAACAGAAGAATTGGGGAGTTCTTATTCAATGTGGCGGTCTTCTTCATCGTCATGTGCATAGCCGTGGGAATCTTCGTCTGGGTCGCGAAGATGGTGAACTTGTTTCCCGGCTTCGCTGGCTGGCAGCTCGATCTGATCAGCGTACTGTTTACGTTGTTGGGGGTAATGAGCTTCGGGATTTTCCTTGGGCCACAATGGCGTGTTCACACGTTCTTGAAGGATTTCAAGTACCGGCTCGTCGACAAGCTATCAAGCGTGCTAGCCCGGCTTGAATACTTGTACTACGAGGCCGTGGTCTCTCCCGAAATTATGGCAAAGATAGACGAGAGCTGGAAAAGTCGAGACCCGTCCACCACCTTGATGTAATAAGAATGACATATTTGGAACCGCGATTCTGAGATCAGAGGTGCACGAGAGATTTTTATCCTCGTGTTTTCCCTGGTTCTGTGGGAAATACGAGAGCATTCGCGGGAGGATCGAGATTTCCTAACAAGACTCCCGTGATGGCCTCTATACCAAAAGATGTCGGAAAATCCAGCCCATTCGCACGTCGCGAGCAAGGTCGCTCGTGATGAAGCCCAGAAAATGATGGGTCGCGTTTCTTTTCTTCAGAAAAGAAAAGAATCCTTTTCTTCTGATCTTGCCCGATTTCGTGCCGATAGAAAGCTCAAGAAGGCGAGGATGGCTGCCATCGACATGTTTATGCGAGAAAACGACAGGAAAAGGAGCATTCGTGATGCGGCTGCATGGTTTTTAAATATTGTGCATGGATCAAGAATGGTGAATTCGATTCGACTGGCAATGAGGCGTAGGACAGATTACACCCGACTTGTAGTAGAATCTCACAAAGTGTCCCGTTAAGCGGTTGGGAAAAGATGATGAAGGTTCCATTATGGCTGAAAATCCCGATCCAAATGACATGACGCGCGATCGCGAGGGCGCGCCGCCGTCTCGAATTAAATACCTCGAATCCATCCTGCGCCAGGCCATCAATCCCGAGGCGTTGAAGGAACTCGTGAAAATCATCGGGTTCGAACGAACCATCATTAATGTTAATGCGAATAACATGTCAAGCTACGCATGCTTCAGAATAGAAGCCATCTCCGGACAATTCTACATCCTGTGCCCGATTCCTTTTTTTTACGACGAGGAGCGTATGCTGGAAACAGGTTTCGCGATCGATGTCGACCAAGACTATTTCATCGTCTATCCCTACATGTTCAATTACACGACAAAGGAATCAATCATCATCTCGCGATTGCCACATTGTGTTCACAAGGCAATCACGGTCGATGCAAAGGATTACGCATCCGTTAGCAACGAGATCAAGGAAATTTCAAACGAGGCGTCTGCTATCTTTTTCATCAATAATCTGCTTAATGATTTCGTGGTCGGTATTGATGCGCCGGTCGAATTTTTTGATGACAAACTGTACTTACAGCTTATCGAAAGGATATTGGACGTGAAAGAGAAAAAATGGATGAATGCAATCGTCGTTGAAAAAAAATTCGATCAAGTGATGCGCCAACTCGAAGATCTCGATGAAGCATCGCCCCTTTATGAAAATAATAGGTTGAGGGTCTACGCGAATATCGCACGCTTCATGTTCGGCTTCGAGGGAGGTCTCGGCAAGAAAGAACTCGTGACTTGCCTGGCCCCCTCCACCATTCAAAAACACGAGCAAGCCATCTACACGCACATGTTATCCAAGGAGTTTTTTGCATACATGGATGATAAAAACCGCTCGAGCCTTGCCATTCCATCGCTGCTCACCTTACTCTCTCGTGGAGCCCTAATCCCACCCCCTGCAGCCATCACGAATGTCTATACCCACCTCCGTGGAAAAGCAGAGAATAACCACGAAATTATTGGTCACGTTATTGACTTCATGGACATGTTCAAGATTCCGGTCGATCCAGCCCAGGCGCGGTATTATTTCGGGTTGCTTTTAGAAGATGGGCGTATCGAGGACGCTGAGAAATTGGGAAGGATCTTCGGAAAAAAGCCAGATGAGACGCAAGTCCATCAGTTTTTTCACATGCTTGGAAGCACGCCCCCTTCTCATCGGGGGGAGCGACGGCCATTCGAGAAGATTCGGGATGTTATCGCTTGGACGGAGGTCAAACCGGATCATTCGGAACTCCAACTGATTTACGAGCAATTATTTCGAGCTGGATTATTCTGTGAGATGAAAGACCTGGCCGAAACAACGGGTGTGGGATTTGATGAAAGCCGGGCGGAGGAAATAGCTGCGGAATTTTCCAACAAAGGTTTTTCCGTTGGCCATTCAATTGAAGCCATTATCAAGATCATTGAATGGACGCGTGTAAGACTACCGTCAAAAACCGTGGAAGGATTGTTCCTCCAGCTGATCAAGGAAGGGGACATGAGATATGCGAAATCGCTCGCTCAGGTGCTGCACGTCGAGCCTTCGATAGATACGGTTCGGTCCATTTTCGAACACGTGAGTACGAATGGATTCGAGTGGAAGTTCGGCGTCGAATCCTTGAGGGCGCTGATGGAATGGACGGCCATCATTCCCGATTCCAAGCAAGTGCAGCAAATCTTCTTTCACTTGCTCAAGGAGACCCGACTTGACGAGGTAAAGAAGCTCACGAACTTCACGGGAACAAAACCGGACAAGGCAACTCTCCATGCGTTTTTTGAGGAGCTCCCGAATCTCAATCCCACGGAAACCGTCGTGAACGCGGTGGAAGAAAGCATCGAGATCTCCGGCTTCCATCCGGACCACGTTCACGTTCAACGCTTGTTCAAAACGCTGCTTGCTTCCGGTAACGTGTCCGGTGCGATAAAACTAGAAAAGATCACCGGGGTGCCGTTGGATCCGCTCATCCTTCGAGAACTGTACGCCGCCTTGGCCCGGGATGATCCGGCGTACCAGCACTTTAGTTGTGAAAATTTTCTCGCCATCTCGGAATGGAGCAAGGTAATTCCAGACGAGGGGCAGTTACGAGACTTGTTCATTTATTTCATAACTAACGAACCGTTTTCAGTCGTGCGTTCGACCTTCCAGCAATTCACCTTCCCGTGGACAAGGGCGTACATCTTGAAGGTATTGATCACGCTCGCGGCCAGAAACCTTGAAGAAAGGAATCCTATCCAGTCCATTCGTGAATTTATTTCCTGGGCAGGCACTAGAATGGATGAACAGTTGGTGCACGAAGCAGCGATTGATCTGCTCTCTCAAGGCAAGATGAAAAACGCGAGGATCCTTGCCGAGGCGGCCGGCATCAAGCTGTCCGAGGGTACCATTCGTGACTTTTTCAAGACCTTCTCGAACCAGCAAGGCCAAAAAATTCCCGCTAATTACTTCCCGGAACTTATAGAATGGACGGGTATCCACCCTGAACATAGTTACCTTCAAGATATCTACATCGCCTTGTTCAAGGATGGTCTCCTGAACGACGTGATGCGATTGCATGAAATGCTTGGCGTGTTACCTGACGCTGGCACGATTCAAGCTGGATATTGCCTCTTGATGGATTCGGATGCGATTCAAGATCCCGAGCAAGCGATGGCCATACTCGAAGCGTGGTCCGGGATTATACCTTCCAAGGACACGATAAAAAGGATCCTGGGTTTCAGCGGTAAATGGAGCGACGTGGGGTTCCCACGCGAATACTGGTTGCAAAAGAAGTTTATCTATGGGTACATCGATGACCTCCTTGAGTCTCGCGTGCGATCAAGCCCAGAGCTAGAAGAAATAAAGGCCCGGCTTAAAAGAATGGAGACGGTGGCACATGTTCCCCTCCGAGGGACGATTATGTGGCTTGCTGACGTGTTCATCGATAAGATCATCGATTGCACGTGTTCCCGGAACGTCGTGCACCTTGGCATCACGGATCCGGTCGGCCTGTGCCGGGCTCTAAACCTTGGCTTGATGAGTGACGAGGAAAAGGAGTTCCTCGACCGGTTAGAGCACGTCACTATAGTCGGCACGGTGTCGTTCCGAAGTGCATATGAGCCGAACCCGAGTCGATTTACCAGGATGCATGAAAAATATGTCTTCGTGGAAGGTGATTCGCTGGATGCTAGCCACCTTTTCTTATCAAGCACATCGGATATGGTCGGCATCCAGAATCTCATCCATCTCGAGACGCTATATCTGTCCCACAACGATTTAACTGACCTCGATAAGTCCATAAAGTCTTTATATCGTCTAAAAAAGTTGTATGCGAATGACAACAGCGAGCTTTCCGAGATTCCATGTTGGATCGATTCGCTTCGCGAGCTCGAGGAAATCGTCGTTTCAAACAGCAATA
This sequence comes from Candidatus Sigynarchaeum calidifontis, assembly GCA_030587475.1. Lineage (GTDB taxonomy): Archaea > Asgardarchaeota > Lokiarchaeia > Sigyniarchaeales > Sigyniarchaeaceae > Sigyniarchaeum > Sigyniarchaeum tengchongense. The sequence continues at coordinate 4,912 of JAUQYZ010000051.1, forward strand.
TCGCGTCACTTCCGGATAGTTTTTTTTCGCTCGTGGCATTGAAACGACTTGATATCAGCCAGAACAAATTGGGCGTATTGCCCGAGGAGATCGGGAGATTGCATTCCCTAGAAGAGGTCGACGTTCATGAAAACAAGTTGCGGGTTATTCCCGAATCCATCGTCTCGCTAACAAGCTTGCGCGTCTTGGACGCGAGCCACAACCAAATCGAGAGCATGCCTGGATCCCTTCGCAGCCTAACAAAACTCGAGACGCTGCATCTTGCATCAAACGAGCTGGAAAAAATGGTCGATTTTCCAGTGCAAATGCCATTGCTCCGCGATCTCGACGTTGGGGAAAATAATATCGACGCGATACCGGAATCGATTGGGAATCTTCAAGCGCTCGAGATCGCTGGCTTTAATAACAACCACATCTCGTCCATCCCCGAAGCAATGGCAGTCCTCTTAAAACTCCGAATCTTAGACCTGTCAAAAAATGATCTGGTGCAAGTCCCCCGCCTCCTTTCGCGGTTGCCATCGCTGGCTTCCCTGGACCTTCGGGAAAACAAGATCGATTCGATCCCCGATGATTATCCCTTCCCATCGGGTTTGAAAATCTTGCGGCTGGAGAAGAACCTCTTGCACCGCATCCCTGCTTGCCTTCAAGACAGGAAACAGTTCATCAACATCGCTTACGAAGGCAATCCCATCGATAAAATGGAATCAGTTCAAGAAGGGACCGCATTTGACGCCGTGTATCGACGTTTTAAGGCTCTGGTCACGCGTTTCTTTGAATCGGACGAGCTAAAAGCGAAAATCAACGGAAACACCGCTGCCATCAAGGATCACCTCGCAAGCACCGAGAACAAACTCCCGGTTCCCATATTTTGCACCTCCACGGTCTTCATCTTGCGTGGATTGCGCACGAAACCGGAAGGCCAGGTCGACGAGCCCATCGAAAACGTCACGGAAATACAACAACGCCTGAAAAATTTCATCAATAAACTTCTTGACGATATTCTCGTGGCTCCCGGCGAGATGCACAACTCCTTTATGAGCTCGATCCCCGTGATCGAGATATGGATGGGCGAGTATGAGAATGGTACAAAAACCGGGGCACATTTTTTCCGCGTGTTCGTGATCCAGATCTTGCGGAATTATCTGGTCGAATTACGAGGTGCATCCCCGCTGCTCGTGGAGCAAATGCTCACGTTCGATGGCCATGATGATGAGTGAATAATTATGGGCGTGATCCCGGATGAGATCCTTTTAGTCCGCCTAAGTATTCCCCGTCCTTGATGGTCTGCAAGGACATCAAACCAAGCATCTATCGCCTGTAGTTTTCGTCGTGTAGTAATAGAGATTACATCTCACGCATTGCCACACGCTCAGCTGCTTTCCCGTGTGCGACCAATTATGATGCTCGTAATTAATAGCATACATCTTTTCGAGCACGATCTTCCGGTCACTCGGATGAGCCGACCTACATCTCAAGCATTCGTAGGAGGATTCCGTGATGTTCGGGAACTTCTGCAGGTCACGGCGTGCTTGTTCATTGTACTCCTTGAATTTCTTAAGTATCGGTTCGGCCTTGGCCAATCCGGCTTTGAGTTCATTTATCGTCTTCCGATTCTTATCATCATCGTAATCGGAAAGCCAATCGACATACTTGTAGGGCCTCGTGTGGCCGCTCCATATGTAAGAATTGCCCGTTTCTATCCGACCCTTGTAAAAATCCACCAATCTTTCACAATCGTAGATCTCTATATCGAAGATTCCTGCTATGTTCCTTCACCATCGTTTTTTTGAAGCCGTAGGAGTCTGTCTAACTAATAATTCACACCTCGTTCTCTTTAATCTTCTCACCCAAAGAAAAATGTCGGCCTCAAATACATGTCCTCCATCCCCGTCTCGGCCGACACGACTGCAAGGAATAACATCGAGATAGCTTTTAATAGCGTGTCTTTTTTCACGTTTTCAAGACCCCGGACGCGAGTTTGCTCTAAGCCGAGATGTTGTTCGCCGATCCCGATTATGCCTTCGATACACTTCCGCTGGTTGCGTCGTTTCTTGGGAATTTTAACGGGACTCGACTTT
>JAUQYZ010000082.1 GCA_030587475.1 Candidatus Sigynarchaeum calidifontis
CACGCGCGTGGATTCCCGAGCTCGACCGGATATACGCGCTACGCGGGTTGCACGAGGCGAGCTTTTCGCAAGATTCCTTGGTGTATCCTGGCAAGCGGCTTAATGGGTACACGATCGATATCGCCACGCAGCATTTCGCATTTTTGAAGAGTTTAGATCATCTCACGATGCTCACGGCGTACAAGACGGGAAGGCCGGACTTGGCGTGGTCATCGACAGCGTTCACGGCACCGGCGATCCATTTATCGATGAATTCTTGGGAGCAAGATGCAGAGGCATCCGGGTATTCCCTCCTCGATGATTATGCCAAGAAAAATGATGAAGAGGCATGAAACTATGCTTGAGATCAAATTCCTTGCTCCATCCACTCGAATAAGTATTAATGTCGAATCGTAGGAGGGATATTTACGAAGTGACTATAGGCTCAATTCAACCAGTTGACAACCTTGTGATTCGCGCCAAGGAACTTGGCCAGGTTCTTGATGACCTGGAGAGGTTTTGCCCACTGCATCCCCCAGCCGAACGTCAGCCCGGCCCAAACGTGGATGGTCGTCCCGCCCGCGGTCTCCTTGAACACCAGCTGGTAAGTCTGCCCGTTCGAGGTAAAACTCATCAATTGCTCGACTATCATCCGCCGGGAACCGTCAGGTAGATTTTCCATGCTCGGGGGCTTCGTTCGCACTTTTTGGTTCTTCCAGAAGTCAAAGGTCCTTGTCCAGGCCTCCTCCAGCGGCATATTGGCAATGAACTCTAATTCTCTCAACTTTCCAGACATGTTCGTGCATCTCTTACAAAGTTAGTGTTAGCCACGAATGGTATTACGCCACGGTATCAAATGTCCATTCAGACTATTTAAATTTACAATGGGTGCGTCGAATTTGCTCGGGACGAGACAATAGAAAAATTAGGAGAAATGCAAAAAAAAAAGCGTATAGGTGTTACTCGTTGAGAACGATTTCGGCGCTACCTTGGAGCGAGAGCCGCCACAAGAACTTGAGCTCGCCGCCGTCCTTCCATTCTTCCACGGACTCCTGGTATTTTCCTCCGGGGAACATCGGATCCCAGACCGTCTTGACCCATTTCAGCGGGGCCTTGAGTTCCTCGGTTTTCACGAGCTGCATGTCTTTCTCGGGAACCCACTTTCGTTGCTCGCCTTCGAAGTGGTACTCTTTGCCATTCGAGACAAGGACGAGCGGGCACTTTGCGTACTGTTCCCACGAGAACTTGACCGTTTTTCCCGAGATCTCCTTCACCGTGAAAGTGGAATAAACGACATCGCCAGGCCGTACCATGCCGCGCATTTCACAATCGATCGCGGTCAGCTTGCCGGTTCCGGCGAGCCAATTCTCGATTTCGGCTATCGTCGTTCCGTACGAGAGCATCCCGTGCGCGATGACCCCGCCGAGTCCCATCTTGTACCCGAACTCGTCGGACATGTGGATGCCGTTCTCGTCCTTGCTGGCCTTGCCGTAGGCATAGATCTCGCCCCGCGTGATAGGTCCATGGGCAAATTCCTTTTTATCGCCCACCTTCAGATCGCTCGTTTTCACCATTCTAGAACCCTCCTTTGCGGCAGATCGCGCCGATGTTGGTCAGTTGGATGACCGTCCCGTCTTCTTTTTTCGTCGTCATGTCCGCATACAAGAATAGCATGTCGTTCTTCACGAAGATTTTCGTGAGCTTCCCCGTGGTGATCAGCACGTCGCCATCCTTGACCGCGTCGAGGTTCGAATACTTGTATCCCATGCTCCCGTGTAAGATCTTGCCGGGGTTCGTGATCAACTTCACGTCCTCGCCCTTGTCGTTTTTAACAGCGGCGTCCGCGAGGGAGAACAGTCCTTTCACGACCAACGTCCCGATGTATGCCGGGCTGAGGGTCGCACCCTCTCCGAGAAATTTCTGGTCCTTGTGGCCGATCGCTTGCGCGAGGGCCGTCGTGTTCTTGTTGCGAATCTTGCTCTTTATCGGTTCCGTTTCCAAATCCTTGAACTTTTCCAAAAGTTCGGGTGGAAGTCTAGCGCTCATCGAGTGAGTCACCTCGTTTAAGCCAATCTTGATGGCTTCAACGAATGGATATTAATTGTCCTAGGGCCATATAAAAATTACTATCAAGGCACGAGAGTCTCCCTTATGAATGATTATGAACTCCTCGAGCGGACAAGGGGCATCATCGCCCCTCTCGTAACATGGCTCGACACGAACGGCGACGTGGACACGGGTGCGATGTGCCAGCACGTCGAGTACGTGTTGAAAAACGGCTGTAACGGGGGCATATTCATCCTTGGAAGCACGGGCGAGGGCCCATACATGACCCTCGAAGAGAAGCAATCCGTTATGCACGAGATCGTGAACTGCGTGCATGGCCGCATTCCGGTGATCGCGGGCGTCGCCGCCCACGGGATTCGATCCGCCTTGCAACTTGCCCATCTGGCAAAAATGGAAGGAATCGATGCTGTCATGGTGATCGTCCCGCAATACTTCGATTTGAAACCGGCCGATGTTGACTTTTACTATCGGAAGCTCGCCTCGGGCATCAAGGGAGAAATCCCCCTCTTTATGTACTATGCACCCACGATCACGACGAGCCACCCGAAGATCTCGCCCGAGTTCGTTTTCCGGCTGGCCAAGGACAAGGTGATCTGCGGCATCAAGGCGACGGTTGTCGAGTGGGAGTTCGTCGCCGAGCTAAAGCGCCTCTTGAAGGGTGATTACTCGGCCCCGTGCAACGTCTGGTGCGGGACCGATGTCGTCCTCATGGACTGCTTGAAGAACGACGTGCTCGATTTCGACGGGGTCATCGCGTCCGCGGCGGATATGTTCCCTGACTTCTACAACGTGCTCATCAAGGCGTTCAAGGAAAAGCCCCGGAACGAGCCAAAGTGCAACGGGCTTGAAAAAATCAACGGTGTTATTCGTCAATTGTTCTCTGTCGAGAAAGCAGAGATACCTGCACTCGTGAAATATGCTTTGCAGAGTGTTAATCTCCCGTTCGCGAAAAACGCGGGTGTAATACCCCCCCTCCCATCGCTGAGCCCCGAGCGGCGGGATCACGTGCTGAAATGCATCACGCAATTGAAGGCAAAGGGGATCACGTTCTGATCACGTCCTCATCGGGGTTTGCTTTGAGGTCATTTTTTCCACTAACAACAATTATACCTTTTTTATCATTCTCCCACGTATGAATGGCTGGAACGGCCACTTGCTTCGAATTGACCTCGCAGCACGCATGGCGAAAACCGAGCCCATACCGAAGGACGTTCTCCGGTCTTACATGGGCGGGAGGGGCCTCGGCGTGCGTTACCTCGCGAGCGAGGTGCCCCCGAAAACCGATCCTCTCGGCCCGGGAAACAAGGTCATCATCGCCACCGGCCCGCTCAACGGCACGACGGTTCCAGCGGCCGGACGGTTTGCAGCTGTGTCGAAATCCCCCCTCACGGGCACGATCTTCGATTGCAATTCCGGCGGCTCGTTCGGCGTGTACTTGAAATCGTGCGGCTACGACGCGGTCGTGATCGAGGGCAAGGCGTCCGAGCCAGCATACCTGCACATCACCCCCGAGGGTGGCTCGATCGAGGCAGCGAAGGGACTCTGGGGCAAGGACATTAAAGCCACGACGAATATCCTACGGGAAAAGCACGGGAAGGCCGCCCGGGTGAGTTGTATCGGCCCAGCTGGCGAGAATCTCGTGCTTTTCGCAAACATTGAAAACGATTACCACCACGCGCTCGGCAGGGGTGGGATTGGTGCCGTTTTCGGGTCCAAGAACCTCAAGGCGATAGTGGTCGACGCGGGGGAGAAAGAAACGCCAGTACAGACGACTATCGCCGAGCCAGACGTGTTAAAAATCGTGATCCAGGAGATCAACAAGCGCATCCAGGCGAGCCCGATGACTGGCAAGGGCCTCAAGATCTTCGGCACCGCCCAGCTGGTCAATCTCATGAACGCCATGGGCATCTTCCCGATCGATAACTTTCAACAAGGTACGCACCCCAACGCTGACAAGATCAGCGGTGACTCGATCATCGAGAAGCTGTTCATATCCAACACGGCCTGCCACATGTGCCCCATCGCGTGCGGTAAGATGACCAAGACGAGTACCGGGGAAGGGAAGGGGCCAGAATACGAGTCCGACTGGGCATTGGGCGCGGACTGTGGTATATTCGACCTTGAAGCCGTCACGAATGCAAACTACGCGTGTAACGAGCTCGGCATCGATACGATAACGGCCGGCGCCACGATCGCGTGCGCCATGGAACTCAACGAAAAGGGCAAGTTGCCCGCAGCGTGGAAGGATGTCGCGTTCGGTAACAAGGACGTGCTGCTCCCGTTGATCCAGAAGATTGCCTACAAGGAGGGCATCGGGAATGATCTCGCCCTGGGCTCCAAGCGACTCGCGGCGAAGTACGGAGCCCCGGAGGTGGCAATGCAAGTCAAAGGGTTGGAAATGCCTGCCTACGACCCGCGCGGCGCTTTCGGGATGGCATTGGCCTACGCGACATCCAACAGGGGCGCTTGCCACTTGCGTGCCTACACGGTCGGTGCCGAACTGCTCGGTCTCCCGAAACTATTTGACAGGTTCTCATTCTCGGACAAGCCAGATCTGGTCGTCAAGTTGCAAAACGGGAACGCTTTTTTCGATTCGATCATCGCGTGCAAGTTCACCGGCATGGGCGTACCCGACGATTACTATTCCCGTGCAGTTTCCGCCGTCACGGGCGAGGAGATCACGATCACCGAGGCCGAGCACGTCGGGGAACGGATCTGGAACCTGGAGCGCCTCTACAACATGGCGGCCGGGTTCAGTAAGGCCGACGACGCGCTCCCACCGCGCTTCTCGAAGCCGCTCCAGTCGGGTGCATCGAAGGGGCATGTTCCCCCGATGGATATAATGCTAGGAATGTTCTACGACATCCGGGGCTGGACGAGCGAGGGCGTTCCCAAGCCCGAGACCCTGCAGAAGCTCGGCCTGGAATCCGATCGAGAGAGGCTTGATGCATAATGAGCGAGATGAATCAATCGAAAGGGAAGCTACTTACTGAGGCTATCATTGCCGAGATCTACCCTCAGTTCAAGAAATTTGGCGATTTCCTCCGGGAGCGGCAGTACAACTCGGCTTCGTCGGGCAACATAGCCGTCCGCCGTGGCAACAAGATGTACATCACGAGGCGCGGTTCCATGAAGGGCGACCTTTATCCTGGCGACATCGTCGAGGTAAGCATAGATAAAGATGATAGTAACATCGTCATTGCCTCGACAGAGGCCTACGTACACCGGAACATAATGCGCGAGACGCCTGCGCTCGCGACGATGCATTGCCACCCGGCACACACGGTCGTCTTGTCAATGTATTACACGACCGTTATGAAACAAGATTATATCATCCCCATTGACGTGGAGGGGAATTACGTGCTCAAGAAAATCCCCATCGTGACTCTTAAGAACCCGACCGGCTCGAAAGAGATGGAGGAAGAGATTCCCAAGGCTCTCAAAAATTACAGCATCATTGTATTGAGCGGCCACGGCGTGTTTAGCCGCGGGCCAAATCTCACAGAAGCATTTAACTGGATAACCGTGCTCGAGGAGGCATCCACTTATATCTTCAAAGCCATCCAGCTGGGCCTCAATATCAAGGCTTTTGAAGGCCGCTACGAGAAGTGGTAAAAAGGCACCTTGCGGGGGTCTTTATTTCTTCAATTCTTTGATCTTTTCTTGAACTTGCTTCAATTCTCTATGCAATTCGGCCGCGATCTCTCGCTCATCCTTTCCATCATCGACCATCTGCTTGAGTCGCTTGATGTCCTCTGGGTTCCACGACTTGAGAACCCAGCCCTTTGCCTTAACCTTTTCTATGAGGTCTTGCTGCTCGGGCGTGAGGTTAGGGTTCGTGTCTTTCACTGTCGTTCCGGCTTTCGCCCCGAACTTGAGCGTGGAAAATCTCCTAAGTCCCGGGATGCTGGCAGCATCGCCATCGTTCGGCGGTGGCGTTTGCTTGGTTTTATACGCGGGGGTTCGGGGGCTTTGCTTCGCCGGCGGTATTTCTGGCTTTATATGGGCTGGCTGGGTATCGAGCACGGTTCGAACCTTGACTGCAGGTTTTATGGGTTTGGAAGCCCGGGGCACCTGGCTCGGCGAGGTCTGGACGACAGGCACAGTCGCCGGAGGGGACGGCTCCTCCTTCACGCTGGAGCGCGTTTCCTCGCCAAGAGCCGCCACGATCTGGTCCTGGATCACCACGAGCTCGGGTATCGTTTCTTGCTTGTAGACATCGAGGAACGGGTCGACGACCTTCTCGATCCGCTCGATCATGCCATAACTCGTCTCGATCGGCACGAAGACAACCAGGATGAACGGGCGCTTTCCGCCGCGCACCTTCTCGTCGGGGATGACATCGAAGAACACCACCGCCAGCTTCTTGATCGATACCATGGGCACCGAGAAGTTAATCTTGGAAAAGTCGGCACGTGCGAAGATTGATTGCGCGTTGATATAGCACCGCGTTACGAGCACCTCCGGGCTATCATCGACATCTCCAAGCTGCTCGGGAAAGATGGAATCGATGATCAGCGGCCCGCGCTCCTCGTTCCAATCCGCCAATATGATAGAAGGCTTCTCCGCGGTCATGAGGGTAGCACTACTTTTCTGCAATCATGAAACTTAATGTTTAGTAATAAATACGTTGCTGAAGTTAATTGCTTGGTGGATCTACCTTGATCTCGATCGTGCAAGTTGCGGCGACCCGCTCGCCGCGGGACACACTAGTGCCCATGCAGCGAATGTTGGCTCAACTCAATTTCAAGCCTTCATCCCGCAAGGTATTCATCAAGCCGAACATGGTCGATGCGACGTCCCCCCTCGAGGCAGTCGATACCGATCCCGCCTTGGTCGGTGGCCTCATACTCGCTTTAAAAGAGCGCGGAGTGGAAGAATTCATCGTCGGTGACGGCACGGGATATTTCAACGAGGAAAAGAACTGGCTTCGCCTCCTCGATGAGTCTGGCTATAAGATGATGGTTGATGACCTTGAGAAAAATCATGGCATCCACGTGCCGCTAGTGAACCTCGAGACCGTGCATCGCGAGGAGTTTCCCTGGAATTTCGGCACGATCAAGCTCCCGTCCTTGTGTAGGACGCACGTGTATATCAATTTCGCGAAGATGAAAACACACGCGCATACACAAGTAACGCTGTTATGTAAAAACCAGAAGGGTTTGCTCTCGCTAGCCGACAAGAAAGCTTTCCATCTCGCCAAGAAATACGGCAACTTGCACGAGAATATCAAGGAACTTGCAAGCGCGGTGCGCCCCGAGCTCGCCATCGTCGATGCCACCCGCGCGCTCGAGGGTACAGGTCCCACGACCGCGCCTGACGGCCAAACGAAGGTACGTCGTTTGAAGATGTGTCTAGGGGGAACGAGCATGTTGGAGGTGGACAACGCGTCATGCCAAATCATGGGTATCCCCGTCGAATCCGTGCTACACCTGAGCAAGGTTCCCGTTACCATCGCGCCCGGTAGCGAGCCTCTCGTGCCTGCTGTTCCACCGTTTGCGCGTCCCAAATCGGCGGTTATGGTGACGGACAATCTCTTTCTCCACATGTCCGAAACTTGTTGCACTGGCTGCCAGATGTCGCGGTCCCGGATGTTCCGAAAAATCGCTTTTGCCCCCCAGATAAATCAACGCTTTAATTCGTTTCGACAGGAACACGGGCGCATCGATTTCATTATGGGTGCAATGGCCGATGAATCTGTCGAAAAGATCCGGTCTCACGGGGGAACGCTCGTTTTTTTCGGTAACTGCACAAAGAAAATGGCCGAAACGCCGGGGATCATACACGTGCCGGGCTGTCCTCCAGACCATAACGATGCGATCAACGTGCTCATCGGAAATTCGAAGTGAAACGTGCAATCCCGATTCTCCGACGGGTTTTTTGGTTATAACTTTCAACCACTAGCGACGAGTTTATTACCCTCAATATGCTATCTTTCATCAGCCTTGGATATGGGGTGCTTCCAGATCATGGAAACAAGCACGACCGTGAAGGACTTGTTCTCCAAGATGAAAGATCCCGTGCGGCTCAAGATATTCACGAGCAAGACCGCAGAGGGATATCGACAATGCCCTGCATGCGAAGACACGATAGCGATGGTGGGTGAACTTGCAAAGCTGGCTGGTGGCAAGATCGATTGGGAAGAGGTATCGATCCACGAGGATAAAGAAAAATGCGAGAAGTATGGCGTGACCCGGGTTCCCACGATCTTGTTTTTGGACTATAATATCCGTTACACGGGAGCGCCCATCGGCCTCGAGACTGCTCCCTTCATCCAGACGATATTGATGGCATCCACTAAGGAATCTCTGCTCGGGGATACGGTCGATGCCCAGCTAGCCCGGATCAAGAAGGCAAGCAAGATGATGGTCATCGTGACACCGACTTGCCCGTATTGTGCCCAAGCCGTGCTCCTTGAAAACGCGCTCGCGATCCAATCGAATGACAAGGTGTCCGTCGAGATCGTTGAATCATACGAGAACCCGGACATCGCGCGCAAGTACGAGGTCACCGGAGTTCCTGTCACGATCATCAACGACGTGAAAAAGGTAACGGGCGTTCCCAACCTCGCGCTATTGCTCTCGGCTATGATCGACGACAAGTCCACGATGAGCGAGATTTATGGCTAGTTAAGGTAAAAAAGAAGGATTGTTTAAAACATATTTAGATCTTTTTCGATATTCGCCGCTTCGGTAGTGTGATCACGCGTCGATTGTACGCGAGGATGTATCCAAATATCACATTCACCGCGATCGATGCGATTATGATTATATAAAGCCACGGAAACTCCGGCGCGGTGGATTCCTTCGTGAAGCGTATAGTGAGTGTTAATCCGGGCGCGACCGTTGCGAACTTGATGTAAACACGACCGGGTGAAGCAGGTAACACGTAGTATGTGATGTTCACGACAAAAAACCCATAGAACCGGTCGAACGTGCTCGTGACGTTGGTTCCAACGCCAGACGTGAGGGTCCCGTCGATGATCAGCGTGTCCAGGCCATCTTTTTCGACAGCGATTCCGTACTTGTATCCCGGTTCCAGATCGAAATAGTAGTATTGGTAGAAGTCGGGGAGATCGTACGTGATACCTATCTGCGTGTATTTCAAATTGCTCCGCACGATGGTTCCATCCTGGATCTTCACGGGGTTATAAACCGTGTTGGATATACTCGTGGAGAAATTCTGAACGATTGGCCCAGCAGCCATGATGACCAGGTATCCGATTTGGCTAGATTGGATCGAGGGGTTGTACCCGAACACCTCCCGCGTGAAGCTAGAATAGGCTGGCTCTGCATAGTACCCGAACATGCTGTAAATCTGGTTGGGATAGATTATGTCGACTTCGGGGCGATTAAAGGAAGTGCTATCGCTGGCGATGTGCCAGTAAAGAGCGCTCCCCCCCTTGTTGTCTACTTGTGTCCACTTCGAGAGATCATCCTGGAAATCATCGAAGAATGCCGCTTGAGTCGCGTTACCGATGCGCACGTCGTCGATGACGGGGCCGATTTCACCAGACCCTACGTCGTTCGTGGTAAAATTGAAGATGATCTGAACCTGCGCGCCGGAGGAGCCCGTGATGGAAAAACTTCTAATCGTGGGCGTGACGATGGATCCCGACTCCGTCGTGATGAGCGTCATTCTGGTCTCGTTCTTCACATAAACGTTGAGAACATCCCCCATTTGTATGCGCCCCTTGATCTCGTAGCTCAGCGTTATGGTGCCTGCAAGTCCCGTCGTGCTGAACGTATTTGAAATCAGCGCGTTGTTCAAGTTGCGCGGGTAGATACCATCGTCGTTGCAGTAGAGATTCGCGTCGGCGCTTATGGGGGTAACGTTCCACGAACGGACGCCCCACTTGAACTGCGTGAAGTCCTCAAAGCTGAACTGGCGGACGTGGAACATCTCGAAAGAGCCATGGGGATAACCAAGACTCGTGCCGATATCCACGCCTTCCCCCGAGCTGAGAACGGGGATAAGCATAGAAGTGATGTTGACCAGGCACGAAAAGTTCAAGTACGCTGTTGTCGGCGTGGCCGTGATGATGATGCCGAGCCGCTGCGTTCCGGTGGGCGTTGATATGGAGGGGCTAGCGCTTCCATGGCCTGCAAACCAGTACCGGTAGCTCGAGAACAAGTTACTTTTAAAAGACGTTACCGTGTTCAAGTACGCGTTGTTCTGGCTTGCTGCAAAGACCGTCGCGCTTTCACTGTCGTTAACACCCCTCAAGTTGAGGTTGTAGAGCAATCCGTTGTCCTTGCCTAGGGCATAGAACTGCGCGGCTACATTCCAGTTCAACTGCGTGTATAACACGTTTTCAGTGAACTCGATGTCGAAATAGGTGGCACCAGTGATCTCGATCACGCGGAAGGCGCGGTTCAATCCCGCGAGCGTGAAGTTTATCACGGTATCGGCGAGTGGCATCGTGGAATACGAGACCGATCGATCTGTGATGGCGGAGAATGTCCACGAGAGCATCGCGTCGGAACTTGGGTTCGGGTTGATGATGAAGCCAGGTAGCACGCTGCCATCAAGATCGATGTTACGGAACGAGGGCACGTACACATCGTTCACGACGCCTATGGCAGGGGTCGTGCTCCTTCGCACGTTCCCGCTTAGATCCTTTTGCCACCTGATTAGTGTCAAGGTGCTGTTCGACCCCACGGTCTCGTTGAGGATGCTGTGGGTCAGAATGGCGCTTCCGGACGTGCCGAATCTGACTAGATTTACCGAATTCTGCTCAAAGACCGTGGTGACGCTCGATGTTGTGTTCGTGTAGTTCACGGTCAAGCTTGGGGTCGCGAGAGAGACGGTCATCCACGCTAGCGTTCCGAGATTGTTGCTCGTATCGGAAGTAGACCGCAAGATAACGAGTAGATTACAGGCGATCGTCTCCATCGGGAAGCTACCATCAATGTAAACGAGGAACGACTTGCTCGTGCCGCTCGATACGGTGGCGCCTTGCGTGACACGGCTTGAGAACGTGATACTGTTCCAGTTGTCATAGCCGCCCCACAGGGGAACGCCAGTAGCTACCAAAATGTCATCCGAATACTCGCTCGTGCTTTCCTGGTTGTAATAATCCGTCACGGTTACGCCGTGTACGAGAGAAACGTCGAAGGTCGCCGCGCCCGTGCTCGTTGCCGTGAAGTTGTACATGTTCCCGCGGGACAAGGTGATCGCGTAGGCTTTATAGGTGCCCGTGGCTAGTAAACTCAGGTTCACGTCGATCGAGCCAGAAGCTTGGCTAGCAGTGGGCTCGACTGGAATGAACTGCATTCCATCTTCCAGGATCTTTTCGCCAGTCGATAAACGCCCTGGTGGCGATAATCCAACAAATACAGGAGTGAACAGCAGCACGGCGATGGTGATGATCGTGCCGAGCTTGATCCGAGGTCGGGTATGTCTGTTCATAAATATCGGGGTTGCTAAACAGTCCAGTTTTTGCTAGACAAAGTTGGACACGGTGTGGATGATATCCCGGTTTATGGGCCATGATTGGATGATGCATGGCATCATGACATCATGCGTGAGGATCGGCATCGCCGCGTCGATGATAGGAGTGTGCACCCGGACGATACGGCGATGGGATGCAGCGGGGAAGATCACGTGCATCAGGACGCCGGGAGGGCACCGGCGGATATCGTTGATCGTCATCGAAGGCCAGCA
>JAUQYZ010000093.1 GCA_030587475.1 Candidatus Sigynarchaeum calidifontis
TGCGTTTTTCCATGAATATGGAATGGTGCAACTCGGTAAAAACGTCTTCGCACTTCCAAGTTCATCATTGCAGGTGCATTTCTCGCCTCTTTTTTTAACCGGGTTCATTGACAAATTTATTACAGCCCGTAGAAACACCAGTGCGAATACCTACGACATGCTCAAGCCATGAACGTGAATCCGAAGAAAATAAAAGTAATGCGCTCCCGTTAAATCCCGTGAGCTATTTCATCATTCGTTTGTAAAACTAGCCCGTCAATGCCGCGTCGCAAATTTTAATTAAGTTATAGCGCCTTGATAGCATGTTCGAGGTCGGTTCACATGGCGATGGCCAAAACCACGGCAAAAAAGCTGGTAGAAAAGAAACAGAAAGGCCAAAAGATCGTCACGATCACGTCGTACGACTACGCGTTCGCGAAGATCGTGGATGAAAGCAAGATTGACTTGATCCTGGTTGGCGATTCCCTCTCCATGGTCGTGCTCGGCCATAAAACCACGCTGGCGGTCACGATGGACGAGATGATCCACCACACGCGTGCCGTCGCCCGCGGCGTGTCTAACGCCATGATCGTCGGGGACATGCCTTTCTTGTCCTACAAGGTAGACATCAAGGACGCGGTCTACAACGCGGGGCGGTTCATCCAGGCTGGTGCCGAGGCGGTCAAGATCGAGGGCGGGACGGAGATCCTCCCGATCGTCGACGCCCTCATCCGCGCGGACATCCAGGTCATGGGCCACATCGGTCTCACGCCCCAAGCCGTGTATAAGTTCGGCGGGAATCTCGTCCAGGGGAAGACCGTGGAAGCAGCAAAGAAGCTCGTCCTCGATGCAAAGAACCTGGAAAAGGCAGGTTGTTTTTCCATCGTGCTCGAGGGCATCCCGTGGCAGGTCGCCAAGCTCATCACGAAATCGGTCAGCATCCCCACCATCGGCATCGGCGCTGGCCCGCATTGTGACGGCCAGATCCTGGTCATCCACGACATGCTCGGCATCTACAAGGACTTCAAGCCCAAGTTCCTCAAGCACTTCGGGAACATCGGCGAGGAGATACAGAAGGCAGTTAGCGCCTACAAGGACGAGGTCGAAAAGGGGACATATCCAGACCTGGAGCACGCGTACGAGTTCCCCAAGGACGATCTCGACCAGTTCCAGTCGTGGTACGACTCGGCGGACCTCGACAAGGAGGCCGAGAAAGCAACGACCAAGAAATAGGGATGCAATATCGCACGCTCACGAGACGCCCGTGACCTTGAAGCGATCGTCGAAGAAGCGCAAGTACTCGCTGGGAAATACGACCTTCGGATCATCTTTTTCCTTTACCTTGACGCTCGTGAAGATGAGGCCGAGCGTGCTGAGCTTGTTGACGCACGCCGCGAAACTGTTCGCCGCCCGCATGTTCTGCTGCAAGAACTTGGCGAACTCGGCCTGCGACATGCCGTCGTATCGCAGTTTTTTCTGGGTAAGGAACATTTTAATGACCGACGTGTCCTTTCCATCGAATTCCTTGACGAGCTTGTCCAGCCTTTGCTGCAATGCGAGCTCCTTGGAGAGTGCATCGATGATCTCGGTGCGGGTCTTGCTCGCCATGTGCGGGAGCCACGGAAATTGCTTGGCTATCTCCAGTAATTGCGCTTTAGTGAGGCCATTTAAGCACAAAGATAACTTGACCATGGAACATCAACCGCACTAGATTAGTAAAAAGAAGGTCGTGGACTTGAAAAACGTTTTTCACGGTTTCTTGCCGCCTTTCGCGGCTGTAGAAGCCTTCCATTCCTTGTACCATGCCACCGCCTCGTCTAATCCTTGCTCGAGTGAAAACGGCGGCTTGAATCCTGTCGACAACAGCTTATCTGATCTGAAATCGATGTCGTTGCGCGGGATGGACACCCGGTACCGGTTCAAGATAGGCCCCTTCTTCGCCTTGAACAAGCGCGCGAACCCTTCCATTATAGATGCGATGAACGCGGCGAGGGCGTAGGGCACGCTCACCGCCTTGAGCTGGCTGCCGAATCGCTTGCAGATCTCCTCGGCATACTTACGATGCGTCCAGGAGACATCCGTTACCACGTAAGCCTCGCCTGCCGCGGCCGGGTATGCCCCCACGTGGGCCATGCCCGCCACGAGGTTCTTGACGTTCACCAGGGTGATCAACTTCTTCCCGCCGGCCATGAACGCGTACCGTCCCTTCTCCAGCTGGGCTGCCAGTTGCGCGAAGGTCGTGGCACTCCGGGGCCCGATAATGTCGAACCCAGGCCTGACGATCACGACCTCCAGCTTGCCGGCCTTGATGACGTCCTGGAGGAACGCCTCGGCCTCCGCTTTCGCCACGGCATAGGGGAAAAATGGCACGGGCCTGATCGGCGCCGTC
The DNA here is from genome assembly GCA_030587475.1 of Candidatus Sigynarchaeum calidifontis. Classification (GTDB taxonomy): domain Archaea; phylum Asgardarchaeota; class Lokiarchaeia; order Sigyniarchaeales; family Sigyniarchaeaceae; genus Sigyniarchaeum; species Sigyniarchaeum tengchongense. The sequence continues at coordinate 2,369 of JAUQYZ010000093.1, forward strand.
TCGTCCGCGTGGACGTGCCCGCCCAGGCCGTGCACGACCAGCGAGCTCATGTACACGAGCCGCTTCACGCCCGCCTTGATGGCCGCGTCGACCATGTTTTTCGTCCCGCCGACGATGACCCGCGTGTACAGATCCTTCGGTGCCCAGTCGGTCACGAGGGCGGCGAGGTGGTAGATCGTGTCGATGCCGTCGCACGCCTTTTCGAGCGACGCCGGATCCATGAGATCCGCGTACACGATCGAGAATTTCGGGGATTTTTTCGCGTCGTCGAGGTTCGACTCGTCGGTACCCTTGAGGACCATGGCGACCACCTTGTCATCCTGGCCCGCGAGCAAACGGTCGACCAGGTGGCTGCCAATGTACCCGTTAGCGCCCGTAACTAGGCTTGTCGTTCCCATGTTTTCACGCACCCCTTGATCCCTAATAAAGGCCTTGCAACACGAGCATGCACATGATGTTCGTCATGAGGCCGGTGGCCACGTGGGCGATCAACACGTAACGGATCGAGCTGGTCTTGAGCACGACGAGGCCGAAGATGAAGCCAACCACCAGCGCGGAAACGAGTTCGGTCGTGGGCACGTCCCAATGCACCGCGGTCGTGATGGCCGTCGTGTAGAGCACTGCCCAGGTGGTGCGCAGCTTGCCCTTTTCCACGAGCGGGATCATCGAAAACCCGCGGAAGAAGAACTCGTACGGGATGTAATACAAGAAAACATACATTGCCTCCATGACGATGAAGCCGCCGATGTTGAGCGTGACTGCCCCGTACGCTGGATCGACGAAGACACGCTCCATCGGGTAGAACGCGACCATCGTCGCATCTCCCGCGGCAACAAAGCCCGATGCGACCGCGACGCCGAGCCCGATCAGCAGCAAGATGACGCCGAGCTTGACCTTCCCCCAACGCCAGCCGAGGTCCACGAACTTCAACCCCCACCGTTTCGTCGACAAGTACCAGGGCACGAGGAACAGCAAGCAAAACACGAGGCTATACCGGTAGACGGGCCATGCGAATGCAAGTTGCCAAGACGTGAGCGCCGTACCGAAGCACGCTGTGAAAAACCACTTGAACCCGACCAACAAGTACACGCAGGTGAGCAGCACCGACGACAAGAACACCTTTCGTGCCAGGGCGAGATCCTCGGGCGCGGCCTGGCTTGAGAACAAGACGGTTCCAGCCATGATCGTCCTTTGCTTCTTCGGCGTCAAGGATTAATAATGGTTCCCCCGGGAAGCGATCATATCGCGGATCTCGCGATACGGCGGAACTACCATGGACGGGAAAACACCGATAGCCATAACGAGAATAAGGGACGACGACGTCGGCAAGGCCGTGCGCGAGGCACTCGATCTCGTCGATGCCAAGCGCTTGATGCGCGAGGGGATGCTTGTCTTGCTCAAGCCCAACTTGCTCTCGGCAAAGCCCCCCGAGCGCGCGGTAACGACGCACCCGGAAGTTTTACGCGCCGTGATCCGCTGGGTCAAGCAATTCAAGCCCAGGCGCATCGTCGTCGCGGACAGCACCGCCTCGACTTCAATGGGAACGACTGAAAAGGTGCTGAAAGCGAGCCTCATCGAGCAGACATGCCAGGAGGAGGGCGTCGAGTGCATGCCGTTCGAGAAGACCACCCGGAGGGTCTACAAGGTCAAGGACCCGCTCGTGCTCGACGAGTTCGCCGCGTCAACCCTCGTCGGGGAAGCCGACCTCATCATCAACTTGCCCAAGATCAAGACCCACGACCTCACGCGGCTGACTTGCTGCGTGAAGAACATGTTCGGCACGCTGCCCCTCGGCAACAAGTCCCGGACGCATGGCCGGTTCCCCATGATCAACGATTTCTGCGCGGCCCTCGCGGACGTGTACTCGGTCTCTAGGCCGGCGCTGACCGTGGTCGATGGCTATCTCTGCCAGGAGGGCCCCGGGCCGTCCGCCGGCGACGTGGTGAAACTCGACTTGATCCTGGCCGGCTTCGACGGCGTCGCCCTCGACGCTGCCATATGCAAGATCATCGGCCTCGACACGGGCAAGGTGCCATACCTGAAGTTCGGGGAGAAAAAAGGGCTTGGAACGACCGATCTCGGCGCCGTGGAGTTCAAGGGCGAGCCCCTCGAGAACGTGAAGCGCCCGTTCAAGATCCCGCCCGGGAGCCCCATCGCGGGCGTGCCAATGCCCCGCGTCCTTGCCAAGTACCTCGCCAACGTCGTGTTCAAGGCCCGCATCACGTTCGACCCGGCCAGGTGCAAGCTCTGCGCGACCTGCTGGAAAAACTGCCCGGTCGAGGCCATAACGCCACCGGCCGAGCTAAAACAAGGTAACGTGCCATGCTGGGACAATGCAAGGTGCATCACGTGCTACACGTGTGCAGAGACGTGTCCCCACGAGGCGATCGGCTTCAAGATCGAGCCGCTCAAGAATGCCGTGCGCTCCCCGCTCGGCATTGCTGCAATCACCACTCTCGCCGTGATCGTCGCCCTCGTCATCTGGATGGTGATTGCCTGGTGTTGATCACGAGGGCGGGATCCATATTAAACCGAGACATTTAAAACGCAAGACCAGGTTCCCTCTCTTGATTACAACGCGATCGAGCCGGGAGCATCCATGAAGAGGAAACGCCAACCCATCGTGCCGCGGGCGGGGGAAGTCCAGGACATCGCTACGATAGGATCGCTGGTACGCGAAGGAAAGGTCATCTACCTCGACATCGAGACGACGGGGCTGGACCTGGCCCGCGACGTGATCACGACCGTGTCGGTCCTCGATGGAGACACGTGCCGGCACTTCACCCGCGACGAGAACTTGCAAGACCTCGTCCCGTACCTCGAATCGAACGCGGACAAGGCGATCTGCACCTTCAACGGCACGACATTCGATCTCCCATTCATCGAGCGCGAGGCCGGCCGCGCCCTCGCGCACCGCACCATCGACGCCTACCTGCTGTCGAGCGAGCGCCTCTTCATCCCCGGCGGCTTGAAAAAGCTCCGGGAAGGATTCGGCTGGACGAGTGGCGAGGAGCAGAACGCGGGGGCCGACGCGGTCTGGCTATGGTTCAAGTGGAAGCAAGATCACGACCCGGCCTACCGGGAGGCCTTGCTCGAGTACTGCGGGGAGGACGCGCTCTCCTTGCGGTTCGTGCTGGCACACTTGTTCAACTTGTGGGCCGCGGGGCGGGGTATCGAGCCCCTTGCCGTGCCGCCCGTCCAAGACCGCCCCCCTAACCCCGTGCTGCAAGAGGTCGCCCGCCGCCGCGCGAGTGCCGGATCCGCGTTGAAGGCGAGTACCCCGTTCAGTACATTCATCGATGATGGCAGGGCGAGCCGTGCCGCGCTCATTCCCGACTCGAACGTGCACGGGCTCGCCGCGACGGGCACCCGCATTTCGGCGTCGGTCACGGGCTCGAGCAGGGACTCTTACGCGGTGTGGCTGGAGGCAGGCTTTGGCGGGACGCGGGTGCATTGCGACTGCCAGGACTTCGCGAAAAACGAGAGGCTCCCCGAGCCCCGGCGAAAGTTCTGCAAGCACGTGATCAAGGTGCTGGCACTATCGTCGCCGGCACGAGGCTCCGCGCTGTTCCAGGAGGGGACGCGGGTCGAGTTCCTCTTCAAATAGCAAGAGATTTAGCCAAACCGGAATCGATCCACCGGGAGGTCGCCGCTGAAATGGCGCCGGTGGCGAGGCGTTCAGAAATTCAGCGTGCTTGAATGCTGGGGGGATAGTCTGAATCGTGAGGGAGGCTTTTTTATGCCTTGATGCAAACGTTGGCATAGAATATGGATTAGAGACACGTGAATCGACATGAGCAAGACATTGGATATCAATTCAAGGCCATTCAACGCATCGTGGGTCTACCCGCGGCCCGTCGAGGAGACCAAGGTTTTCAAGGTACTCGTCATTGGGGCGCACCCTGATGACGCGGATTTGCTCACGGGTGGCCTGGCGATCAAATTAAGAGGCCGTGGACATAAGGTGAAGTACGTAGCAGTAACAAACGGAGATAAGGGTCATTTTAAACAAGGGGAAATCGAACTCGCTGCGCGACGGCTAAAGGAAGCGAAGGCCTCGGCAGATCAGCTTGGTGTGGAGTACGAAAACCTCAACGTTCCGGACGACGGGGTCTGGGTCAACGAGGACCAGCTTCGCAAGGTCATACGCTGCATCAGGGAATATGCTCCAGATCTTGTCATCACGCACCGGCCAATCGATTATCATAAAGATCATCGCTACGTTGGCCAGTTGGTCATGGACGCTTCATACCTTCTCATCGTGCCTCATGCATTTCCGGAGCTTCGAACCCCTTATACAAGCCAGATGCCCGTTATCACCTATGCATTTGACCATTTCTCAAATCCGGACTTCCGTCCAAGCGTTATCCTTGACGTGACGGATGTCTACGAGAAAAAGGCACTCGCGATCAGCCAGCACACGTCGCAGCTTATGGAGTGGCTTCCCTACACTCAAGGTATGCTCGAAGTCGTGCCTGAAGAATATGATTATAACAAGCGCAGGGAGATCGTGGAAACTCTCGTCAACTACGCGTTCTCCGATGTCATGGTTCGCTACCGCAAGCTCATCAAGGCGGGATACCCAGATCGCAAGGTCAAGCAGGCCGAGGCATTCGAGATCTGCGAGTACGGCAAGCAGCCGAGCTTGAAGGAGTTGAAGGAACTGTTCCCGGACGCGATCTACCCGAGCAAGAAAGATCTAGATGAACTAACCGATGTCGGAACACTCCGAGCGGAGGTCAAGGAGCTCAAGCAGCAGGTCAAGGAACTGCAGAAAAAGCTGGAGGGAAAGTGAACCATGACCAAGATAAAACCAGAAGTCGTGCACGGCGTCCCGCAAGTCACCTGGCGAATGTTCGAGAAGGACTACACCGACCGCCACATCTTGCACCACGTCATCGAGAAGTGGGCGGCCGAATGCCCGGCGAAAATCGCCCTCGTCTCCGCGGACACGGGCCGGGACTACTCTTGGGCGCAGTTCAAGGAGGCCATGGACGGCATCGCTTGCAAGCTGCTCGAGATGGGCGTGCAGAAGGGCGACTTCGTTGCCAGCTCCTTGCCGTTTTTCCCCGAGCACGTGTTCGTCATGTTCGCGTGCTTCAAGATCGGCGCCGTCTTCGCGCCGCTCGACATGCGGCTCAAACCCTCCGAGGCCGAGCGCTGCATCGACCTGATCAAGGCAAAAGTGTACTTTCACCTCGGCAAGACTGATTTCGCCGACTTCGGCAAGATGTCGGAGGCGGTCATGGACAACTGCGACTCGCTCAAGTACTGCGTGCAATTTTCCAATCCCGACGACATAAACGAGGACAACGACCAGACCAAGGTCATTTCGGCGCTCGAGTTCGCCCTCGACGCCAAGGAGCTGCTCCGCAAGGTCAACAGCGGCGAGCGCAAGGACCTCGGGGAGCAGCTCAAGAAGGCATCCGAGGCGATCGGCGAGCGGGACGGCTGCCTCGTCATCTACACGACCGGCTCCACCTCGGGCTATCCGAAACCGGCGCTGCTGTGCCACCAGGGCATTTGCGCCCAGGCCCTGTGCTCGGGCATCGCCTACGGCTTCGACAACCCCGACGATGCTGTCCTCGTGAACATGCCACCGAGCCACGTCGGCGGGCTCACGCAGCAGTTTTTCACGACCTTGTACTTCGGCGGGAAGGCGGTCGTCCTCGACATGTTCAAGCCCGACCTCAGCCTCGATGCCATTGCCAAGTATAAGTGCGCCATCATCGGCCAGATCCCGTCGCTGTTCAACATGGAGTGGCGCATGCCCAACTATTACAACTACAACCTCAAGTCGCTCAAGGTCGCCATCTACGGCGGGCAGGCCATCACGCGTCCGTTCGCCGAGCAGATGGCCAAGATGGCACCCAAGATAGCCACGGGCTTTGGCATGACCGAGATGAGCGGCATGGCCACGTTCTCGTCACTCAACGCGAGCATCGACGACATCATCTCGAGCGCCGGGTACACGATGCCCATCACGCCCATGACCATCCGCGAGCCCATGAAGGATGATAACACCGCTGGCGCGGAGAAGCCAGCGGGACAGATCGGCGAGATCTGCTTCTCTGGCCCGCAAGTCTTTCTCGGCTACGTGAACGACCCCGAGAACACGAAGAAGACGATCACCAAGGACGGCTGGCTCTACACGGGCGACCTCGGCTCGTACGACGACAAGGGACTGCACATCTCGGGCCGCTCCAAGTTCATGATCAAGCCCAAGGGATACAACGTCTACCCGCCCGAGATCGAGGACTTCGTCGTCGAGAAGTTCAAGGACCAGGTGGAGGTCGCCGGCGTCGTCGGCATGCCGCACGACGTGTTTGGCGAGGGCGTGTTCCTCTTCGTCGAAAAGAAGGCGGGCAAGCACGTCACCCCGGAGGAGATCATGGCGGCGTGCAAGACCGGCCTGGCCGCCTACAAGCGCCCGTCGGCTGTCGTGGTCATGGAACCGGCGCAGATGCCCCTCACTCGCACGGAAAAAACCGACTACGTGCTGCTCAAGAACATCGCGGCGAAGGAGATCGAGGCCTTGCGCGCGAAGGGCAAGTGGGACCGGGGCAAGGCCGAGTGACCATCGATCTGCCCGTTGTTTCCCCACGGGAACTTACCTTATTCCTTATTTCTTGCGTCCCAAAGCATATTATTACTGGAGCGTCCCGTCTTGTTCGAGCACCATGGCATCGACGGACACTTGCAAGACCCCCGGCCAGCCCGTCTTCGAAGTGGCAAGCCCGCACGTGCTGTCCCCCCGGGCGCGCTGGCTGCGGGACTACTATTTTAAAGGGAACGATCGCTCGTGGAACAACCAGTTTTCCCCCTTCACGACGGGCACAGCTTGGGATCGCGTGTGGAACGAGGGCGACTATTACATCGTCCCGGAGATGTACGCGTACATGGGCGAGAATGACAAGGGCCCCTTCCCCAAGTCATTCGAGCTCATGGCGGAGCCGGTTCCTTTACCGGAAGGATTCTGGCAGCTCCCTATTCCCGAGCGCCGAGCGTGGTTCTTCAAGGAGGTCATGGTCAACCGCATCCCGCACGAGATCATATCGGACAATGACTTGATCGCGGGGGGCAGGTTCAACACGCAACTCTCAAAGTGTCTCGACAAGAAGGAGCAGGCCACCTTCGAGAAAGAAAACCTGCAAAACCGGAAGGTGATACTGCAGTTCCATTTCGATGGCTTCGGCAACGCGGGGGCGACTGGCGGGCACCTCATCCCGGACTACAAGCTCGTCGTGGAAAAGGGATTCAAGTACTTACACGAGAAGGCAAAGAGCACGTACGATGCATTGCCAGAGGCAGACAAGCGCGGTTCCAAGGGCGCCGAGCTGCGGGCTATGATCGTCTCGTCGGAACTGCCGCGGGACCTCGCCAGGAAGTACGCGGCCGAGTGCCGCCGCCTGGCCGGCGAGTCGACTTCCGGTCAGCGCAAGGCCGAGCTGGAACGGATGGCCGCGAACCTGGACCGGGTGCCGTGGGAGCCCGCGCGCACGTTCTGGGAGGGGATGCAGGCCGTCTGGCTAGTCCACATGCTCGTGATCGCCGAGGAAAGCTATCCCGGGCCGGGCACGAGCTTCGGCCGCATCGACCAGTACTTGTGGCCCCTTTACGAGCAGGATGTCATGATCAAGAAGACCATCACGCGAGAATTCGCCAAGGACATCTTTTCCGCGTTCATGTTCCACTGCAACACGGCTTACGACGCCCAGATCAAGATCGGCAACCAGGGCATCACGTCGGGGTTCGGCCAGCTCGTCACGCTCGCCGGCATCGGGCCCGGTGGCGATGACGCGACGAACGACCTCACGTATCTCATCCTGGAAGTGTTTGACGAGTGGGCGCCGATCCTCGAGCCGAAGCCGAACGTGCGCCTCCATAAGAAGAGCCCCGACAGGCTCCTTGACATGCTCGTGGCCATGGTATCCCGCGCTCAGGGCGCCCCGTTCATCCTCAATTTTGACGAGCGGAGCATGGCCGGTATAATGACCGAGGGAGTTCCCGTAAGCGATGCTTGGGATTATGCATGCGTCGGTTGCCTCGAGAACACGATGCAGGGCAACGACCGTTCCGGCACGGTCAACTGCAACCCGAACCTGGCCAGGAGCATCGAGCTGACCTTGTGGCGCGGCAAGAGCATGTCTGGTGCCCGCCATCCCAAGCGGGAGAAGGCGCAGCTCGGGCCCGACACGGGCGACCCGGCCGCGTTCACGTCCTGGGACGAGTTCTTCCAGGCGTTTCTCATGCAGCTCAAGCACGTTATCAAGCGCACGGTCGATGTCTACAACATGACCGAGGGGTTCCGGGCACGTTGGATGCCAACGCCCTACGTGAGCATCCTCGTCGACGGCATGATCGAGAGCGGGAAGGACATCCGCGAGGCGCCGCCGCGATACGGGTTCGTCACGATCGAGGGCGTGGGCTTCGCGACCATGGTCGACTCGCTGCTCGCCATCAAGAAATTCGTGTATGACGAGAAGAAATACACGATCGACCAGGTCAAGGCAGCACTCCAGGCGAACTATCAAGGCCAGAAAGAACATGCCATCATGCGAGCACTTTTCAAGAACAAGGCGCCGAAATATGGCAACGACGACAAGGAAGCCGATGCCATCGCGATGGCGGTCATGCGGGCATGGGCCGAGGAAACCTGGAAGTACAAGACACCGACGGGGTACACGTTCCGCCCGGGCATGCTGAGCTGGAACTACTGGGCCGGCAACGATGCCGCCCTCACTCCCGCGACGCCGGACGGGCGGTTAGCAGGCACGTTCTTGTCGAATGCTATTTGCCCGACGAACGGCGCTGACGTGGCGGGGCCGACGGCTGTCGCGAACTCGGTCGGCACCGCGCTCGGCGGCAAGGACGGCTCCGGGAACCATGTCAACGTGCTCCCGAACGGTGCATCCCACACGATCACGTTCAATCCTGCCATCTTGCGCGACCCGGAGCACAAGGAGAAGTTCAAGTCGTACTTGCGCGGGTACATCGAGAACGGGGGCAGCGCGCTGCAGATCAACATGCTCGACTCGGCCATGCTCAAGGACGCTCAGCTCCACCCCCAGCACTACGGAAACTTGCTCGTCCGCGTCACCGGTTACAACGCGTATTTCACGGCCATAGGAAAGGAGCTCCAGGACGAGATCATCGCCAGGGAATCCCACAATCTCTGACAGTCTGGAGGCATCACTACCAGCAAGGCACGATTGACATGAAGGATGGAACCACAGCCGCGACGGGCACCACGGCGAATGTCTTCGAGATTCAGCGGTACAGCACGGAGGATGGACCCGGCATCCGGACGACCGTGTTCTTCAAGCAGTGCCCGCTCCGCTGCGCGTGGTGCCAGAACCCCGAGGGGCTCGAGCGCGAGCCCAGCATCCAGTGGTTCAAGGTGAAGTGCATCGGCTGCGAGAGCTGCGTGAAGGCATGCCCCGAGAAATCGATAAAAAGGGCTGCCGATGGCATCCACATCGACCGGCACGCGTGCACGTCGTGCGGCGCTTGCGTGGAGGCTTGCCCGTCCACGGCGCTGAAAGCATTCGGGAAGTCCATGCCGATCGAGTCCCTGGTCGACGAGGTCGCCAAGGACATTGCCTATTACGACCAGTCCGGCGGCGGCGTCACGGTATCGGGCGGGGATCCGACCGTGCAAGTTGACGCGGTCGCGCGGTTCCTCTCGATGTGCAAGGCGAGGGGGATGAGCACGGCCATAGAGACGACCGGTGCCACGACAGTGGCCGTGCTCGAGCTACTGCTCCCCCACGTCGACCTTTTCATGTACGACTTGAAGGAGATCGACCCGGAAAAGCACAAGGCATTCACGGGCATATCAAACGAAAGGATACTCGATAATTGCCGGTGGCTGGCGAGCCACGTCAACGGGAAGGAGAAGCAACTCTGGATCCGCACGCCGATCATCCCCGGGTACACGGCCACGGACGAGAACGTGAGTGGCATTGCAAAGTTCATCGCCAGGGAGCTGGGGGGCAAGGTGCAGCGGTGGGATCTTTTGTCCTTCAATAACCTGCCCGCGGACAAGTACGAGCGCATGGACCTGGGCAAGTGGGTGTTGAAAGCAACGCCGTTGCTGACCCGGCGCGAGATGGAACATTTTCTCGCGCTCGCCAAGGCGAGCGGAGTGCCGGTCGTGGCCTGGTCCGGCCTCACGAGAAAGGAGGATGGATAGCGGGGGAGAACCCGGAGGAGATAGACATGGGAAAACACGATGAGAAGCCAACGTGGCTCAAGGAGATACCGGCGGAAGCGGTGAAGTTCACCTGGACGGAGATCATGGCCAAATTGCTCGGGACGATCGACCCCGCGGGGTTCCCACACGTCACGCTCATCGCTTGCAACAGGGCGATCGACGCTAAGACGGTCAAATGGGGGCAATTCATCCAGGGCCGCAGCAAGAAGCACGTCTACGGCAACCCGAAGTCGGCCTCCTTGTACATGACCAAGACCATGCCCCTCACGTTCATGCAAGTGAAGATGGACTTTGACCGGTGCTCGCTCGACGGGGCGGACGCGGAGAACTTCAACACGGCGCAGCTGCTGCGGTACAACACCTACGTCCGGGTCGACCATGTATACTTCAACACTGTCCGAGCAGCGTCGCCGCTCCGGCCGCTCCCCCTGGGCGGCATCGTCAAGGGCATGGTGGCCGACGCGATCGGCATCGGCGGGTTGAAGACCGGCAAGCCCGAGGCGCGCATCCCTCCATTCGGCACGGCACTTTTCAGCGCTCCTGTCGGGCCGAAGTTCCTCGCGTTCATCGACCCGGCCGACGGGTACCCTGTCATCGTGCCTTGCTTTCAAGCCAGGGCGGTCGAGGGGAAGTCGATCGCTTTTCCGATGACCCAGTTCGCCGGCGACCTCGCCCCGCTGCAGCCAGGCGCCAAGCTGGCCTTCTTCGCCGTCAGTTTCGAGCTCACGAGCATCCTCGTGAAGGGAATCTACAATGGCATCAAGAAATCTCGCGGGATCCGGTTCGGCACGGCGGATGTGACGGAGGTATACAACTCGATGCCGCCGCTGGCCGGAATGCTCTACCCGGTGAAGGAAACGCGACCGAAGGTCACGACCTTTCAATGAACGCCGCGCCTGGGCTCGGACGCGTACGCCCTCTAAAGGGCTTGAAGATTGCGGGGAGCTTTTCGTCGATGACCAGCGTGGAGATCGTGTCTTGTACCTTGCCGGTCTTGTAGAGTGACTCGAGGAACTCGCGATAACCGGCTATGCTCTCGGTGCGGGCCACGGCGTACAAGCCATACTCCTCGCCGGTCCGGTAGAGCTCGACGATCTCGTCCTTGGGTGCCAAGGTCTCCGCGGCGATCGCATCGTACTCTGAAAGCCGCTTGGGCAGGATCTGGAGGTAAAATTTCAGCGGGAAGTCGGTCTGGGGGATCAACACGGGGGAGACCTTGATCGTGAACGTGTCGATGAGCCGCGCCTCGATCATGGCATCGACGCGCCGCCGGACCTGGTCATAGGTGAGTGACGGTAGCTGCGGCAGTGTATGCTCGTGGATCCACGTGTAAGACATACGCTCGGCAAGGACACCTTCCCGGGGGGTCGTGTTTTGCATTGTATCGAGGAGCAACTCGTCGATCGAGTCGAACTCGGGGGCTACGGCCCCGGCCGCCGCGTCATCGCCGTCCGATATGACGAGAGTTCTCCCCCCGTCCTTGAACGTTTTCAAGCAATTGATGACTTTGTAATGCTGGAACCGCGTTCCCGTGATGATCTCATCTATTTGTTTCAAGATGGCGGTGAATTGTTGATCGTTGCGGGTGCATATCTTTACCACGAGGGAGTTCTGGCCGATGATGCCGTCGATCGACCGCACCCGCGCGATGGCGTTGATCCGGGAAACAATTTCCGGCTCTTCTGGATTGGTCTTAATTTCAATAAAGAAGGTACGCACGTCATGCACGTTCGGGTTCTCGATGATGCCGTACCGAATGAAATTGCCTTTTTCTAGTTGATCGATATGTTTCCCGATGTTCTGGCGGGATGCGGGAAGGTTCATGTGTTCCAGCTGGTCAGCAAGGGTTTCCTGGTACGCGAACGCGTCAGCATACAAGAGATTAAGAAGATGCTTCGTCTTCTCGCTGAGTATCATTGTTACCACAAGTGGATATTAACTGGCAAATATCGCCACTTTTCGAACTTCGTCGATAATGTCATCTTATTATTTAAGGATCTTGGGCAATATTAAGTTTTTTTGCAAAAAATGCTCGAACTTGTAATTCTTTAATATATTGAGACACCTTTGTTCAAATACGTACTTTATCGATGATTAGACATGGCAAAACTACCGAATGCGAAAGAAGGCGTCTACAAGATCGCCGACATGGGGCTCGTCGAGAAGGGCAAGGAAGCGATATACGTCGCCGCTCGGAAGATGCCCGTGACATCCAAAATCCTCCGCGACCGGTTCACGAAGGAGAAGCCGCTGAAGGGGATCAAGATCGCGGGCTGCTTGCACGTCACGAAGGAAACCGCGAACCTCGCCATCACGCTCCAGGCGGGCGGTGCCGAGGTGCTGCTATGCGGGAGCAACCCGTTGTCCACGCAGGACGACACCGCTGCCGCGCTGGTCGATGCCGGCGTGAAGGTGTTCGCCTGGCACGGGAACACTCCCGAAGAGTTCTACTGGTGCATCCGTGAATGTCTCAAGCAAAAGCCCAACATCCTCATCGATGACGGGGCAGACCTCATCGTGACGGCACACAAGGAGTTCCCCGACCTCATCAAGTCGGGGACGGTCATGGCTTGCCAGGAGGAGACCACGACCGGCGTGAAGCGGTTCAAGGCCATGGACCAGGCCAAGGAGCTCAAGGTGCCACTCTTCCCCGTGAACGATGCCCGCTGCAAGAACGAATTCGACAACGAGCTCGGCACGGGCCAGGGCGTCTTGTCGGCCATCCAGGGCATGCACATCCTCATGGCGGGCAAGGTCGTCGTGGTCGCCGGGTACGGCCATTGCGGGTCAGGCATGGCGCTGCGCGCCCGCGGGCTCGGTGCCCAGGTGCTCGTCACCGAGGTCGACCCGATCCAGGCCCTCAAGGCAGTATTCGCCGGGTTCCGCGTTGTCCCGATGGACGATGCTTGCAAGGAAGCCGACGTCATCTTCACGGTCACCGGCTGCAAGGACGTCGTGACGTCCAAGCATTTTGACCAGCTCAAGGACGGCTGCATCCTGGGTAACCTCGGCCACTTCGATGTCGAGATCGCGACCAAGAACCTCTACGACACGTGCAAGGAGCGGAAGCCCATCCGCAAGGATGTCGAGGAGATCACGCTCAAGAACGGCAAGAAGGTCTACTTGCTCGCCCAGGGCCGCCTCGCGAACCTGGTCCTGACCGAGGGGCACCCGAGCGAGGTCATGGACATGTCGTTCGGGCTGCAAAGCCTCGTGTCAGAGTACATCGCCAAGAACTACAAGACTTTCAAGCCAGGCATAATCGACGTCCCCGAGGAGATCGATAACAAGGTGGGCCAGCTCAAGCTCGATGCGATGGGCATCAAGATCGATAAACTCACCGAGACGCAGTACAGATATATTCATGGTTACGAGGAAGGCACATGAGCCAGTAAAATTCCCCGGTCATCTTCAGAAGGGCATCATCGTTCATTTTCCCTTT